>NZ_JBIRUY010000013.1:0-190293 GCF_044335305.1 Streptomyces sp. NPDC020490 | reverse complement strand
TGCGGCTGTCGGGCGCCGGGGCGCCGAAGTCCTGGCGGGCGAACTGGCCCGTGTCCTGGCGGCTGTCGGGCGCCGGGGCGCCGAAGTCCTGGCGGGCGAACTGGCCCGTGTCCTGGCGGCTGTCGGGCGCCGGGGCGCCGAAGTCCTGGCGGGGGAACTCGGAAGTGGAACCGGGGCCCTGCCGGTCGTCGATCCGCGGCATGCGGGAGGTCTGGGCGGGGTCCTGCTCGTCGTGTCCGCGCGGGGCGTCGAGCGAGGCGCGCTCCACCGGAGGCTGCGCGTTCTCGTCGCTCCAGCTGGGCACCCGGGGCTGCTGCTGGTCGCCGCCCGGCAGCTCGGCGCGCGGGGTGGCGCCGCGGCCGGGCAGCTGGGCCCGGCGCCCGTGGCGCCGTCCGCCCCGCTCGGGGGCGGCCCTGCCCGCGTCCCCGGCGTCCGGCAGCTGCGGAGGCACGGGGCCACGGCCGCCGCCGAAGGCGTCCTGGCCGGCGCCCGCCGCCTGCAGACCCTGCGGCGCACCCGGCGCCTGACCGCCGAACCCGGCGCCCGCGCCGGCGGCCGGAGCCGGCCGGCCCTGCGGGGGAACCCCGGGCCCCTGCGGTCCACGCGGTCCGCCCGGCGCACCGGGACGACCGCCCGCGCCCGCACCGGGCAGCGCGGCCCGCGGTCCCTGGCCGGAGCCGAGGCGGCCGCCGGCGGCCGGACCGGCGCCCAGGGCACCGCCACCGGCCGGACCGGCGCCCAGCGCACCGCCGCCGAAACCGCCGCCGTTCTGCGCGGCGGCCTGCCGGCGTGCCGCGGCGGCACCCGCGGCCGCCTGCGCGGCGGCCGGACCGCCGCTCGGCGCGGGGGCGCCGGGCTTGCCGCCGGGAGCGGGCTTCTTGGCGCCCTGCGCCACGTCGACCGGCAGCATGACCAGCGCGGTCGTACCGCCGGAGTCGGACGGGCGCAGCTGGATGCGGATGCCGTGGCGCTGCGAGAGGCGGCCGACCACGAACAGGCCCATGCGGCGGGAGACGGAGACGTCCACGGTGGGCGGCGAGGCGAGCCGCTCGTTGATCGCCGCGAGGTCCTCGGGGGAGAGACCGATGCCGGTGTCGTGGATCTCGATCAGCACGCGGCCGTCCGGCAGCGCGTGACCGGTGACCTTGACCTTGGTCTGCGGGGAGGAGAAGGAGGTCGCGTTCTCCAGCAGCTCGGCGAGCAGGTGCACGAGGTCGTTGACGACCCGGCCGGCCACTTCGGTGGTGGGCACGGAGGCGAGCTCGATGCGCTCGTACTGCTCCACCTCGGACGCGGCGGCGCGGAGCACGTCGACCAGCGGGACCGGGCGGGTCCAGCGGCGGCCGGGCTCCTCACCGGCGAGGACGAGGAGGTTCTCACCGTTACGGCGCATACGCGTCGCGAGGTGGTCGAGCTTGAACAGCGAGGACAGCTGGTCCGGGTCGGCCTCGCGGGACTCCAGTTCGGAGATCAGCGACAGCTGGCGCTGGATCAGACCCTGGGAGCGGCGCGAGAGGTTGGTGAACATCGCGTTGACGTTGCCCCGCAGCAGGGCCTGCTCGGCGGCGAGGCGGACCGCCTCGCGGTGCACGTCGTCGAAGGCCGCGGCCACCTGGCCGATCTCGTCACGGGAGTGCACACCGACCGACTCGACGGAGGTGTCGACGTCCTGCGGGTCGGCCTCGGACAGCTGCTTGACCAGCTCGGGCAGGCGTTCCTGGGCGACCTTGGTGGCGGTCTCCTGCAGCCGGCGCAGCGAGCGGATCATGGACCGGGCCACGACGAAGGCGCCGACCAGCGAGACACCGAGCACCAGCAGGATCAGCGCACCGGAGATGATCGCTTCCTGCTCGGAGGCGCTGCGCAGCTCGCGCGCCTTCTGCTCCATGTCCTCGAGCAGCGTGTGCTCGATCTTCTGCATCTGCTCGATCTTGGTCGAGCTGTCGTCCACCCAGTCCTGGTAGGAGCGCTTCTGCAGGTCGGACAGGCCGTCCTTGCTCGCCAGCGCGCGGTTGGCGTAGGTGTCGGTGGCCTTGATGGAGGCGTTGTTCTTCTCGATGGGCGTGAGGAGCGCGGCCGCCCTCTCGGTGCCGTAGAGGCTCTTGAAGCTGCGCAGCTCGGAGGTCTGGCCGGCCAGCGCCGACTGGGCGTAGAGGCGGTCGTTCTCCGACAGGTCACCGGTGGTGCTGTTGTTGGCCGGCAGCGCCGCCGCGAGGACCGCGCGCTGCATCGACGCGTACTCCTTGGCGGAGGAGAAGGCCGCCAGGGCGCGGGTGCGCTGGATCATCTCGGGGTTGCTGGTGGCCTCCGCCATGTCCTGGGAGAGGTCCAGCAGGTTGGTGATGAGGCGGTGGTAGGACTCGACGGTCTGGGTCGAGTTGTCCTTGGCCTCGTAGGCGGAGTTGCGTATCTTCGCCAGGTCGCCCAGGTCGCGGACGAGGCCGACCAGGGTCTCGCGGACGCCGAGCAGGTTGCCGTTCGCCATGCTGGAGGTGTCGATCTCCTCCGCGGCGTCCTTGAAGTTGGTCACGGACCGGTCCGTCTTGTCCCGGTAGCCCTTGACCGTGTACGCGCTGGCCTTGGAGCCGTGCGCGAGGGGGCCGGCGGACTGGTCGCGCTCGTCCTGGAGCGCGGCGGCCAGTTCGGTGGCCTGCTTGGTCATGTCCGTCAGCAGCTTCATGTTGTCGAGCTGCTGGATGTCGTCCATGTTGTCGCTGATGCGAAGGGCGCCCAGCGAGGTGGCCGCCACCACCGGGAGCGCGAGCAGCGACACCAGACGCGTGGAGATGCGCCAGTTGCGCAGGGCCACCCGCGATCCCGGGCCGGTCGGGCCGGTGGGCGGCTTGGCCGGCGTGGCGGTGGGACCGGCGGACCCGGAAGACGTCGTCGGGCCGGGGCGCCCGGCGCGGTCGCCGCCGTCGCCGGACGGTGCCGGGCCCGGGTTCTGGGCGTGCTGGGGCGAGGAGCTGCCGGCCATGGGGCCAGTCCCGCCGTGCGGCTCCGGCTGAGCCGAAGCGCCGTTATCCCTCTTGAAACGTCCCTGCACTAGCGTCGCAACCTCTGGACCAGGCGCCCCTCCGGGTGAACGGAGGGACACGGTGTCGGCGTTGTGGGGAACGCCCTGAAAACGCCCCCCGGGTGGTCGTGAGTGACCGGCGCTGGCTCCCCCTGTCTCGCCGCCACTCGGCGCTGCGTTGCGCCCCCTGCGCGCCGGCTCGATCCTGCGGCGGTCCGTGGAATTCCAGCACAGTGCAGGATCTCCAACAAGGCCCGTGGGTCATGCCGTGACGCACGTGACAATTTGTGAGTGTCGGGTCACCGGACGTAGAAAGAGATCCGGTTAATATCGGACGTATGCCCGCGAGTCGTCCGGCGGTGAGTCGTGTCCCAGTCGCCATGATCAGGAGCGGAATGGTGGCTTCAGGTGGTCAATGTCCGTTTCGGCCCGGTGGGTTGCGGGTCGGAATTGACCGGTTTGCCCTTGAGGTAGTGAGCAAACTCACACGGTGATCACGGCTTCTCCGGGGCTTCCGAAGGGAATTGCATGTTTAGCCTGACGGTTTACAGGACGTAACACTTTGACAACCGTGCCCGGGATGGGGCTTTCGCCGCACGCGGGTGCCCGTACACGACAAGGTCGACTACAGCCGTGAAGACGACGATGATGTTCCGCACGATAGCCAACCCGCGGCGCACGACGCTGGCGCACCTCGAGGACGCCGACGAGCTGCAGACCCCGGAGCAGCCGGAGCACTCTGTCGAACTCCCCGCCCAGACCGCCAACCCCAGGCGCACCGTCCTGATGGACGTGCCCGTCGCGGCCGCCGCCGAGTAGGCGGAGCGGGCCCGCAAGCAGTACGCGCGCCGGCCGCCGATCACTCGATCCGGCCGGTCACCGGAGCCCCGGAGGCCACGCCGCCTCCGGGGCTCGCGCCGTGATGCGCGAGGTCCCCGCGCTGTTGCCGCGTTAGCCTGGAGCGTCAGACTCCAGTCGGTTCAGTTAAGGGGCGCAGGCATCCCGTGCGCATCGCCAGATTCTCCATCGACGGGAACGTCGCCTTCGGCGCGGTCGAGGGCGACAGGCCGGACGAGCTCGTGCTCGACATCATCAAGGGCATCCCGTTCGCGGACTTCGAGCTCTCCGGCACGAAGGTCCCGCTGAACAAGGTCCGGCTGCTGCCGCCGGTGCTCCCCAACAAGGTCGTCGCCTTCGGCCGCAACTACGCCGAGCACGCGCGCGAACTGGGCAACGAGGTGCCGGACGCGCCCTTCGCCTTCTTCAAGCCCTCCACCTCGGTGATCGGCTCCGGCGACGAGATCGCGTACCCGTCCTTCTCCCAGGAACTGCACCACGAGGCCGAGCTGGCCGTGGTCATCGGCCGCATGTGCCGCGAGGTCCCCCGTGAGCGCGTCAAGGACGTGATCCTCGGCTACACCTGCGCCAACGACGTCACCGCCCGCGACGTCCAGCGCCGGGAGAAGCAGTGGGCTCGGGCCAAGGGCTTCGACACCTCCTGCCCGCTCGGTCCCTGGGTGGAGACCGACCTGGACGCGAGCGACCTGACGATCCAGCTCACGGTCAACGGCAGGCAGCGCCAGCTCGGCCGCACCAGCGAGATGATCCACCCGGTCGAGGATCTGATCGTCAACATCTCCGAGGCCATGACGCTGCTCCCCGGCGACGTGATCCTCACGGGCACCCCCGCGGGGGTCGGCCCCCTCAACGTCGGCGACGAGGTCGCCGTCACCATCGAAGGCATCGGCACTCTCACCAACAAGGTTGTCAAGCGTGGCTAGCGCACCCGTTCGTGTCCGTTTCTGTCCCTCGCCCACCGGTAACCCGCACGTGGGCCTGGTGCGCACCGCCCTGTTCAACTGGGCGTTCGCCCGGCACCACCAGGGCACACTCGTCTTCCGCATCGAGGACACCGACGCGGCCCGCGACTCCGAGGAGTCCTACAACCAGCTCCTCGACGCGATGCGCTGGCTCGGCTTCGACTGGGACGAGGGCCCCGAGGTCGGCGGCCCGCACGCGCCGTACCGCCAGTCGCAGCGCATGGACATCTACAAGGACGTCGCCGCCAAGCTGATCGAGGCCGGGCACGCCTACCGCTGCTACTGCTCGCAGGAGGAGCTCGACACCCGTCGCGAGGCCGCCCGCGCCGCCGGCAAGCCGTCCGGCTACGACGGCCACTGCCGCGACCTCACCGACGACCGGGTCGAGGAGTACCGGGCCCAGGGCCGCGAGCCCATCGTCCGCTTCCGGATGCCCGACGAGACGATCACCTTCACCGACCTGGTCCGCGGCGAGATCACGTACCTCCCGGAGAACGTTCCGGACTACGGCATCGTCCGCGCCAACGGCGCCCCGCTCTACACGCTGGTCAACCCGGTCGACGACGCCCTGATGGAGATCACCCACGTCCTGCGCGGCGAGGACCTGCTCTCCTCCACCCCGCGCCAGATCGCCCTCTACAAGGCGCTGATCGAGCTGGGCATCGCCAAGGGCGTCCCCGAGTTCGGCCACCTCCCCTATGTCATGGGCGAGGGCAACAAGAAGCTGTCGAAGCGGGACCCGCAGTCCTCGCTCAACCTCTACCGCGAGCGCGGCTTCCTCCCCGAGGGCCTGCTCAACTACCTCTCGCTGCTGGGCTGGTCGCTCTCGGCCGACCGGGACATCTTCACGATCGGGGAGATGGTCGCGGCCTTCGACGTCGCGGACGTCAACCCCAACCCGGCCCGCTTCGACCTCAAGAAGTGCGAGGCGATCAACGCCGACCACATCCGCCTGCTGGACGTGAAGGACTTCACGGAGCGCTGCGCGCCGTGGCTGCGGGCCCCGTTCGCCCCCTGGGCGCCGGAGGACTTCGACGAGGCCAAGTGGCAGGCCATCGCGCCGCACGCGCAGACCCGCCTGAAGGTCCTGTCGGAGATCACCGAGAACGTCGACTTCCTGTTCCTGCCCGAGCCGGTCTTCGACGAGGCGAGCTGGGCGAAGGCGATGAAGGAGGGCTCGGGCGCCCTGCTGCGCACGGCGCGGGAGAAGCTCCAGGCGGCGGACTGGACCTCCGCCGAGTCGCTGAAGGAGGCCGTGCTGGCCGCCGGCGAGGCCCACGGCCTCAAGCTCGGCAAGGCCCAGGCCCCGGTCCGGGTCGCCGTCACCGGCCGCACGGTCGGCCTGCCGTTGTTCGAGTCCCTGGAGGTCCTGGGCAAGGACGCGACGCTGGCCCGCATCGACGCAGCCCTGGAGAAGCTCGCGGCGTGACCCGCGCGCGTGAAGGCACGCACGCGTGAAGGCGAGTGGAGGGGGGGGGGGGGGGGGGGCGCCCCCCCCCCCCCCCCCCCCCCCTTCCGCTTCCGCACATGCGCGCGCAGGCCGATCGACATGATCCGTTCACGGCCGGTTCGCCGGGGGGCCGTAACCGCTGCCGAGGATCATGATCATGACATCCTGGAAAGCGCGACTGACCGTCCCCGCGGGCCTCGCCGCCGTGCTGCTCGCCACCGGCGGCACCCTGTCCTACGCGTCCGCCGCCAACTGGACGTACACGAACGACTACGAGGGCAACTGCCTCACCGCCTCGCCCACGACCGACAACGTCTGGTCCGCCCCCTGCAACGACTCCCTCGCCACCCGGAACTGGCACTGGGGCTCGGTGACCACCGACGCCTTCGGCTACACCTTCCGCAGGCTGGTGAGCAACGCCAACGGCGACTGCCTCACCACGGACTCCAAGTCCCTGAACAACGCCGTGTGGACGAGCCCCTGCGGCGGCAGCGGCCAGCAGTTCTGGAACGCCGACGACCACCGGATCATGAACCTCTACACGGACCAGCTGCGCACCTCCGACAACGGTGACGCCGTCTACAGCAGCACGGCCGCGGTGACGGACATGATCCCGATCGAGCGGTTCGTCTGGTGGGGGTCCCACGACTGACCCGTTTCCCGGACGCCTCCGCCCCGGCCGGGTTACCGTCGGAGCATGAGCATTCGGGCCGTGGTCTGGGACGTCGACGACACCCTCTTCGACTACACGACCGCAGACCGCGTCGGCATGCGCGACCACCTCGTGGCCGAGGGCCGGCTCGACCGGTACGGCACCGCCGAGCAGGCCCTCGCCCACTGGCGGCGGGTGACCGACCAGCAGTGGGCCAGGTTCTCGGCCGGCGAGACCACCTTCGAGGACCAGCGCCGCGAGCGGGTGCGGGTCTTCCTGGACGAGCCGCTGACCGACGCCGAGGCCGACGCCTGGTTTCAGCGTTACGTACGGCACTACGAGGCCGCCTGGGCCCTCTTCCCGGACGTCCTGCCCGTGCTCGACGCCCTCGCCGCCAGTCACCGGCACGCCGTGCTGTCCAACTCCAGCCTCGCCGTCCAGGACCGCAAGCTGCGCGTGCTCGGTGTGCACGACCGCTTCGAGACCATCCTGTGCGCCGCGGAACTCGGCGTCTCCAAGCCGGAGGCGGCCGCCTTCATGGCCGCCTGCGACGCCCTGGGCCTGGCTCCCCACCAGGTCGCGTACGTCGGCGACCACCCCGAGATCGACGGGCGCGGTGCCGCGGATGCCGGACTGCTGTCGGTGTGGATCGACCGCGGCGGCGTGTACGCCGAGGCCGGCACGTTCCACGGTCCCCGCCGGATCGCCTCCCTCGCGGAACTCCCGGCGATCCTCGGCACGGAACTCGTTTTGGAGCCCCGTCCTCCTTCGGGTAATGTTCTTCCTGCGCCGCCGGGGAGCGGGCCGAAAGGCCGGAAACCGGGGGAGTGAACTAGAACGAGAACCCCGTAGGGGCTTGCGTTCCAGTGGCCTATGGTGTAATTGGCAGCACGACTGATTCTGGTTCAGTTAGTCTTGGTTCGAGTCCAGGTAGGCCAGCTCGCAGAGCTCATCTGCACGCGCGGATCACATCCGCAAGCCCCCGTTGTGTAGCGGCCTAGCACGCTGCCCTCTCAAGGCAGTAGCGCCGGTTCGAATCCGGTCGGGGGTACTGATCTCGATCACTCGGGATCGCTAGGGCCCCCGTTGTGTAGCGGCCTAGCACGCCGCCCTCTCAAGGCGGTAGCGCCGGTTCGAATCCGGTCGGGGGTACTGACTGGTCTAAACCACATTGGTCTATGGTGTAATTGGCAGCACGACTGATTCTGGTTCAGTTAGTCTTGGTTCGAGTCCAGGTAGACCAGCTCGGGCCTGCGGAAACGCAGTGTCCACGCCCCCGTTGTGTAGCGGCCTAGCACGCCGCCCTCTCAAGGCGGTAGCGCCGGTTCGAATCCGGTCGGGGGTACGCGTCACGAAGGCCCTCCACTCAGGTGGAGGGCCTTCGTCGTGCCCCGGCCCGCCGCTCACTCGAAGCCGTAACGACGGGCCGACTCCTCCTCCTGCGCGACCCGCCGCAGGGCGCTCAGCACCGGTTCCAGCAGGACCGTCCCGAGCACCGCCACCTCCACCTTCTCCGCCTCCGACGCGTGGGTCTCCACGAAGTCCAGGTCGAGGACGGCCACCTGGTGCATCAACCGCGCGTACGGCACCGTCAGTTCGATGTCCCAGTCGTAGCCGAGCCGCCGGAACGCGGCCAGCCCCGTCACCAGCGAGCGGTAGGCGGGGGAGATGGTGCTGAGCGCCTGCGCGTTCGACCAGCCGAGCCGCTCCAGCATCCGCTCCACCTCGGCGCGCGCTCGCTCCACGAACTCGTCCTCGCCGTCCGGATCGGGCACCTGGGGCAGCGCCCACAGGGCCGCGCCCATCCGGACCGTCCGGCCCAGCGAGTCGTCGTCGATGTGCCCCAGCACCTCGCGGGCCGTCGCCACCGGCAGCCGCCCGATCTGGACGAGCGCCCGCACCACGCGCAGCCGGCGCAGATGGTCCTCGTCGTACTCGGCGGTCCTGGCGTTGATCTGGCGGCCCGGCGCCAACAGCCCTTCGCGCAGGTAGTACTTGATCGTCGCGATGGGCACACCGCTGCGCTTGCTCAGCTCCGCCAGCCGCACCTCTTGCGCCTCTCCTTGGGAAGTGTCACGATCCAATCACCACTCAAAAGGATAGTGTCGGTATCCAATCAGGGACCACGGGGGTGCCCCATGTTCGCAAAGCCGATTCCGGGCCGTACGACCGCGGCCGCCGAAGGCGATGCGGTGGTCCTGCTGATCGGGATGCGCATCAATCACTTCTGGGCGGTGCACCAGTGGCTTCCGGTGATCCTGTCGATGTTCCGCATGCTGGGGGAGCTTGCCCGGGACAGGAGCCGGGGGCTGCTGGGGCACGTCCTGCTGACCGCCTCGCCGCGGACCTACTACGTCGTCCAGTACTGGGAGTCCAAGGAGAAGCTCTACGCCTACGCGTCGTCGCCGGAGATGTTCCACCACCGGGTGTGGGGGATCATCAACCGCAAGGAGCGGGCGGGCAAGGTGCGCGGGCACGTGGGGCTGTGGCACGAGGCGTACGTCGTGCCCGAGGGGTCGTACGAGTCGATCTACTTCGACATGCCGGCGTTCGGCCTCGCGGCGGCCACGGGGGTGCTGCCGATCGAGCGCCGGGGGCGGACGGCCGCGGAGCGGTTCGCCCGGGGGACGGGACGGGGCGCGGACGCCTAGCATCGCCCCTCGCCGCGAGGCCGGTCGTCCGGGGCGGTCGTCCGGGGGTCGGCCGCCGCGCTGTCGGGGCAGGGCTGCCGCGGCGTTGAGGCCGCCCTGCCCCGTCGGCGCGGAAGCCGGCGCGTGCCGCCGATCAGCCCGTGCGGCGCAGGGCCTCCGAGAGACGGGCCGCGGCGTCGATGACCGCCTGGGCGTGCATCCGGCCCGGGTGGCGCGTCAGGCGCTCGATGGGGCCGGAGACCGACACGGCGGCCACCACGCGGTTGGAGGGGCCGCGCACGGGCGCGGAGACGGACGCGACACCCGGCTCGCGCTCGCCGATCGACTGGGCCCAGCCGCGGCGCCGCACGCCCGACAGGGCCGTCGCCGTGAAGCGGGCGCCCTGCAGACCGCGGTGCAGGCGCTCCGGCTCCTCCCAGGCCATCAGGATCTGCGCGGACGATCCGGCCTTCATGGTGAGCGTCGAACCGACCGGCACCGTGTCCCGCAGCCCGGACAGACGCTCCGCCGCGGCGACGCATATGCGCATGTCGCCCTGGCGGCGGTAGAGCTGGGCGCTCTCGCCGGTGACGTCCCGCAGGTGGGTCAGCACCGGGCCCGCGGTGGCCAGCAGGCGGTCCTCGCCCGCCGCCGCGGCCAGTTCCGCGAGACGCGGGCCGAGAATGAAACGGCCCTGCATGTCACGTGCCACCATGCGGTGGTGCTCCAGGGCGACGGCGAGTCTGTGGGCCGTCGGTCGTGCCAGTCCGGTCGCCGCCACCAGACCCGCGAGGGTGGCCGGGCCGGACTCCAGGGCGCTCAGGACAAGGGCCGCCTTGTCCAGAACGCCCACGCCGCTACTGTTGTCCATGCAACGATATTCGCGTCTCACTCTGTGAAACGCAAGTTCAATTTTCCGTGGAACGCGCCACTCTTGGATGACACAGCGGCCCGTGAACGTGAGGGCCCGGCGGCGGACGCCCGGAATCAGGGGCGCGGGTGCCGCCTCCTCAAGATCTCTAGTTGGGCCGGTGGACTCTTGCCGGCCGGAGGGAAAGCGATGGGTAGGACACTCGCGGAGAAGGTCTGGGACGACCATGTCGTCCGGCGCGCCGAGGGCGAGCCCGACCTTCTCTACATCGATCTGCACCTGCTGCACGAGGTGACCAGCCCGCAGGCCTTCGACGGGCTCCGCAAGAGCGGGCGCGGAGTGCGTCGGCTCGACCTGACCATCGCCACCGAGGACCACAACACCCCCACCCTCGACATCGACAAGCCCATCGCGGACCCGGTCTCCCGGGCCCAGCTGGAGACGCTGCGCAAGAACTGCGCCGAGTTCGGCGTCCGGCTGCACCCGCTGGGCGACGTCGAGCAGGGCGTCGTACACGTCGTCGGGCCGCAGCTGGGCCTGACCCAGCCCGGCACGACCGTCGTCTGCGGCGACTCGCACACCTCCACGCACGGCGCCTTCGGCGCGCTGGCGTTCGGCATCGGCACCTCGCAGGTCGAGCACGTGCTGGCGACCCAGACGCTGCCGCTGGCCCGCCCGAAGACCATGGCGATCACGGTCGACGGCGAACTGCCCGAGGGCGTCACCGCCAAGGACCTGATCCTGGCGATCATCGCGAAGATCGGCACCGGCGGCGGCCAGGGCTACATCCTGGAGTACCGCGGCTCCGCCATCGAGAAGCTCTCGATGGAGGCCCGGATGACCATCTGCAACATGTCGATCGAGGCCGGCGCCCGCGCGGGCATGATCGCCCCCGACGAGACGACCTTCGCGTACCTCAAGGGGCGTCCGCACGCCCCCGAGGGCGCCGACTGGGACGCGGCCGTCGCGTACTGGAAGACGCTGAAGACGGACGACGACGCCGAGTTCGACGCCGAGGTGGTGATCGACGCCGCCGCGCTGTCGCCGTTCGTCACCTGGGGCACCAACCCGGGCCAGGGCGCGCCGCTTTCGGCGTCCGTCCCCGACCCCGCTTCGTACGAAGACGCTTCGGAGCGTCTGGCCGCCGAAAAGGCCCTGGAGTACATGGGGTTGGAGGCCGGGCAGCCGCTGCGCTCCATCAAGGTGGACACCGTCTTCGTAGGCTCGTGCACCAACGGCCGCATCGAGGACCTGCGCGCCGCCGCCGATCTGCTCAAGGGCCGCAAAGTCGCCGACGGCGTACGCATGCTGGTCGTCCCGGGCTCGGCGCGGGTGGGCCTGCAGGCCGTCTCCGAGGGCCTGGACGTCGTGTTCAAGGAGGCCGGCGCCGAGTGGCGGCACGCGGGCTGCTCGATGTGCCTGGGCATGAACCCCGACCAGCTGGCCCCCGGCGAGCGCTCCGCCTCCACCTCCAACCGCAACTTCGAGGGCCGGCAGGGCAAGGGCGGTCGTACGCACCTGGTGTCGCCGCAGGTCGCCGCAGCGACGGCGGTCCTGGGCCACCTGGCCTCCCCGGCCGACCTGACCGACACAACCGCCGCATCTGTGCCCGCTGGAGTCTGATCAGTCATGGAAGCTTTCACCACGCACACCGGCCGGGCCGTCCCGCTGCGCCGCTCCAACGTCGACACCGACCAGATCATCCCTGCTCACTGGCTCAAGAAGGTGACCCGGGACGGTTTCGAGGACGGGCTGTTCGAGGCCTGGCGCAAGGATGAGAACTTCGTCCTCAACCGCCCGGAGCGCAAGGGCGCCACGGTCCTGGTCGCCGGCCCCGACTTCGGCACCGGCTCCTCCCGTGAGCACGCCGTCTGGGCGCTGCAGAACTACGGCTTCAAGGCCGTGATCTCCTCCCGCTTCGCGGACATCTTCCGCGGCAACTCGCTCAAGAACGGCCTGCTCACGGTGGTTCTGGAGCAGAAGATCGTGGACGCCCTGTGGGAGCTCACGGAGGCGGACCCCGAGGCCGAGATCACCGTCGACCTGGAGAACCGCGAGGTGCGCGCCGAGGGCATCACCGCCTCCTTCGAGCTGGACGAGAACTCGCGCTGGCGGCTGCTGAACGGCCTGGACGACATCTCGATCACGCTGCAGAACGAGACCGACATCGCGGCCTACGAGCAGCAGCGGCCGTCGTACAAGCCGCGCACGCTGCAGGTCTGAGCTCCGGCTCCGCAAGAGCTGGTTTCGGCCACCTCGAACTCCCCGCTGTACCCCCGATCGCCCCGATCGGGGGTACAGCCGTTTCCGGCCCCGGACGGCGCGCCGCCTGCCTCCGGGAACCCTCAACTTCCCAGGTTAGGACGCTTGTTGCCGGGGTAACCGGGTCCTGCGACAGCGGCTTGTGCCGGTGCCGAAAAGGCCGTCCGGGGCGGGAGTTGCCCCCTGCGCAGGCGACAACTTGCCCCAGATGGCACAATCTGTGCATGGAACACGACGGCCAACTCGAGCTGTATGCGGCAGTCGCGGACCAGCTGAAAGAAGCGCACTCGACGGTGCGCGCACTGCAAGTCCCGGAGGGCGTACGGATGGCGCTGACCCGGAAGCTGCTGGCCATTACGGCCGTGGCCAAGCACGATCTCGCCGACGCGGCAAGGCGGCTGGAGGGGTTCCGCGTGGACCTCGACGAGGGTCGATTCCCCGGAGAGGAAAGCTGATCAACTCCCAGGCAGTCGAGTTCCGCTGCGGCACAAGGGTGATAAGCCCGTTTCGTGTTTGATTTGCGGTATATATCTGCCTAACGTGCGAAAAGCTTGAACACTTTCGTTCTGGCGATGTCTCCGAAGGGGAAGACGTGAACAAGGCGCAGCTCGTAGAAGCGATTGCCGACAAGATGGGCGGCCGCCAGCAGGCCGCCGATGCTGTCGACGCCGTCCTGGACGCCATCGTCCGTGCGGTGGTCGCGGGTGACCGGGTCTCGGTCACCGGCTTCGGTTCGTTCGAGAAGGTCGACCGCCCGGCCCGTTATGCCCGCAACCCTCAGACGGGCGAGCGGGTTCGGGTCAAGAAGACCTCGGTGCCGCGCTTCCGCGCGGGGCAGGGCTTCAAGGACCTGGTGAGCGGCTCGAAGAAGCTCCCGAAGGGCGACATCGCAGTCAAGAAGGCCCCCAAGGGCAGCCTGACCGGCGGGGCCGCCGCCACGGTCAAGAAGGCGGCGGCGAAGAAGGCCGTCACCAAGACCGCCGCCGCCAAGAAGGCCGCCGCGAAGAAGGCGCCGGCCAAGAAGACCGCGGCCGCCGCGAAGAAGACCGCCGCGAAGAAGGCGCCCGCCAAGAAGACCGCGGCCGCCGCCAAGACCACCGCCGCGAAGACCGCCGCCAAGAAGACGACGGCCAAGAAGGCCCCGGCCAAGAAGTCGCCGGCCCGTACCACCGCCAAGAAGGCCACCGCCCGCAAGAGGTAATGACGCAGGGGCACTCACGCGCCGGGCCGGACTCCGCACGGAGTCCGGCCCGCGGCGCGTCACGGGAGTTTCCCGAGGGGCTCAGAAGGTCTGGAGGGTCACCAGCGTGATGCGGCGCCCGGCGCCCTCGCCCTCGGTCTCGATGCGCACCCGCTGCCCGGGCCGCAGCAGCCTCAGCCCGCCCGCGTCGAACGCGGTCGCCTCGAAGGGCACCGGCGTCCCGTCGTCGAGCAGCACCTGCCCGCTGCGGGTCTCGGGGTCGTACGTGTATGCGGTCGCCTGCATGCCGGCAGCCTACTGCCCCGGGATCAGCAGCCGCGCGGCCGCCGCGGCCGTCCGCGGCCCGACTCCCAGGCTCAGGGCGGCCCGCAGATCGTCGCCGGTGTCCACGTCCTGGCGCACCGAGTCCACCGCGTCGAGGCTGAGTTCCGCGGCGCCGGACGCGCGGTGCCGGGCCCGGGAATCGGCGCCGAATGCCGGGCGCAATTCCCGGCCGGGGGCGGCGGCCAGCACGGTCGTGCCGATCGCCGCCGCATCCGCGAGAAAAGCGCGGGGGAATTCCGCGGCCGCGTCCAGAACCCGGGACAATTCCGCGGGACGCAGCGCCGGCAGGTCGGCGTTCAGGGTCGCCACCGCGCCGCCGGGGCGCGCGGCGCGCACCGCCGCCGCCGCGTGCGCCAGCGCCGGGTTCAGGCCGCCGCCGGGTTCGCCGGCGACGATCCGGGCGCCCAGCGCGGCCAGTTCACGGCCGGCCAGGGGGTCGTCCGTGACGACGGCCACATGCCCGACCGCCGGGCAGGCCAGCGCGGCGGCCACCGTGTCCTGGGCGAAGGCGAGGGCGAGGCCCGGGCGCAGTCCGTCGTCGGCGGTGTCCGAGAGCCTGCTCTTGGCGCGCGCCAGAGGTTTCACGGGGATGACCAAGGTCCACTGCACGAGCGTTCCCTCCCTCCTGTCCGCGGCCATTGTCACTCAGCCGTCACCTCGGCCGTCCGGCGGGCGGGGCGGAGGGCCTGAAGGAGAAGGGGCGCGAAGCTCCTTGCAAGGGTGGGGGTGGGAGACGGGCGGGCGTACGGTGTTCTCGACAGACCGGCGGCCTGGGGCGACACTTGTGCGGCCCCCCGGCCCGACGTCCTTGATCCCTAGAGGAAGGTGTCCGCGTGCCCCGCCGCAGAATCGGCTTCTGGTACCGCTTCGCCGCGGTGATCTGCAAACCGCCGCTGGTGGTTCTGATCAAGCGGGACTGGCGCGGAATGGAGCACATTCCGGCCGAGGGCGGATTTATCACCGTGGTGAACCACAATTCCCACGTGGACCCCCTCGCATACGCGCATTTTCAGTACAACACCGGGCGGGTCCCCCGATTTCTGGCGAAGAGCGGCCTTTTCCGGAAGGGATTCGTCGGTGCCGCGATGCGCGGCACCGGGCAGATCCCCGTCTACCGGGAGAGCACGGACGCCCTGAGCGCCTTCCGGGCGGCCATCGACGCCGTGGAACGCGGCGAGTGCGTCGCCTTCTACCCCGAGGGCACCCTCACCCGCGACCCGGACGGCTGGCCCATGACCGGCAAGACCGGCGCCGCCCGCGTCGCCCTGCAGACCAAGTGCCCGGTGATTCCGGTCGCCCAGTGGGGCGCCAACGAGCTGCTGCCGCCGTACGCGAGGAAGCCGGACCTCTTCCCGCGCAAGACCCACCACGTGCTCGCCGGCCCGCCCGTGGACCTCTCGCGCTTCTACGACCAGGAGATGACTCCCGAGCTGCTGAAGGAGGCGACCGAGACCATCATGGCCGCCATCACCCGCCAGCTGGAGGAGATCCGCGGCGAGAAGGCGCCCGGGACGCCGTACGACCCGCGTCGTGAGCGGATCGAGCAGCGCCGCAGGACCGAGGCACAGACCGGCCAGGCGCAGATCGGCCAGGCGCAGATCGGCCGGGAAAGGGACGGCAGCAAGTGAGCGAACCTGTCAAGGCGGCGGTCTTCAGCGCCGGTTCGTGGGGCACGGCGTTCGGGACGGTGCTGGCCGACGCCGGGTGCCAGGTCACCCTGTGGGCGCGCCGCCCGGAGGTCGCCGAGGCGATCAACTCCGGGCGCACGAACCCCGACTACTTCCCCGGCGTGGAGCTCCCGGAGAACCTGCGGGCCACCACCGACCCCGCCGAGGCCGCCGCGGGCGCCGACTTCACGGTCCTCTCGGTGCCCTCCCAGACGCTGCGCGCCAACCTCGCCGAGTGGGTGCCGCTGCTGGCCCCGGACACGGTCCTGGTCTCGCTGATGAAGGGCGTCGAACTCGGTTCCGCCATGCGGATGAGCGAGGTGATCGAGGACGTCGCCAAGGTCGGCGCGGACCGGATCGCCGTGGTCACCGGGCCCAACCTGGCCCGGGAGATCGTCGCCCGGATGCCGGCCGCCTCGGTGGTCGCGTGCACCGACGAGGCCGTCGCCCGGCGGCTGCAGGCCGCCTGCCACACGCCGTACTTCCGGCCGTACACCAACACCGACGTGGTCGGCTGCGAACTGGGCGGCGCGGTCAAGAACGTCATCGGTCTCGCGGTCGGCATCGCGGACGGCATGGGCCTCGGCGACAACGCCAAGGGCTCCCTCATCACGCGCGGACTCGCCGAGACCACCCGGCTCGGGGTCGCGCTGGGCGCCGACCCGCTGACGTTCTCCGGACTGGCCGGACTGGGCGACCTGGTGGCGACCTGCTCCTCGCCGCTGTCGCGCAACCACACCTTCGGCACCAACCTCGGCAAGGGCATGACCCTGCAGGAGACCATCGCGGTCACCAAGCAGACCGCCGAGGGCGTCAAGTCCTGCGAGTCGGTGCTGGATCTGGCGCGCCGGCACGGCGTCGACATGCCCATCACCGAGACGGTCGTCGCCATCGTGCACGAGGGCAAGTCCCCGGTGGTCGCCGTCAAGGAGCTGATGTCGCGCAGCGCGAAGCCGGAACGACGCTGAGCGACCCGGCGCCCGGCGCCGGCGTGCTCGGTCGTGCGGGAGCCCCCGGCGGGTTCGCGTCACCGGCGCCGACGCGCCCTCCGGCTCACCGGGGGGCGCACGCTGTCTCCGGGCACCACCACCGGGTACGCTCATCGCGATATGAGCACCGAGAACCTTCCCCAGAGCCCTGAGCAGCCGCCTCGCAAGCCGCGCGTGGCCGTCGTGTTCGGGGGGCGCAGTTCCGAACACGGGATCTCCACGGTCACCGCCGGCGCCGTCCTGAGGGCCATCGACCGGACGAAGTACGACGTCCTGCCGATCGGCATCACCCGGGAAGGCCGCTGGGTGCTCACCGCCGACGAACCGGACCGCATGGCGATCACCGACCGCCGCACCCCGGAGGTCGCGGAGCTGGCCGAGTCCGGCGAGGGCGGCGTGGTGCTCCCCGTAGACCCCGCCAGCCGCGAAGTCGTCTACAGCGAGCCCGGATCGGTGCCCAAGGCGCTCGGCGAGGTCGACGTCGTCTTCCCCGTCCTGCACGGCCCGTACGGCGAGGACGGCACCCTGCAGGGGCTGCTGGACCTGGCCGGCGTGCCGTACGTCGGCTCGGGCGTGCTCTCCTCGGCCGTCGGCCAGGACAAGGAGTACATGAAGCGGGTGTTCGCCTCCTTCGGGCTCAAGGTCGGCCCGTACGTGGTGATCCGGCCGCGCGAGTGGCAGCGGGACGAGCCGGCCGCCCGCAAGAGGATCGTCGACTTCGCCGGCGAGCACGGCTGGCCGCTGTTCGTGAAGCCCGCGCGCGCGGGCTCGTCCATCGGCATCACCAAGGTCGACGACCTCTCGGGCCTGGACGAGGCGATCGCGGAGGCCCAGCGGCACGACCCGAAGATCCTCGTGGAGGCGGCCGTGCGCGGCCGTGAGATCGAGTGCGGCGTGCTGGAGTTCGAGGACGGCCCGCGCGCCTCGGTGCCCGCGGAGATCCCGCCGCCGGACGCGCACGCCTACTACGACTTCGAGGCCAAGTACATCGACTCCACCCCGGGCATCGTGCCGGCGCCGCTGACGCCGGAGCAGACCGCCGAGGTGCGGGCGCTCGCCGTGGAGGCGTTCGAGGCGGCCTCCTGCGAGGGGCTGGTGCGCGCGGACTTCTTCCTCACCGAGGACGGGGAGTTCGTGATCAACGAGATCAACACGATGCCCGGCTTCACGCCCATCTCGATGTACCCGCAGATGTGGCAGGCCAGCGGGATCGGCTACCCGGAACTGGTGGACCGGCTGCTGCAGGCGGCGCTGCGCAGGTCCACGGGCCTGCGCTGAGCCGCCGCCCGCACGGGCGGGTCTGCGCCGAGCATCTGCGCTGAGCCGGCCGGCCGGCGTAGAGCCGACCGACCGCGAGTCAGTCGGCGGCGAGTCAGTCGGCGGCGAGTCAGTCGGACGCGAGTCAGTCGGACGCGAGTCAGTCGGCGATCCCCTCGGGGATCGCCTTCTCGACGGCCGGCGCCAGGTCCACCAGCGGCGCCAGGCCGTTGCCGGTGCGCGCCTTCGGGATCGTCACCTCCACGTACACCACGCGCAGCGTCGTGGTGAATCGGAACGAGCCGTCGTCCCGCTTCTGCAGCAGCCAGCCCACTCCGTTCGCCTCCACGCCGTCGGCCTCCGGATCGTTCATCTCCGAGGGCCGCGGCACACCGCACCGCAGTATGATCGCCGGGTTCCCCCAGCCCGCGGTCAGCGCGGACGCGGGCTCGGGATCCCGGCGGCTCTGACCGTCCACCTTCGCGGGCAGCGCCTCGTCGAGGTTCCGGCACAGTTTCGCGGCCTTCGGGGAGGGGCTGGGAACCGCCGCCGTCGCGTGCTCGTCTGCCGAGGAGCAGCCGGCGACGGTGACCAGCAGGGCGAACGCGGACAGGCCGATGAGCCGGTGACGGAAGAACTTCACCGGCCAAGGGTAGACGGGGGCTACAGATGCACGACCGGGCAGGTCAGGGTGCGCGTGATGCCGTCCACTTGCTGGACCTTCGCGACCACCATGCGACCGAGGTCGTCCACGGTGTCGGACTGGGCGCGCACGATCACGTCGTACGGTCCGGTCACGTCCTCGGCCTGGATGACTCCAGGGAGCTTGCTGATCGTCTCGGCGACGGTCGACGCCTTGCCGACCTCCGTCTGGATCAGAATGTACGCCTGTACCACGGAACCTCCAGGGCGGCCACGAGGATCATGTGGGGAAAAGGAACGCCACCGTATCGCGTCGCCGCGTGCCACGGGGAGACCCGCGGTAGCCGGGGCCTGCGCGCCGCGGTGCGGGCACGACCGAAGCCGACGGCCACCTCGACCGTATCGGGGACACTGATGACGCGCGACCGGGCACGGTACGGGACGGAAGGGGAGCAAGGGAAATGAAGGGCACTGTTGGTGAGCTCGGGGAGTTCGGGCTCATCAGGGAGCTCACCTCCCGTCTCACCACCACCCCGGCGGTCCGGGTCGGCCCCGGCGACGACGCCGCGGTCGTCGCCGCGCCCGACCGGCGGGTCGTGGCCAGCACCGACATCCTCCTGGAGGGACGGCACTTCCGCCGCGACTGGTCCACCGCCTACGACGTGGGACGCAAGGCGGCCGCGCAGAACCTCGCGGACATCGCCGCCATGGGCGCCGTGCCGACCGCGCTGCTGCTCGGCCTGGTCGTGCCGGCCGAGCTGCCGGTGACCTGGCCGAGCGAGCTGATGGACGGCCTGCGCGACGAGTGCCAGGTCGCGGGCGCCTCCGTGGTCGGCGGCGACGTCGTACGCGGCGACACGATCATGGTGTCGATCACCGCGCTCGGCGACCTGCGCAACCAGGAGCCCGTCACCCGGGGCGGCGCGCAGCCCGGCGACCGGGTCGCGGTCACCGGCTGGCTGGGCTGGTCCGCGGCCGGGCACGCGGTGCTCTCCCGCGGCTTCCGCTCCCCGCGGGCGTTCGTCGAGGCGCACCGGCGCCCCGAGCCGCCCTACCACGCCGGGCCGGCCGCCGCGGCGCTCGGCGCGACCGCGATGTGCGACGTCAGCGACGGGCTGATCGCCGACCTCGGGCACATCGCCGAGGCCAGCAAGGTCCGCATCGACATCCGCTCCGGCGCGATCGACATCCCGTCCCAGATGAACGACATCGGGCAGGCCGTCGGCGTCGACCCCATGCAGTGGGTGCTGACCGGAGGAGAGGACCACGCGATCGTGGCGACCTTCCCGCCGGACGTGAAGCTGCCCGCGCGCTGGAAGGTGATCGGCGAGGTGCTCAACCCCTCGGCGCTGCCCCAGGTGACGGTCGACGGGGCGCCGTGGACCAGCAAGGGCGGCTGGGACCACTTCGGGGACATCGAGGCGTGATCCCGCGCGTGCTGACGGTGGCGGGCTCCGACTCCGGCGGGGGCGCCGGGATCCAGGCCGACCTGAAGACCATGCTGGCGCTCGGGGTGCACGGGATGAGCGTCGTCACGGCGGTCACCGCGCAGAACTCCGTGGGCGTGCAGGGCGCCTGGGAGCTGCCGGTGGAGGCGGTGCGGGCCCAGTACCGCAGCGTGGTCGACGACATCGGCGTACAGGCCGTGAAGACCGGGATGCTCGCCTCGGCCGAACTCGTCGAGGCGGTGGCCGAGTTGATCGGCGCGACGGACGCGCCTGCGGTCGTCGACCCGGTGGGCGTCTCCAAGCACGGGGACCCGCTGCTCGCGGCCTCCGCGCTGTACGCCGTACGGACGAGGCTGCTTCCGGTCGCGACCGTCGCGACGCCGAACCTCGACGAGGTGGCCCGGCTCACGGGTGTGCGGGTGGAGTCGGAGGCGCAGCTGCGCCCGGCCGCGGCGGCCGTCCTCGCGTACGGTCCGGCGTGGGTGCTGATCAAGGGCGGTCACCTGCCCGGCGACGCCGTGGACCTGCTCACCGACGGCTCCGTGGAGCACTGGCTGCGCGCGCCCCGGCTCGACAACCGGCACACGCATGGCACGGGCTGCACCCTCGCCTCGGCGATCGCCGCGCAGCTCGCGAAGGGGCGGTCCGTGCCCGAGGCGGTGGCCGCGGCCAAGGAGTACGTCACCGGGGCGATCGCCGCCGGCTTCCCGCTCGGCGCCGGCATCGGACCCGTCGACCACGGGTGGGCCCTCAGGAGGGAGACTCCCTCGCCCTGACCCGCCTCCGGGCCCCGGGCACAGCAGGAAGCCGGCCCACCTGGTGGTGGACCGGCTCCGTGCAGCGAACCAGCGGTGGCCGCGCGCTCAACAGCAGAGCGTCAGCGCGAGACCTTGCCGGCCTTGATGCACGAGGTGCAAGCGTTCACGCGCTTCGGCGTCCCGCCCACCACGGTACGCACACGCTGGATGTTCGGGTTCCAGCGGCGGGACGTACGGCGGTGCGAGTGCGAGATGTTGTTGCCGAAGCCCGGCCCCTTGCCGCAGACGTCGCAGTTGGCAGCCACGGGTCACTCCAAAGACTTCAGATGCACTTACGGTTGATCCCGGCATGCCGGGATCAAGATCTAGGATCAGCGATCTGGATGGCGTTGCCAGGGGAATGGCCCGATCAGGATCGGGCAACCGGAGCAGCATACAACGACCGCGCCGGTGCAACGAAACTACCATGGCTGCTCAGACCCCCGCTCCCGGCCCCCGTCCGGCCCGCCGCCGGGTCCGCACCGGCCCGGGGTCTACGCTGCGTGCAGTCCAGCAGCTCAAGGAGGCGCAGGTGGCGCACGTGCCGCAGACATTCTTCGATGCTCTCGCGGTGCGCACCTGGTGCGGCCTCGCGCTGGAGGCGCTCGGACGCGCGCGCGAGGAGATCGACGCGATCAACGTCTTCCCCGTCGCCGACGGGGACACCGGCACGAACCTGTACCTGACCGTGGAGTCAGCCGTCGCGGCCGTCGAGGCGGTGTTCACGGCCCACGAGACCGGCTCCCGGGCGCCGGGCAGCACCGACGGGCCCCTGCTGGCCGACGCGGTGCACGCGATGGCGCACGGGGCACTGATCGGCGCGCAGGGCAACTCCGGGACGATCCTCGCGCAGTTGCTGCGCGGCATGGCCCAGGTCCTCGCCGACGGTGAGACACCGCACACCGACGGACCCGGTCTGCGGCGCGCCCTGCACAACGCCGCCGAGTCCGCCCGCCGGGCCGTCGAGCACCCCGTCGAGGGCACGGTCCTGTCGGTCGCCGCCGCCGCCGCGGAGGCGGCCGTCGCGGCGGACGGGGACTGCGGGGCGGTCGCGCGGGCCGCCTACGAGGGCGCGCGGGCGGCACTCGCCGCGACGCCCGGCCAGCTGGGGGTGCTGGGCCGCGCCGGGGTGGTCGACGCCGGCGGCCGGGGGCTGGTGGCGGTGCTGGCCGCGCTGGTGGAGACGTTCACGGGGGAGACGCCGAGGGCGGTGCCGGTGCGGGTCGCCCCGGCCCACGCGCGCGTGGCGGACGCGGCCGACGGGCCCGAGGAGGGCGCGGCGGACCGCACGACCGCCGGCGCCGGCGGCGAGTGCGGCGACGGCCCGGAGGACGGCGGCCCCGCCTTCGAGGTGATCTACCTCCTGGAGGCCGGGGACGCGGCGGTGGCGCGGCTGCGCGAACGCCTCGACGGCCTCGGGGACTCGCTGGTCGTGGTCGGCGGCGACGGGCTGTGGAACGTCCACGTGCACGTGGACGACGCCGGGGCCGCGGTGGAGGCGGGCATCGAGGCCGGACGGCCGCACCGGATCAGGATCACCCACTTCGGGGCCGGCGCCGTGCACACGCGCGCCGGTGAGCGCCTGCCGCAGGAGCCCGCCCAGCGCGCGGTGGTGGCCGTCGTGCCCGGCGAGGGACTGGCCGGGCTGTACGCCGAGGCCGGCGCGACCAGCGTGCTCGCGCGCCCGGGGGAGCCGCCCGCCAGCGGGGAGCTCGTGGACGCCGTACGGCGGGCCCACGCGCGCGAGGTCGTGCTGCTGCCCAACGACGCCGAGCTGCGCCACACCGCTGCCGCGGCGGCCGAGCAGGCGCGCGCCGAGGGCGTCCGGGTGGCCCTGATCCCGACGCGCTCCCCGGTCCAGGGGATCGCGGCGCTGGCCGTGCACGAGCCCGGGCGCCGCTTCGACGAGGACGTCGTGGCGATGACCTCGGCGGCGGGCGCGACCCGGTACGCCGAGGTGGCCGTCGCCGAACGCGAGTCCTGGACCACGGCCGGGATCTGCCAGGCCGGCGACGTGCTCGGCCTGATCGAGGGCGACGTGGCCGTGATCGGCTCCGACGTCACCGCCGTCGCCGAGACGGTCCTCGACCGCATGCTCGCGGCCGGCGGCGAACTCGTCACGCTCGTCCTCGGCGACGAGGCGCCCGAGTCCATCGCCGGCCACCTCGAAGCACGCGTGCGTGAGTCGTACCTCGCCGTCGACACGGTCGTCCACCACGGCGGACGGCAGGGCGCCCCGCTGCTGATCGGCGTCGAGTAGCGCGCCCCCGCGGCCCCTTGCGCCCCGCGGCCCCTTGCGCCCCGCGGCCCCTTGCGCCCCGCTGCCTTGCGTCCTGCCGCCCTGCGCCCCGTGGTCCTGCGTCCGCGGGCTTGCGGGGCGGGGCAGCTCGGTCGGCGTGGGGCTCCGGACGATCCGCCGCTCTGGCGTCCCGCTGCTCTGGCGTCCCGCCGTCTTGCGTCACTCCGCTCGCGCGCCCGCCGCCTCGCGCCCTGCCGCCCTGCGCCCCGCGGTCCAGCGTCCGCGGCCTTGCGGGGCGGGGCAGCTCGGTCGGCGTGGGGCTCCGGACGATCCGCCGCTCTGGCGTCCCGCCGTCTTGCGTCACTCCGCTCGCGCGCCCGCTGCCTTGCGTCCTGCCGTGCTGTGCCCCGCGGTCCTGCGTCCGTGGTCCTGCGTCCGTGGCCTTGCGGGGCGGGGCAGCTCGGTCGGCGTGGGGCTCCCGGACGCCGCAGCCCTGCGTTCCGCCGGTCTGCGTCCTGGGGCCTGGTGCCGGCAGCCTGTGCCCCGCCGCCCTGCGTTGTGCCGTCCGGCGTCGCTCTGCGCGCTCCAGCCCCGCGGTCGGCAGCCTCGCGGGGCCGCTCAGCCGGTCTGCTGCTCCCGGACGGCCCGCAGCAGGTGCTCCGCCTCCGCCCGCCGCCCCGCGACCGTCCCGTCGGGCTCGTCCGGTTCGTCGGTCGTCTCCGACTCGTCGCGGCCGTCGTACGCCGCCAGCACCGCACGCGCGCGTGCCGACGCCCGCTCGGGCCGGCCGAGGTCGGCCTCCAGCCACCCGGCGGCCAGTTCGGCGCCGGTGCGGCTGTGCAGGGCGTCGCCGCCGAGGGAGGCGAACACCGCGGCCGCCTCGGAGACCTGGGACAGGGCTGCCTCCAGCGTGGCCCGGATGGCGTCGTCGTCGGTGTCCTCGGCGGCGGAACGGGCCAGCAGTTCGCCGAACTGGCGGTGCGTGTGCCCGAGTTCGGCGAGCAGTTGCGGCCGCGCCGGTTCGTCGGGCGGGCCGGCGTCCAGCGCCGCCCGGCACTCCCGGACCGCGTCCGTCATCAACTCCCGTGCCGCCCCGGCTCCGTCGTCCGTGCGCAGCGCGAGCCACGCGCGGGCGCGCAGGGAGCGCACCAGGCCGTGGACGTCGCCGAGGGAGCGCCACAGCTCGCCCGCGCGCACGTAGGCCCGGTCGGCCTCGGCCGGCAGCCCCGCGTGCCCGAGGGACTCGGCGGCGAGGTGGGCGAGCGTGGCGTGGTCGTGCTGCTCCGGCCAGTGCCGGGCGATCTCGGCCGCCCGCAGCCGCCGTTCCGCGGACGCGCGGTGCTCGCCGAGCTCGCTCAGGCAGTCGCCGAGCCACCACAGCGTCTGCACGACCGCGCCGTCGCCGTGCGTCCGGACGTTCAGGTCGGGCAGCGCGGACTCCAGCACCTCCGCGGCCTCCGCCCACCGGCCCTGGCGCAGCAGCAGGCCGCCGAGCTGGTGCCGGGCCCAGGCGCCCAGCGCGGGACCCTCGTCGGCCTCGTCGGCCCAGTGGGCGGCCTCCAGGGCGTGCGCGGCGGCCTCCTCGGCCAGGTCCCGCCCGCCGAGCACCTCGGCGAGCTGGAGGTGGAGCTGGGCCCGTCCGACCGCCTCCAGGTACGGTCCGCCGTGCTCCAGGGCCGCCCGCAGCGCCCGTTCCGCCTCCGCGACGTCGCCCAGGTGGTGCGCCAGTCCGGCCAGCCGCGCCTCGTACTCCACCGCGAACCACGGCAGCCCCGCGTCGACGAACTGCGCGGCGGCCCGCCGGAACAGCTCCGCCGCCTCCGCCAGGTCCCCCGCGCGGGCCGCGAGGTCCGCCAGCATCGCCCGCGCCTCGGCCGCCCGCGAGGCGAGCCGTATGTCGCCCCCGGCGTGCCCGTCGACCAGGGTGAGCACCTCGCGCACCGCGGCCTCGGCCCCGGCGGTGATCTCCTCCGCGACGCCTCCGCCCCCGGCGGCCTCGCCCGCCTCCTGCACCCGCCGCATCCAGATCCGCGCCCGCCCCATCAGCACGGACGCCGTCGGCCGTACACCCGTGGCGCCCTCGGCGTACAGCGCCAGCACCCGGTCGCAGGGCTCGGCGACCGCGGCGAGGGCCTCCTCGACCCGGCCCGCCAGGGCGCGTACGTAGGCCGCACGCGTGCGTGCCGCCAGCGCCTCCCCGGGATCGCCCGCCTCCGCGTACAGCTCGGCGGCCCGCTCGAACAGCTCGGCGCCCTCCGGTCCCCGGCCCATCGCCTCGTGGTCGACGACCTCGGCGCGGTCGCGGGCGTCCAGCCGGTCGCCGCCGGCCGCCTCCGCGGCCCGTGCGACCGCCGCCCACGCCTCGACGGCGTGCGGTCGCAGGCCCTCCGACAGCCGCCGCGCCTCGGCCAGCAGGGCGTCCAGGCCGGGCTCGCTCGCGCCCGCGGCGACCGGCGCCGCCACGGGAGGCGGTGGCGCGGAGACCGGGCGGGCGGTGCGCACACCGAGCGGCAGCCGTTCCACCAGCGGCTCCTGCGCCATGCGCGCGCGTGCCCGGTCACTGACGTACGGGGTGCCGTTGCGCTGGTCGAACCGCGCCGCCAGGGCGAGGGCCTCCGCGCGCGCGTGCGCGCCCAGTTCCCGCGCCGTCCACGCCCGGCCCGCCGGACCCGGCACCTGCTCCTCGCCCAGCCCCCGCTGCTCCAGCCGGTCCATGAGCAGCGCCACGACCGCCATGAAGTCCAGCTTGCTGCGCGGATGCCCGGTGTCCGTGAAGTACGCCGGCCGCTCCGCGAGCAGTTCGAGACCGCGCGCCTCGTTGCCGGTCAGCGCGCAGAACTCCACGTGGTCCGCGTACGCGCCCCGCATGCTCTCCATGGACCGCACCAGCCGGAAGCCCCGCAGGTGGTTGGCGCGCGCCTCGCCGGGCCGGTCCAGCCGCAGCAGCGGCACCAGGGAGGACGCCAGCACCGTATGCGGTTCGTGCGCGCAGGTGAACTCGCCGTCCAGGACCGGCCGCCACAGCCGCAGCGCCTCCGCGTCCCGGCCCCGCTCCGCCTGCCACCAGCCCTGCCCGTGCAGCTCGCACGCGTGGCAGTCGGCCATCGCGTCCCGGTCCGCGGCCAGCCACGCGGCGTACGCCCGTTCCGCCCGCTCCACGTCCCCGACATGCGCGGCCACGCTCAACTCGGCGCTGCGCACCGCCCGTTCGGAGTGACCCGCGAGCCGGTAACGGTGCTCCATCTCGGCGAGCCACTTCTCGATCGAGGCGAGCGGGATGTGCGGCTGGTCGAGCATGCCGGCCGACATCCACTTGAAGACCCAGTGCAGCGAGTGCGTCTCGTACTCGTCGAAGTCCTCCGGACGCTCGTCCCACATGCGCAGCAGGCGCGCGAAGGGGACGAACATCTTGTCCTTCTCGGAGCTGTAGTTGTAGACCTTCAGCTGGTGCCCGAGCGCCTCGATCACGGCCAGCGGGACGTCCAGCTTCTCGGCCTCGGCGAGCAACTGCTCCGCGCGCGCGTTGCGGGCCGGCCCCTCCGGCTGTTCGGAGTTGTCCGCCATCGCCCGGCGGAGGGAATCGATGTCCGTGACGCCGCTCACCGGTGACCGTCCTCGCCGTGCGTGGCCCACTCCAGCAGGCCGATGAACGCCCTGTTCAGCAGTGCCGAGTCGGCCGGCCGCAGCGGACGCTGGGACATCAGCAGGGCCTGCCCGTACAGGGACTCCGTCGCGGTGCCGATCAGCTCCGGATCACCCAGCGAACTGATCCGCCGCACCAGCGGGTTGAGGTGGTTGAGCACCAGACGCGCGCGCGGGGCGCTGCCGCGCAGCGAGCCGAGGATGCCGGCCCACAGGTCGTCGGCCTGCTCCTCCGCCTCGGCGCGGGCCTGTTCGTGACGGGCCGCGCGGTCGTCCAGGTGGAGGGCGGGGACGGACAGCGGGTGGAAGGCGCGGAGCACGATGTCGCACCCCACCGGGTCCAGCCTGGCCCGCGCCGCCGCCAGGAACCCGGCCAGCGCCAGCTCCTCCGACGGGTCGACGGCGTCCAGGTGCGCGGTCACCGTGTCCGCGTCCAGCTCGGCGACCACCGTCCCCGGCCGCACCGACGGCAGCGCCTCGACCAGCTCGCTGTCGTACGTGTAGCCGCCGTTGATCACCCCGACGCCCTGCGCGGACGCGATCGGCGCGACCTGCCGGTACTCCTCGACGGTCCGCGTGAAGTGCACCACCGGGTGCCGTTGCGCGAACTCCTCCAGCGACAGCCGCCCGTCCGTCGTCTCGAAGGGCAGCCACGGCAGCATCGTGCGCAGCATCTCCCTGTCGTGCCGCGCGAGCGACTTCACGCCCAGGTGGTGCACGGCCAGGAAGGCCGCCAGCCGCTCCGGGTCCCCGGCCGCGAGGCCCGTCAGCCAGGACCGGATCCGCTCGCCGAGCGCTTCCCGCACGGCCGCCAGCGTCTCGTCCTCGTAGAGCGACTCCCGGGAGGCGGTCGGCCGCAGGCTGTCCGTGTCCAGGACGCAACGCACGAAGAACGCCCAGTCCGGCAGCAGCTGTTCGGCCCGCTCGGTCAGCAGCATGCCCTTGAGGTGGACGCGGTGCGTCGCCCGCTGGGCGGGGCTGACGGCCGACGGCAGGACGTAGGCCACCCCGCGGATCCCGGCGAGCGGCACGTCCAGCCCGATCGAGTCCAGCGGGGTGAAGCCGAACAGCTCGTGACAGTGCCGCGCCAGGGCCACCCGGCGGGCGGCGGGGGAGGGGTACGGGCGGTCCCAGGGCGCGGGCAGGTCGGTGACCGTCTCGTCGCCGACCCGGACGTCGTAGGGCAGCAGGGAGCCGAAGTGGCGCGCGAGCGTGAGCACCCGCTCCGGCGACAGCCACTCCGCGGCCCCGGCCCGCGCCACCAGGTGCACGGTGGTGCCCGGCTCGGGCCGCGCCTCAGGGGGCAGCGTCCGCACGGTGTACGAGCCGTCGTCGCTCGCCGTCCACTCCACGGGCGCCGCGTCCGGCGTCCGGGCGCTGCGGCTGACCACGCGGATCCGCTCGGCGACCACGAAGCAGGCCAGCAGGCCGATGCCGAACTGCCCGAGGAAGTCCGAGCGGACCTCCTGGATGCCGTCGGCGCGCTTGGAGCTGCGTCCGATGGTGGCCAGCAGGTCGTGCACGTCCGACTCCGTCAGCCCGACGCCGGTGTCCTCGATCCGCAGGGCGGCACCGCCGTCGGGGGAATCCGCGTGGAGCCGCACCCGCGCGGGGGCGCCGGGCTCTTCCGCGCGCCGGGCCGTGATGGCGTCGACGGCGTTCTGCAGCAGCTCCCGCAGGTAGACCTTGGGGCTCGAGTAGAGGTGATGGGACAGCAGGTCCACCAGGCCGCGCAGGTCGACCTGGAACATGTGAGGTGGGTGGGGTGAGTGGGACGGCTGGGATGACTGTGAGGTCTGGGAGTCCATCATCGCTGCGCCGGTGGGGGGACGGGGGAGGCGCGGGGTCGGGCGGTCCCTGGTGGGGCGGTGACCGCGGGATGGCCGGAGGCGCGTCATCCTAGGGCCGGACCGAACCGCCTGACCATGGGTTTCGGGGTACGCATAAGGCAATGTCAGTGCCGTGGTGTGCAATGGATCCTGTGCCCGCACTGCAAGGACCACTGCAACAGCCGCTGAAGTCGGTGCTCGGCCCCGCCACCGCGAAGGTGATGGCCGAGCACCTCGGCCTGCACACCGTCGGCGACCTCCTCCACCACTACCCGCGCAGATACGAGGAGCGCGGCCAGCTCACCCACCTCGCCGACCTCCCCATGGACGAGCACGTCACGGTGGTCGCGATGGTCGCCGACGCCCGCCTGCACACCTTCGCCTCCTCCAGGGCCCCCCGGGGCAAGGGCCAGCGCCTCGAGGTCACGATCACGGATGGCAGCGGCAGGCTCCAGCTGGTCTTCTTCGGCAACGGCGTGCACAAGCCCCACAAGGAACTCCTGCCGGGCACCCGCGCGATGTTCTCCGGCAAGGTCTCCGTCTTCAACCGCCGCCTCCAACTGGCCCACCCCGCCTACGAGTTGCTGCGCGGCGCGGAGGGCGACCCGGGGGAGACGCCCGAGACCTGGGCCGGCGCCCTGATCCCCATCTACCCCGCCACCGCCAAGCTGGAGTCCTGGAAGATCGGCAAGGCGATCCAGACGGTGCTGCCCACCGCCCAGGAGGCGGTCGACCCCCTTCCGCCCTCCCTGCGCGAGGGCCGCGGCCTGGTCCCCCTGCCCGAGGCCCTGCTGAAGATCCACCGCCCGCACACCAAGGCCGACGTCGCCGACGCCCGCGCCCGCCTGAAGTGGGACGAGGCGTTCGTCCTCCAGGTGGCCCTGGCCCGTCGCCGGCACGCCGACACCCTGCTGCCCGCCGTACCCCGCAGACCGTCCTCCGACGGCCTCCTCACGGCCTTCGACGCCCGCCTCCCCTTCACCCTCACCGAGGGCCAGCGGAAGGTCTCCGAGGAGATCTTCGCCGACCTCGCGACCGAGCACCCGATGCACCGGCTGCTGCAGGGCGAGGTCGGTTCGGGGAAGACCCTGGTCGCCCTGCGCGCCATGCTCGCCGTCGTCGACGCCGGCGGTCAGGCCGCGATGCTGGCGCCCACCGAGGTGCTCGCCCAGCAGCACCACCGGTCCGTGGTGGAGATGATGGGGGAGCTGGCCGAGGGGGGCATGCTCGGCGGGGCCGAACAGGCCACGAAGGTGGTCCTGCTCACCGGCTCCACCGGCGCGGCCGCCCGGCGGCAGGCACTGCTCGACCTCGTCACCGGCGAGGCGGGCCTCGTCATCGGCACGCACGCGCTGATCGAGGACAAGGTGCAGTTCCACGACCTCGGGCTGGTCGTGGTCGACGAGCAGCACCGCTTCGGCGTCGAACAGCGCGACGCCCTGCGCGGGAAGGGCAAGCAGCCGCCGCACCTGCTCGTCATGACCGCCACCCCCATCCCGCGCACCGTCGCCATGACCGTCTTCGGCGACCTGGAGACCTCCGTCCTCGACCAGCTCCCGGCCGGCCGCTCGCCCATCGCCAGCCATGTCGTCCCGGCCGCCGACAAGCCCCACTTCCTCGCCCGCGCCTGGGAGCGGGTGCGCGAGGAGGTGGCGGGCGGCCACCAGGCGTACGTCGTCTGCCCCCGCATCGGCGACGAGGACGACGAGGGCGCGGACCCGAAGAAGCGCAAGTCGCCGGAGGACGAGGCCGAGAAGCGGCCCCCGCTGGCCGTCCTCGACGTGGCCGCCCAGCTGGCGAAGGGCCCGCTCCAGGGGCTCCGCATCGAGGTCCTGCACGGCCGTATGGCGCCGGACGACAAGGACGCCGTCATGCGCCGCTTCGCCGCCGGCGAGACCGACGTCCTGGTCGCCACCACCGTCATCGAGGTCGGCGTCAACGTCCCGAACGCCACCGCGATGGTGATCATGGACGCCGACCGCTTCGGCGTCTCCCAGCTGCACCAGCTGCGCGGCCGCGTCGGCCGGGGCTCCGCGGCCGGCCTGTGCCTGCTGGTCACCGAGATGCCGGAGGCCGCCCCGGCGCGGCAGCGCCTGAGCGCGGTCGCCGCCACCCTCGACGGCTTCGAGCTCTCCCGCATCGACCTCGAACAGCGCCGCGAGGGCGACGTCCTCGGCCAGGCCCAGTCCGGCGCCCGCACCAGCCTGCGCATGCTCACGGTCATCGAGGACGAGGAGATCATCGCCGAGGCGAGACAGGAGGCGACGGCCGTCGTGGCGGCCGACCCGGAGCTGACCGGCCTGCCGGGCCTGCGCACCGCTCTGGACGCCTTGCTGGACGAGGAGCGGGAGCAGTACCTGGAGAAGGGGTGAGTCCGGCCGCCGGCAGCGCGTGAGCACCCCCTTGCCCCCGGCTGCGAGACTGGACCCGTGGCCGTCCGGCCGACTGTCGGACGACCGTCGGACGACCCGTCCGACGAGCCATCGGACGACCCGTCCATGACCCGTCCGACGGCCCATCCATGACCCCATCCATGACCCCATCCATGACCCATCCGACGAACGAGGACCCGCGATGACCCGCGTGATCGCCGGCGCGGCCGGCGGACGCCGCCTGGCCGTCCCTCCCGGTACCGGCACCCGCCCGACCTCCGACCGCGCGCGCGAGGGCCTGTTCTCCACCTGGCAGTCCCTGCTCGGCGGCCCCCTCGACGGCGAGCGGGTCCTCGACCTGTACGCCGGCTCCGGCGCCGTCGGCCTGGAGGCGCTCTCCCGCGGCGCGGGCCACGTCCTCCTCGTCGAGGCCGACGCCCGCGCGGCCCGCGTCGTGCGGGAGAACGTCGGCCGCCTCGGCCTGCCGGGCGCCGAGGTCCGGGCGGGCCGCGCCGAACAGGTCGTCCAGTCGCCGGCGCCCGAGGAGCCGTACGACATCGTCTTCCTCGATCCGCCCTACGCCGTCCCGGACGACGATCTTCGGGAGATTCTCCTCACACTCCGCTCGCAGGGCTGGCTCGCGGCGCAGGCCCTCGTCACCGTGGAGCGCAGCACCAGAGGCGGCGAGTTCAGGTGGCCGGACGGCTTCGCCGCGATCCGGGCCCGTCGCTACGGCGAGGGAACGTTTTGGTACGGTCGCGCCGCCTCTACGTGCGAAGACGCACGATGACCGGACCGGAGAGCGAGGGATCACAAGTGCGCCGCGCCGTATGCCCCGGGTCGTTCGACCCGATCACCAACGGACACCTCGACATCATCTCCCGCGCCTCCCACCTCTACGACGAGGTGTACGTCGCGGTGATGATCAACAAGTCCAAGAAGGGCCTGTTCGAGATCGACGAGCGGATCGACCTGATCCGCCAGGTCACCGCCGAGTACGGCAACGTGATCGTGGAGGCCTTCCACGGCCTCCTCGTCGACTACTGCAAGGAACGCGACATCCCGGCCATCGTCAAGGGCCTGCGCGCGGTCAGCGACTTCGACTACGAGCTGCAGATGGCCCAGATGAACAACGGGCTCTCCGGCGTGGAGACCCTGTTCGTGCCGACCAACCCCACCTACAGCTTCCTGTCCTCCTCGCTCGTCAAGGAGGTGGCGACCTGGGGCGGCGACGTCTCCCACCTGGTGCCGCCGGTGGTCCTGGAGGCCCTGAACGGGCGCCTGCGCCAGGGCTGATGGGGCTACAGTCGTCCCGTCCGTCTCCAACACATCGGCAGGAAGTGGCGAGCACACGGTGGACGTGCAGAAGAAGCTCGATGAGATCGTCGCCGCGGTCTCCGGCGCCCGGTCCATGCCCATGTCGGCCTCGTGCGTGGTCAACCGCGCCGAACTGCTCGCGATGCTGGACGAGGTGCGCCAGGCCCTGCCCGGCTCGCTGGCGCAGGCGCAGGAGCTGATCGGCGACCGCGAGCAGATGGTGGAGCAGGCCCGTCAGGAGGCCGAGCGGATCATCGGGCAGGCGCACGCCGAGCGCGGCTCCCTGGTCTCCGACACCGAGATCGCCCGCCGCTCCCAGGCCGAGGCGGACCGCATCCTCGCCGAGGCCCGCAAGGAGGCCGAGGAGATCCGCGCCGAGGCCGACGACTACGTCGACTCCAAGCTCGCCAACTTCGAGGTCGTCCTCACCAAGACCCTCGGCTCGGTCGGCCGCGGCCGCGAGAAGCTGCTCGGCACGGGCCCCGGCCTCGACGAGCAGGGCTACGAGGACGAGGACGCCCCGGAACGCAGCCACGACCCGGAGACCCTGCGCCGCGACGCGGACGCGTACGTGGACAGCAAGCTGGGCGCCTTCGAGGCGGTCCTCGCCAAGACCCTGGAGGCCGTCGGCCGCGGCCGTCAGAAGCTGCACGGCCGCATCGCCACCGACGACCTCGGCGCCCTCGCCGACGACCAGGGCACCGTGCAGCACTCCAGCGACGCCGACTACCTGGCCGACCTGGCGGCCCTGGCGGAGCAGGACGCCCAGGCGGCGGCAGGCCGGTCCCAGCAGTACGACCAGCAGCCGGCGTACTCGGGCTACACCCAAGGCGCCCCCGTCCAGCAGGACGCCTACGACGGCTACCAGCAGCAGTACGGCGGCCGGCCGGACCCGTACGGCTACCAGCAGGCCGACCCCTACTCCACCGCCTCCGGCTACGCGTCGGCCGGCGCCCCCCTCCAGGGCTACGACGCCCAGCAGCCCGCCTACGACCCGAACCAGGCCCCGCAGCCTCAGCAGGCCTCGCAGGCCCAGGCGGGATACGCCCTCGACGAGACCAGCCTGTTCGACACCGGCATGATCACCCCCGAGCAGCTGCGGGAGTACGAGCAGGGCCGCGGCCAGTGAGCAACCCGCCGATTGGGCCGTAGGCGAAAGGTCCAGTATCCTGGCTGTTCGGTCGCGCGTACATCCGCGATCAACGCTGCCCGCACACCTGAAGGCGGCGTCCCCCCGAGTTCGGATCGAAAGCAGGAATGGCCTCCAACGCCCGCCTCGACCACCGCAACCCTCTCGTGTTCGACACGCACGAGCTGGGCCGGCGGCCCGGCGCGCTGCAGCGCCTGAACCGCACCGTCGACGCTCCCAGGGACCTGGGTATCCAGGGGGTCATCGGAGTGCCGGAAGGCGCCCCGGTGGAACTCGAACTCCGGCTCGAGTCGGTCATGGAAGGGGTGCTCGTCACAGGCACCGCCCGTGCACAGGCCGAGGGGGAGTGCGTAAGGTGTCTGGAGCCGCTTCAGCTCGATGTCGAAGCGGACTTCCAGGAGATGTTCTCGTACCCTGACGCCGACGACCGGGGCCGCACGCACCACGCGGAACCGGGCGACGACGCCGAGGACGACGAGGACAGGCTCTTCCTCGAGGACGGCCTGTTCGACCTCGAACCAGTGCTGCGTGATGCGGTGGTGCTCGCACTGCCGATGCAGCCGGTGTGCCAGGAAGACTGCCCGGGACTGTGCGCCGAGTGCGGAGCACGCCTCGCGGACGACCCGGACCACCACCATGACGCCGTCGACATCCGTTGGGCGGCACTGCAGGGACTCGCCGACACCATGACGGACGGCGAGAAGGACGAGATGAGCGGCGACGCGACTCGATCAGCGCGCGTCGACGAGAAGCAGGAGAAGTAGCCGTGGCTGTTCCGAAGCGGAAGATGTCGCGCAGCAACACGCGCCACCGCCGGTCGCAGTGGAAGGCTGCGGTCCCCACCCTGGTTGCGTGCGAGCGCTGCCACGAGCCCAAGCTGCAGCACATCGCGTGCCCGTCTTGCGGCACCTACAACAAGCGCCAGGTCCTCGAGGTCTGAGCGGCTGGTGAGAGGCACCGTGTCCACTGCCAAGAAGGCGGATGACGCCAAGGCGGACCCGTCCGCCAAGAAGAAAGCGGACAACACGGCCTCGTCCCACACGCTTCTGGAAGGGCGGCTCGGCTACAAGGTCGAGTCCGCCCTTCTGGTGCGAGCGCTGACCCACCGTTCCTACGCATACGAGAACGGCGGTCTGCCGACCAACGAGCGCCTGGAGTTCCTCGGGGACTCCGTGCTCGGCCTCGTGGTCACGGACACGCTGTACAACACCCACCCCGACCTGCCCGAAGGCCAGCTGGCCAAGCTGCGGGCCGCGGTGGTCAACTCGCGTGCGCTGGCGGAGGTCGGCCGCGGTCTCGACCTTGGCTCCTTCATCCGGCTCGGCCGCGGTGAGGAAGGCACGGGAGGCCGGGACAAGGCGTCCATCCTCGCCGACACCCTGGAAGCGGTGATCGGCGCGGTCTATCTCGACCAGGGCCTCGACGCGGCCTCCGAACTGGTGCACCGCCTGTTCGACCCGCTGATCGAGAAGTCCTCCAACCTCGGAGCCGGCCTGGACTGGAAGACGTCCCTGCAGGAGCTCACCGCGACCGAGGGGCTCGGCGTTCCCGAGTACCTGGTCACGGAGACCGGCCCCGACCACGAGAAGACCTTCACCGCTGCCGCCCGCGTCGGAGGCGTCTCGTACGGCACCGGCACCGGCCGCAGCAAGAAGGAGGCGGAGCAGCAGGCCGCCGAGTCCGCGTGGCGGTCCATCCGGGCCGCGGCGGACCAGCGCGCCGCGGCGGCGGCCGAGACGACGGCCGCGGCGGTCGCCGAGACGGCGGCCGAGGCGGTCGCCGAGACAGCGGCCGAGGCGGTCGCCGAAGAAGCCGCCGGAGACGGGGACAGCCCGTCGTCGCTCTCCGCCTGACCGCACGGCGAACAGCACATCCCGAGCGCCCGTTCCCGACCCGGGACGGGCGCTCGGCTCGTACACCGGTCTGCCCACGGGGGGATCCCATGCCCGAGTTGCCCGAGGTCGAAGTCGTCCGGCGCGGCCTGGAACGGTGGGTCGCCCACCGGGTCGTCGCCGACGCCGAGGTGCTGCACCCGCGCGCCGTGCGCCGTCACGTGGCCGGCGCCGACGACTTCACACACCGTCTCAAGGGCCACCGCGTCGGCGTGCCCAGCCGCCGCGGCAAGTACCTGTGGCTGCCCCTGGAGGACACCCGCCAAGCGGTGCTGGCGCACCTCGGCATGAGCGGCCAGCTGCTGGTCCAGCCGCACGAGGCGCCGGACGAGAAGCACCTCAGAGTCCGGGTCCGGTTCGGCGACGACCTGGACACCGAACTCCGCTTCGTCGACCAGCGCACCTTCGGCGGGCTGTCGCTGCACGACACCACCGACGACGGCCTGCCCGACGTCATCGCGCACATCGCCCGCGACCCCCTGGACCCGCTGTTCGACGACGAGGCCTTCCACCGGGCCCTGCGCCGCAAGCGGACGACGATCAAACGGGCCCTGCTCGACCAGTCGCTGATCAGCGGGGTCGGCAACATCTACGCGGACGAGGCCCTGTGGCGCGCCCGCATCCACTTCGAACGCCCCACCGCGACCTTCACGCACCCGCGCACCGCCGAACTCCTCGGCCACATCCGGGACGTGATGAACCAGGCCCTGGCGGTCGGCGGCACCAGCTTCGACAGCCTCTACGTCAACGTCAACGGCGAGTCCGGCTACTTCGACCGCTCGCTCGACGCGTACGGCCGTGAGGGGCTGCCCTGCAGGCGCTGCGGTACGCCGATGCTTCGCCGCCCCTGGATGAACCGGTCCAGTTACTTCTGCCCGCGCTGTCAGCGGGCGCCGCGCGTCCCGTCGTAGCGGCGGCGGGCCTCGAGCACGTCGTCCATGCGGCCCTCCACGAAGTGGATGAGCCCCAGCAGGCGCTCGGCGACCTCGCGGCCGAGCGGGGTGAGTTCGTAGTCCACGCGGGGCGGGTTCGTCGGCTGGGCCTCGCGGTGCACCAGGCCGTCGCGCTCCAGCGCGTGCAGCGTCTGGGACAGCATCTTCTCGCTCACGCCGTCGACCCTGCGGCGCAGTTCGTTGAAGCGCAGGGAGCCGTCGTGCAGCGCGCCGAGGATGAGCGCGCCCCAACGGCCCGTGACGTGCTCCAACGTGCCGCGCGACGGGCAGGCCCTGGCGAACACGTCGTAGGGCAGGTCCCGCGCCGGCGCGCGCTCCTCGGTGCTGTCCATGACGTCAGCGTACTCGGACACAGCGCTGCCCGACGGGTGGCGCTGCACAGCGGTCAGCGCTCCCGTCCGTGACGGCCCGTCCCCTCAGTAGCCGAAGTCCTGCGTCCACCAGGGGCCGCCCGACCCGAAGTGCACGCCGACGCCCAGCGTCTTGAAGTCGCAGTTCAGGATGTTCGCGCGGTGGCCGGGGCTGTTCATCCAGGCGTCCATCACCGCGGCCGGGTCCGTCTGGCCGCGGGCGATGTTCTCGCCGCCGAGGTTGCTTATGCCGAGCTTGGCCGCCCGGTCCCACGGCGTCGCGCCGCTGGGGTCGGTGTGGTCGAAGAAGCCCTCCTCGGCCATGGCGTCGCTGAAGTCGCCGGCCAGCTCGCCCAGCGAGCTGTTGGCGGCCAGCGCGCTGCAGCCCACCTTGGCGCGCTCGTCGTTGACCAGCCTGAGCACCTCGGCCTCGGCGGCCGTCGCCGCCGACACCGTCACCGCGGGGGCGGCGGTCTCCGCGGGCTTCGAGGTCTGCTTCTTCGAGGGCGTCGTCTTCGGCTTCTTGGCCTTGCCCGGCTCGGGCTTCGGCTTCGGCCGCTTCGTCGTCGGCGCCTCGCTGGGCGCGGCCGTCGACGTGGACGGCGCCGGGGACGAGGGCGACGTGGTGCGGCCGGTGCCGCGGCTCGTCGCGGAGCCGGCGGCGCGGCTGTCCGCGCTGCCGGACGTGCCGCCCTGCTCGCTCGCCGAGTTGGTCGGCGAGCCGGCGGCCTGCACCTTGTCGCCGCTGCTGCTGCCGCCGCCGAGCTTGTAGTTGTCGAGCCCCGGCACCGCGCCGGTGCTCACCGCGACGGTGCCCAGGGCGACCGCAGCCGAGACGCCGAGCAGACCGCTGCGCACCGGCGTCACGGCCCGCTTCCTGCGCCGGCGGTGGTTGCCGCCGCGCCGCGTGCCGCCGTCGGGCGTGAACCCGTGCTCCGGGAAGACGGTGGCGAAGTCGTCCTCGCTGGCGAAGAGGTACGCGGCGCTCCTCGCCGACGCCTCGGCGTACGCCTCGGTGTCCAGGAACGGCGCGGTGCCCATGCCGGGCGACCCGCCCGGGCCGGACGTCTGCGGCGGGTCGTAGCTGTACGAGTACTGCGGGGGGTCGTAGCTGCCCGGGTAGGAGCCGCCCGTTTCTGTAACCCCCGTGGCGCGGCCCGTGGCGGCGCGGCCGGCGGCGGAGCGTCGGTGGCGTCCCATGTTCTGGCCTTCCTCGTCCTGGCGGTCAGCCCGGCTCGCACGGCGCGTGCGGGTGACGCCGCTCACTCGAAGGAGTGAGTTTCATATGAGATTCATTGGGTCGGGACGGTACCGCATGCCGCGCGGGGAGGAAGTGCCCAGGGAGACATCGGTTCGCTAGGTTGCAGCCATGAGCGAGGATGTGCGACTGGTCGCCTGGGTACGAGGACGCGTCCAGGGTGTGGGTTTTCGCTGGTTCACGCGGGCCAAGGCCCTCGAGATCGGCGGCCTGAGTGGTTTTGCTCTCAATTTGGGCGACGGGCGGGTCCAGGTGGTCGCGGAGGGCCCGCGGGAGCACTGCGAGGGGCTGCTCGACTGGCTCCAGGGTGACGACACGCCCGGACGCGTGGACGGCGTCACCGAGATCTGGGACACACCCCGCGGGGGCTACGACGGCTTCGCCGTCCGCTGATCCGGCCCGGTGCCATCGGGGTCCCGGAGCCCGGTACATGCCGCCGGCACCTGCCCGAACCGGGACTGACCTGGTGGTTGCCAAGAACCGCCAGTCATGGCAGGCTCCGCACCTGAGGATGATCTCCCCGCCCCCAGGGGCCCCGCAGGGATCGCGGCGCTGCCCCTTCCGGCCGCGCGACCCAGGGTTGCCCGCCGATACGGGGCGTGATCGTGTTGACCGTCAAACTTTTTGGTGAGACGCTGAAAGTACCCCGCGCACCCTGGCTGTTTGGCATGGTTGAACGGCAGTGTGAGCTCAACAGTGTCAAGCACCGCGGGTGCGAATCCCTCACGACCCACACCGCATCGGTCGGTCACTCATTGTGGAGGACCATCCATCATGGCAAAGGCGCTTCTCGGTTACGTCGGCGGCTCCGACCCTCGACTCCTCGCCGAGATGCGACGGCTCCAGCAGCGCGTACAGGACCTGGAATCCGAGCTGGTACGGATCCAGGCCGAGAACGAGGCGCTGACGGCTGCCGCTTCTCACGACAGGATCATGGAGAGCATCGACGCACACCAGGCGGAGCCTGCGCTCACCTGATCACTGCAGCACACAATGACAGCGGTGGTTGGGGTGCTCGTACCAACCGCTGGGTTGTCAGATTTGCAAGGGACGCCTCGGCGTCCCTTCTTTCTTGCCCCCGCGCTGTTCTTCGTCCCCCGCGCATCCTTTCACCGTCTTAACTTCTGGTGTGCCCTGCGCCATCGTGGGTGAAACCGCAAGTGCGCCGCCGTTCACGGTGTGAGACGGACCCCGGAAGGTAAAGTCCAGCGGCGTGCACCTCAAGGCCCTGACCCTCCGCGGGTTCAAGTCGTTCGCCTCGGCGACCACGCTCCGGTTCGAGCCGGGGATCACGTGCGTCGTCGGACCGAACGGCTCGGGCAAGTCCAACGTGGTGGACGCCCTCAGCTGGGTCATGGGCGAACAGGGCGCCAAGTCGCTGCGCGGCGGCAAGATGGAGGACGTCATCTTCGCCGGCACCACCGGCCGCCCCCCGCTCGGCCGGGCCGAGGTCTCCCTGACCATCGACAACTCCGACGGCGCCCTCCCGATCGAGTACTCCGAGGTCACCATCACGCGGATCATGTTCCGCAACGGCGGCAGCGAGTACCAGATCAACGGCGACACCTGCCGCCTGCTCGACATCCAGGAACTGCTCTCCGACTCCGGCATCGGCCGGGAGATGCACGTCATCGTCGGCCAGGGCCAGCTCGACTCCGTCCTGCACGCCGACCCCATGGGCCGCCGCGCCTTCATCGAGGAGGCGGCCGGCGTCCTCAAGCACCGCAAGCGCAAGGAGAAGGCGCTGCGCAAGCTGGACGCGATGCAGGCCAACCTCGCGCGCGTGCAGGACCTGACCGACGAGCTCAGGCGGCAGCTCAAGCCCCTGGGCCGGCAGGCGGCGGTCGCGCGACGGGCGGCCGTCATCCAGGCCGACCTGCGCGACGCCCGGCTGCGCCTGCTCGCCGACGACCTGGTACGGCTGCGGGAGGCGCTGAAGGCCGAGATCGCCGACGAGGCCGCCCTCAAGGAACGCAAGGAGGCCGCCGAGCGGGAACTGAGCAGGGCCCTGCAGACCGAGGCGCTCCTGGAGGACGAGGTACGGAAGCTCACCCCGCGCCTGCACAGCGCCCAGCAGACCTGGTACGAGCTCTCCCAGCTCGCCGAGCGGGTGCGCGGCACGGTCTCGCTGGCCGACGCACGCGTCAAGAGCGCCACCTCCGCGCCCCCCGAGGAGCGGCGCGGCCGCGACCCCGAGGACATGGAGCGCGAGGCCGCCCGCATCCGTGAGCAGGAGGCCGAACTCGAAGCGGCCCTGGAGGCCGCCGAGCGCGCCCTGGAGGACACCGTCGCCCACCGTGCCGACCTGGAGCGGGACCTTGCCCTGGAGGAACGGCGCCTGAAGGACGTGGCCCGCGCCATCGCCGACCGGCGCGAGGGCCTGGCCCGGCTCAGCGGGCAGGTGGGCGCGGCCCGTTCGCGGGCCGCCGCCGCGCAGGCCGAGATCGGCCGGCTGGCCGCCGCCCGCGACGAGGCGCAGGAGCGGGCCGCCGCGGCCCAGGAGGAGTACGAGGCCCTGCAGGCCGAGGTCGACGGCCTCGACGCCGACGACGCCGAGCTCGCCGAACGGCACGAGGCCGCGAAACGGCGGCTGGCCGAGGCCGAGGCCGCCCTGACCGCCGCCCGGGAGGCCGCCACCGTGGCGGAACGCAGGCGCGCGGCGACCCAGGCCCGCCACGAGGCGCTCGCCACGGGCCTGCGCCGCAAGGACGGCACGGGGGCGCTGCTCGGCGCGACGGACCGCCTCACCGGGCTCCTCGGCCCGGCGGCCGAGCTGCTGACGGTGACCCCCGGATACGAGGTCCCGCTGGCCGCCGCCCTCGGCGCCGCCGCGGACGCCGTCGCGGTGACGACCACGTCCGCGGCCGCCGACGCCGTCCGCCTGCTGCGCAAGCAGGACGCGGGCCGCGCGACGCTGCTGCTGGCGGGCGCCCCGGAGGAACCGGAGGACGCCGCGCCCGGACCGCCGGCGCACCTCCGCGCCGGCGCCGCGCCCTTCGCCGCCGACCTCGTCCGCGGCCCCGCCGAGCTCATGCCGGCGGTACGCCGGCTGCTGCGCGGCATCGTCGTCGTCGGCACCCTGGAGGACGCCGAGGACCTCGTCCACGCGCGCCCCGGCCTGACCGCGGTGACCGCCGAGGGCGACCTGCTGGGCGCGCACATGGCGCACGGCGGGTCCGCGAGGGCGCCCAGCCTGCTGGAGGTGCAGGCGTCCGTGGACGAGGCCGCCGCCGAGCTGGCCGAACTCGCCGTGCGCTGCGAGGAGCTGGCCGAGGCGCAGCACGCGGCGGCCGAGCGGCGCCGGGAGTGCGCCGTGCTCGTCGAGGAACTGGGCGAGCGCAGACGGGCCGCCGACCGGGAGAAATCGGCCGTGGCCCAGCAGCTCGGCCGGCTCGCCGGGCAGGCCAGGGGAGCGGCGGGGGAGGCCGAGCGGTCGGTGGCGGCCGCCGCCCGCGCCCAGGAGGCCCTGGACAAGGCCCTGCGAGAGGTCGAGGAACTCGCCGAGCGGCTCGCCGTGGCCGAGGAGATGCCGGCCGAGGAGGAGCCCGACACGTCGGTACGCGACCGTCTCGCCGCCGACGGCGCCAACGCCCGGCAGACCGAGATGGAGGCCCGCCTCCAGGTCCGCACGCACGAGGAACGCGTCAAGGGGCTCGCCGGACGCGCCGACTCCCTGGACCGGGCCGCCCGTGCCGAACGCGAGGCACGCGCGCGTGCCGAACAGCGGCGTGCCCGGCTGCGGCACGAGGCGGCCGTCGCCGGGGCCGTCGCCCACGGCGCCCGCCAGCTCCTCGCGCACGTCGAGGTCTCCCTCGCCCGCGCCGAACAGGAGCGGGCCGCCGCCGAGGCCGCCAAGGCCCGGCGCGAGGAGGAACTCGCCGCCGCCCGCACCACCGGCCGGGACCTCAAGGCCGAACTCGACAAGCTGACGGACTCGGTCCACCGGGGCGAGGTGCTCGGCGCCGAGAAACGGCTGCGCATCGAGCAGCTGGAGACCAGGGCGCTGGAGGAACTCGGTGTGGAGCCGGCGGGGCTGGTGTCCGAGTACGGCCCCCACCAGCCGGTCCCGCCCTCGCTCCCGGCCGACGGCGAGCAGCTGCCCGAGGAACCGGAGCACCCGCGCAACCGGCCGAGGCCGTTCGTCAGAGCCGAGCAGGAGAAGCGGCTCAAGGCCGCCGAACGCGCCTACCAGCAGCTCGGCAAGGTCAACCCGCTCGCCCTGGAGGAGTTCGCGGCCCTGGAGGAACGCCACAAGTTCCTCAGCGAACAGCTCGAGGACCTCAAGAAGACCCGCGCCGACCTGCTGCAGGTGGTGAAGGAGGTCGACGAACGCGTCGAGCAGGTCTTCACCGAGGCCTACCGGGACACGGCCCGGGAGTTCGAGGGCGTCTTCGGCCGGCTGTTCCCGGGCGGCGAGGGGCGACTGGTGCTGACCGATCCGGACAACATGCTCACCACCGGCGTGGACGTCGAGGCGCGCCCGCCGGGCAAGAAGGTCAAGCGGCTGAGCCTGCTCTCGGGCGGCGAACGGTCGCTGACGGCCGTCGCGATGCTCGTGTCGATCTTCAAGGCCCGGCCGAGCCCCTTCTACGTCATGGACGAGGTCGAGGCCGCCCTCGACGACACCAACCTGCAGCGGCTGATCCGCATCATGCAGGAGCTGCAGGAGACCTCGCAGCTGATCGTGATCACCCACCAGAAGCGCACGATGGAGGTCGCCGACGCGCTGTACGGCGTCTCCATGCAGGGCGACGGCGTGTCGAAGGTCATCAGCCAGCGGCTCCGCTGAGCGAGAGCACCGCGCCATCAGGTTCAAAGAATGAACGCATGGCACTCCGGTCTATCGTTCACGTCACACAGGCGAGCACTTGACTTCGAGACTTGAAGGAATAGCCTCAGCGTCGTTGCTTTTGTCTTCATGTCTCAGTGGCGTGTCATGGGTGCGCGACGGGGCATTCGTAAGGGGCCGACCCCCACCCGGCGAGGTTGCCGGTGGCCCGAGGAGTGGAACGTGACCAGCACGACGCGGACGCAGCAGTCAAGAGCCGGGACGGCTCACCCCGATCATCTCGGGCACGTCATATTCATCGCGGCGGCGGCCGCGATGGGCGGTTTCCTCTTCGGCTACGACAGCTCCGTGATCAACGGCGCCGTCGAGGCCGTCCGGGACCGCTACGACGTCGGCTCCGCGGCCCTGGCCCAGGTCATCGCCGTCGCCCTGATCGGCTGCGCCGTCGGCGCCGCGACCGCCGGCCGCATGGCCGACCGCATCGGCCGCATCCGCTGCATGCAGATCGCCGCCGTGCTGTTCACCGTCAGCGCCGTCGGCTCGGCGCTGCCGTTCGCCCTGTGGGACCTCGCCCTCTGGCGCGTCGTCGGCGGCTTCGCCATCGGCATGGCCTCGGTCATCGGCCCCGCCTACATCGCCGAGGTCGCCCCGCCCGCCTACCGCGGCCGGCTCGGCTCCTTCCAGCAGGCCGCGATCGTCGTCGGCATCGCCGTCTCCCAGCTGGTCAACTGGGGCCTGCTGAACGCCGCCGGCGGCGACCAGCGCGGCAGCCTGATGGGCCTGGAGGCCTGGCAGGTCATGCTCGGCGTCATGGTCGTCCCCGCCGCCCTCTACGGCCTGCTCTCCTTCGCGATCCCGGAGTCCCCGCGCTTCCTGGTCTCCGTCGGCAAGTACGACCGCGCCCGCGGGATCCTGACGGAGGTCGAGGGCGAGGGCGTCGACCTCGACGCCCGTATCGCCGAGATCGAGCTCGCGATGAAGCGGGAGGACAAGTCCACCTTCCGGGACCTGCTCGGCGGCTCCTTCTTCTTCAAGCCGATCGTCTGGATCGGCATCGGCCTGTCGGTCTTCCAGCAGTTCGTCGGCATCAACGTCGCGTTCTACTACTCCTCGACGCTGTGGCAGTCGGTCGGCGTCGACCCCACGGACTCGTTCTTCTACTCGTTCACGACGTCGATCATCAACATCGTCGGCACCGTCATCGCCATGATCTTCGTGGACCGCGTCGGCCGTAAGCCGCTGGCCCTGATCGGTTCCGTCGGCATGGCGGTCGGCCTCGGGCTGGAGGCCTGGGCCTTCTCCCACGACCTGGTCGACGGCAAGCTCCCGGCCGCCCAGGGCTGGACCGCCCTGATCGCCGCGCATGTCTTCGTCCTCTTCTTCGCCCTGTCCTGGGGCGTGGTCGTCTGGGTGTTCCTCGGCGAGATGTTCCCGAACCGGATCCGCGCCGCCGCCCTGGGCGTGGCCGCCTCCGCGCAGTGGCTCGCCAACTGGGCCATCACCGCGAGCTTCCCGTCGCTGGCCGACTGGAACCTGTCCGCGACCTACGTGATCTACACGGCCTTCGCCGCGCTCTCCGTCCCCTTCGTCCTCAAGTTCGTCAAGGAGACCAAGGGCAAGGCGCTGGAGGAGATGGGCTGATCCGGCCCCGCAAGAGGCCCCCGGACCCGGGGAGAAGGGCCCAGTCCCCGCTGCCCCTCTCCTCGCCCCGTAGACGTGCCGCCCCGGCTCACGCCCCGAGCCGGGGCAGTACGTCCTCGCAGAACAGCCGCAGCCCGCGCCACCCCTCGTCCACCGGCATCCCGCCCGCCAGCGGGTGCAGGACGAGGCTGTCCAGGCCCTGCGCCACGCACTCGTCCGGCGTGAGGACCCGGTACACGCCCTCGGCGCGCAACCGGTCCACGGTCGTGGCCGCCGACCGCACCGCCGACCGGATGGAGCCGGACTGCCAGGAGGCGTAGGTCCGCGCCTCGTGCAGGAAGTGCTCGCCGTACGCCGCCCAGACCCGGTCGGGATCCTCGGCCACGTGCAGCAGCGGCGTCTCGGCCGCCGGCATCATGGTCCAGCCCTCGGTGCCGTACTCGGCCAGCCGCTCCTTGTAGTACGCCTCCAGCTCCGGCAGGTGCGCGCTCGGGAAGAAGGGCAGGCCGAGCCGCGCGGCGCGGCGGGCGGCGGCCTTCGAGGAGCCGCCGACCAGCAGCAGCGGGTGCGGCGCGGAGCACGGGCGCGGGGTGACCCGCACCGTACGGCCCCGATAGCCGAACTCCTCGCCGGTCCAGGCCTTCAGCAGGGTCTCCAGCAGTTCGTCCTGGAGCCTGCCGCGCCGCTTCCAGTCGACGCCGAACTGCGCGTACTCCTCGGGCCGGTATCCGATCCCCGCGACCGTCACCAGCCGCCCGCCGCTCAGCAGGTCCAGCACCGCGATCTCCTCGGCCAGGCGCAGCGGGTCGTACAGCGGGCCGATGGCGGCCGACACCGTGACCGCGATCCGCCGGGTCGCCCCGAACACCGCGCCCGCGAAGGCGAACGGCGACGGCAGCCAGTTGTCGGCGACGCCGTGGTGCTCCTCGGTCTGCACGGTGTCGATCCCGCATGCGTCGGCGTACGCGGCCATCTCCAGGGCGGCCCGGTAGCGGGCGGCGAGCGAGGCCGGGCCGGCGCCGGGCTCGACGAGGTTGAAGCGTACGACCGTGACGGGCATGGCGGTCCCCTCGGCCGGGGCGGACGGGTGTCGGGGACCTTAGCTGACGCACCGTCAGGTTTCCAGGGTCGCGGCACGCCTCCGTTCGGCCGCCGGGCGACGGCCCGCCGGGGGAGGGGTCGCGCATACTGGAGCCGTTATGGAATTCGTCATCCTTGCTGTAGTCATCGCCGTGGTCGTGTTCGGCGTGCTCGGCGGGCTCATCGTCGGCAGCCGGCGCAAGAAGTCGCTGCCTCCGCCACCGCCCGCCGCACCCGACATCACCGCCCCACCGGCCGAGCCGCACGTCGGCGAAGAGGCCGAGACGCCGCGCGAGGAACCTCGCCGGACCATAGAGGAGGTGGATCTTCCGGGCGGCCCGGCTCCGGTCGTCGTCGAGGAACCGATCGCCGCCGCGGAGGCGCCCGCGATCGAGATCCCGGAGCCCACCGCCGGGCGCCTGATCCGCCTGCGCGCCCGCCTCTCCCGCTCCCAGAACGCCCTCGGCAAGGGGCTGCTCACGCTGCTGTCGCGCGAGCACCTCGACGAGGAGACCTGGGAGGAGATCGAGGACACGCTGCTCACCGCCGACGTCGGCGTGGCCCCCACCCAGGAGCTGGTGGACGGCCTGCGCGGGCGCGTGAAGGTCCTCGGCACCCGCACCCCCGAGGAGCTGCGCGGCCTGCTGCGCGCGGAGCTGCTCAAGCTGGTCGGCACCGACCTCGACCGCACGGTCAGGACCGAGCCCGCGACCAGCAAGCCCGGCATCGTGATGGTCGTCGGCGTCAACGGCACCGGCAAGACCACCACCACCGGCAAGCTCGCCCGCGTCCTGGTGGCGGACGGCCGCAGCGTGGTGCTGGGCGCCGCCGACACCTTCCGCGCCGCCGCCGCCGACCAGCTGCAGACCTGGGGCGAGCGGGTCGGCGCCTACACCGTGCGCGGGCCGGAGGGCGGCGACCCCGCCTCCGTCGCCTTCGACGCGGTGAAGGAGGGCAAGGAGATGGGCGCCGACGTCGTGCTCATCGACACCGCCGGGCGGCTGCACACCAAGACCGGCCTCATGGACGAGCTCGGCAAGGTCAAGCGAGTGGTCGAGAAGCACGCGCCGCTGGACGAGGTGCTGCTCGTGCTGGACGCCACGACCGGGCAGAACGGTCTGGTGCAGGCCCGCGTGTTCGCCGAGGTCGTCGACATCACCGGCATCGTGCTCACCAAGCTCGACGGCACGGCCAAGGGCGGCATCGTGGTCGCGGTCCAGCGTGAGCTGGGCGTGCCGGTGAAGCTGGTCGGCCTGGGCGAGGGCGCGGACGACCTGGCGCCGTTCGAGCCGGAGGCGTTCGTGGATGCGCTCATCGGCGACTGAGCAGGAAACGCGTGCGAAGAAGCGCCCGCCCCCCGAGGTGCAGTCGGGGAGCGGGCGCTTCGCTGTGCGGGCCTGCCGGGAGCCTGGGCGCGGGCGCTAGGCGCGCGACCGGTGGGCGACGTACGCCAGCGTCCCCAGCAGCAGGCGGGCCTGCGGTGGCTTGGAGGCCGTGTCCAGGGCGGGGGAGCGCAGCCAGCGGACCGGGCCGAGGCCCGCCCGGTCGGAGGGCGGGGCGGTGATGTACGCGCCGGGGCCGAAGCCGCGCAGGTCGAGGGAGGCCGGGTCGTCCCAGCCCATGCGGTACAGCAGCCCGGCCAGCTCGGCGGCGCCGCCCGGCGCGACGAAGAAGTGGGCGCGGCCGTCGGGGGTCGCGGTGACCGGGCCGACGGGCAGGCCCATCCGCTCCAGCCGGACCAGGGCGTGGCGCCCGGCCGGCTCGGCCACCTCGATCACGTCGAACGCGCGGCCCACCGGCAGCATCACCGCGGCGCCGGGGAACTCCGCCCACGCCCTGGTCGCCTCGTCGAGCGTGGCGCCGGCCGGGATCGGCGGCGCGAACTCCAGCGGGTGCGCGCCCGGCGCGCGGCAGTCCGGCCGGCCGCACGAGCAGGCGCCCGCCGCCGTCCGCGCGCCCGGCACCACGTCCCAGCCCCACAGCCCCGTGAACTCGGCGACGGCGGTGCACTCCGAGGAGCGGCCGCGCCGACGCACGCCGGAGCGGATCTCCCGGATCCCGCCGATCGTGAAGTCCATGCCCCCTCCAACGGTTCCGATGCGCCGACGGTTACGGCACGGAAGTGGAACGTGACTCTCTGTTTCGGACTCCCCGGCTTCGCGCGGTCCATGCGGCGCATTGAAGCGCCGTGGGTGGTGATCCCGGCGGCACGCGCCCCTGAGTGCATCGCTCCGCCCGCGTTCGGTTGTCCTGTGTCAAGTGAATCGTGCGGAGGCTGCTGTGGATTCATTCGAAGGGGTGGCGAATGGTGGCGTTTCCGTGTTCGCCATGGCTGGACGGGTGATCGTAGGATTACGGTGAGTGCGCGAGTCCCTGGGGCACATGCACTCATGGGTATGCCGGAGGCAAGGCGGCTCCCCGTTCGACGGGTGAGGACCGCCGGACGGGCGACCGTATCCACCGGCATTCTGGTAGGGCTTGGCGCACTCAGCGACAAGCTGGTCTCAGGAATGGGGGCGTTCCAGTGAGCGGCAACGGAGGAAGCGGGACGACCGCGGTCGGCGCGGAGAAACGTCCCAACGAGCTGCTCATGTCGTGGTTCGTCCGCAGCGGCTGGTCGAAGGGCGAGCTCGCCCGTCAGGTCAACCGCCGGGCGCGGCAGCTGGGGGCCAACCACATCTCCACGGACACCTCGCGGGTGCGCCGCTGGCTGGACGGTGAGAACCCCCGCGAGCCCATCCCCAGGATCCTGTCCGAGCTGTTCTCCGAACGCTTCGGCCTCGTCGTCTCCGTCGAGGACCTCGGCCTGCGCGCCACCCGCCAGTCGGCGTCCGTGTCCGGCGTCGACCTGCCCTGGACGGGCCCGCAGACAGTGGCCCTGATCAGCGAGTTCTCGCGCAGCGACCTGATGCTGGCGCGGCGCGGCTTCCTCGGGAGCTCGCTGGCCCTGTCCGCGGGCCCGGCGCTCATCGAGCCCATGCAGCGCTGGCTCGTGCCCACCCCCCAGGCGCCCCAGACCGCCCAGACCCCGCAGTCCGGCCCCGAGCCCGTGCCCGCGAGCCGCCGACCGGGCCGGCTGTCCAAACCGGAGCTGGACCTGCTGGAGTCCACCACGATGATGTTCCGGCGGTGGGACGCCCAGTGCGGCGGCGGCCTGCGCCGCAAGGCGGTCGTCGGCCAGCTGCACGAGGTGACCGACCTGCTGCAGGAGGCCCAGCCCGAGGCCACCACCCGCCGGCTGTTCAAGGTCGCCGCCGAGCTGGCCGAGCTGGCCGGATGGATGTCCTACGACGTCGGGCTCCAGCCGACCGCGCAGAAGTACTTCGTGCTCGCCCTGCACGCCGCCAAGGAGGCGGGCGACAAGCCGCTCGGCTCGTACATCCTCTCCAGCATGAGCCGCCAGATGATCCACGTCGGGCGGCCCGACGACGCCCTGGAACTGATCCACCTCGCACAGTACGGCAGCCGGGACTGCGCGAGCCCGCGCACCCAGTCCATGCTGTATGCGATGGAGGCCCGCGCATACGCCAACATGGGCCAGCCCGGCAAGTGCAAGCGGGCGGTCCGGATGGCCGAGGACACCTTCACCGAGGCCGGCGAGTGGGACGAGCCCGACCCGGACTGGATCCGTTTCTTCTCCGAGGCGGAGTTGTACGCCGAGAACAGCCACTCCTTCCGCGACCTCGCCTACGTCGCCGGCCGCAGCCCCGCGTACGCCTCCCTGGCCGAACCCCTGATGCGGCGGGCCGTCGAGCTGTTCGCCGACGACCCCGAGCACCAGAGGTCGTACGCGCTGAACCTGGTCGGCCTGGCCACGGTGCACCTGCTGCGGCGCGAGCCCGAGCAGAGCACGCTCCTGGTCGAGCGGGCCCTGCGGACCGCCAAGAACGTCCGCTCCGAACGCGTCAACACCCGCATCCGCAAGACCGTCGACGCGGCCGTACGCGATTACGGCGGCGTCGCCGAGGTCGTCGACCTCACCGAAAAGCTCGCGATCGCGCTCCCGGAGACCGCCGAGGCGGTCTGACCCCCGACTCCGGCCGCGGCCGGCCCTCCCGAACTGCCCGACTCGGCTCCCCCCATGCCAGGGTCATCGGAAGGCCGGCCGCGGCCGGATCCTTGCCTGCCCGGAAGGTTGCGCCACGATAACGATCGCGCGGCCGGACATCCGGGGGTTCATCGACGCGTAACACGCAAGGCGCCTTCGTCACTGCGGCGAAACATCGAGGGGCGTCCACGGAAACGGTGCTGCGCCAATCTCATGGCTCATAACCGGCCCACCCCTCACATCCGCTCAGGCTTCGCCCGCACGCGGCCGTACCAACGACGAGGAGACGCCGATGGCACCAGCCATCACGCTTGCCGCAGACAAACTGTCTGCCGCCAACACAGGCTTCATGCTCATCTGTTCCGCCCTGGTGCTGATCATGACCCCGGGCCTCGCCTTCTTCTACGGAGGCATGGTCCGCGTCAAGAGCACCCTCAACATGCTGATGATGAGCTTCATCAGCATGGGCATCGTCACCATCCTGTGGGTGCTCTACGGCTTCTCCATGGCGTTCGGCACGGACCACGGTTCGCTGATCGGCTGGGAGTCCGACTTCGTCGGATGGACCGGCATCGACAAGGCCGACATCTGGTCCGGCTACACCATCCCGGTCTTCGTCTTCGCCGTCTTCCAGATGATGTTCGCGATCATCACGCCCGCCCTGATAAGCGGCGCCGTCGCGGACCGCGTCAAGTTCACCGCCTGGTCGATCTTCCTCGTGCTGTGGGCGACGATCGTGTACTTCCCGGTCGCCCACTGGGTCTGGGGCACCGGCGGCTGGGCCTTCGAACTCGGCGTGATCGACTTCGCCGGCGGTACGGCGGTCCACATCAACGCCGGTGCCGCGGCGCTCGGCGTGATCCTCGTCATCGGCAAGCGCGTCGGATTCAAGAAGGACCCGATGCGCCCGCACAGCCTCCCGCTGGTCATGCTCGGCGCCGGCCTGCTGTGGTTCGGCTGGTTCGGCTTCAACGCCGGCTCCTGGCTCGGCAACGACGACGGCGTCGGCCCGCTGATGTTCGTCAACACGCAGATCGCCACCGCCGCCGCCATGCTCGGCTGGCTGCTGTACGAGAAGATCCGCCACGGCGCGTTCACCACCCTGGGCGCCGCCTCCGGCGCGGTCGCCGGCCTGGTCGCCATCACCCCCTCCGGCGGCGCGGTCACCCCGGTCGGCGCGATCGCGGTCGGCGCCATCGCCGGTGTGCTGTGCGCCATGGCCGTCGGCCTGAAGTACAAGTTCGGCTACGACGACTCGCTCGACGTCGTCGGCGTCCACATGGTCGGCGGTATCGCCGGCTCCCTGCTGATCGGCTTCTTCGCCAGCGGCAAGGGCCAGTCCGACGTCGCGGGCCTCTTCTACGGCGGCGGCCTGGACCAGTTCTGGAAGCAGTGCGCCGGCGTCTTCGCCGTCCTCGCCTACTCCCTGGTCGCCTCCGCCATCCTCGCCTTCCTGCTCGACAAGACGATCGGCATGCGGGTCAGTGAGGACGAGGAGATCTCCGGCATCGACCAGGCCGAGCACGCCGAGACCGCATACGACTTCAGCGGCGCCGGCGGCGGTGCCGCCCGGACCGTCCCGGCCCCGGTCGCCGACACTGCGAGCAAGAAGGTGGACGCATGAAGCTCATCACCGCCGTCGTGAAGCCCCACCGGCTCGACGAGATCAAGGAAGCCCTGCAGGCCTTCGGGGTCCACGGACTCACGGTCACCGAGGCGAGCGGTTACGGTCGTCAGAGAGGCCACACCGAGGTCTACCGCGGTGCGGAGTACACGGTCGACCTGGTGCCCAAGATCCGCATCGAGGTCCTGGCCGAGGACGACGACGCCGAACAGCTGATCGACGTCATCGTCAAGGCGGCGCGGACCGGCAAGATCGGTGACGGCAAGGTCTGGTCCCTGCCGGTCGAGACGGCCGTCCGGGTCCGCACCGGCGAGCGCGGCCCGGACGCGCTCTGAACGGAAAGAAAGACAGGAGTCGCTGGGTGACGAGTACGGACGTGGACAAGCAGGCAGATGACTCGGGACCCAGCGGCTACGCGGCGGCCCGGCTGCGCCTCCTCACCGAGGGGGCGCGGTCCGGGCCGCCGCGCCGTACGGCACTCTCCGAGCTGACGGACGACTGGCTGTCGGGCCTGTTCGGCGCGGCGGCCGAGCGGCTGCGCGGGGTCTCCCTGGTGGCCGTCGGCGGCTATGGGCGCGGCGAGCTCTCGCCGCGCAGCGACCTCGACCTGCTCCTGCTGCACGACGGCGGCGACACCAGGGCCGTCGCCGCCCTCGCCGACCGCATCTGGTACCCCGTCTGGGACCTGGGCCTCGCCCTCGACCACTCCGTACGGACCCCCGCGGAGGCCCGCAGGACGGCCGGCGAGGACCTCAAGGTCCAGCTCGGCCTCCTGGACGCCCGCCACATCGCCGGCGACCTCGGCCTGACCACCGGTCTGCGCACGGCCGTCCTCGCCGACTGGCGCAACCAGGCGCCCAAACGCCTGCCGGAACTGCGGGAGCTGTGCGCCGAACGGGCCGAGCGCCAGGGCGAACTGCAGTACCTGCTCGAACCCGACCTCAAGGAGGCACGCGGCGGCCTCCGCGACGCCACCGCGCTGCGCGCCGTCGCCGCCTCCTGGCTGGCCGACGCCCCGCGCGAGGGCCTCGACGACGCCCGGCGCCGCCTCCTCGACGTCCGCGACGCCCTCCACCTGGCCACCGGCCGCGCCACCGACCGGCTCGCCCTGCAGGAGCAGGACCAGGTCGCCGCCGAGCTCGGCCTGCTGGACGCCGACACCCTGCTGCGGCAGGTCTACGAGGCGGCCCGCGTCATCTCGTACGCCGGCGACGTCACCTGGCGCGAAGTGGGGCGCGTGCTCAGATCGCGCGCCGTGCGGCCACGCCTGCGCGCCATCCTGGGCGGCGGCAAGCCGGTCACCGAGCGCTCCCCGCTGGCGGAGGGCGTCGTGGAGCAGGACGGCGAGGTGGTGCTCGCCCGCGCCGCGCGCCCCGAACGCGACCCGGTGCTGCCGCTGCGCGCCGCGGCCGCCGCCGCACAGGCCGGACTCCCGCTCTCCCTGCACGCCGTACGCCGCCTCGCCGCCACCGCGCGCCCCCTGCCCACGCCCTGGCCCGCCGAGGCACGCGAACAACTGGTCACCCTGCTGGGCTCCGGACAGCCCACCGTCCCGGTCTGGGAGGCGCTGGAGGCCGAGGGCCTGGTCACCCGCCTGCTGCCCGACTGGGAGCGGGTGCGCTGCCGCCCCCAGCGCAACGCCGTGCACATCTGGACCGTCGACCGGCACCTGATCGAGACCGCCGTGCGCGCCTCCGAGTTCACCCGCCGCGTCAGCCGCCCCGACCTCCTCCTGGTCGCCGCGCTGCTGCACGACATCGGCAAGGGCTGGCCAGGCGACCACTCGGTGGCCGGCGAGATCATCGCCAAGGACGTCGCCGCCCGCATCGGCTTCGACCACGCGGACGTCACCGTCCTGTCCACCCTCGTACGCCACCACCTGCTGCTGGTCGAGACCGCCACCCGGCGCGACCTGGAGGACCCGGCCACCGTCCGCTCGGTCGCCGATGCGGTCGGCACCCAGAGCACGCTGGAACTGCTGCACGCCCTGACCGAGGCGGACGCGCTGGCCACCGGCCCGGCCGCCTGGTCGTCCTGGCGCGGCTCCCTCGTCGCCGACCTGGTCCGGCGGGTCTCCGCCGTCCTCGCCGGGGACCTCCTCGACGAGCCCGCGGCCGCCGCCCCCACCGCCGAGCAGGAACGTCTCGCCATCGAGGCGATCGCGACGGGCAGCCCGGTGCTGTCGCTGCGCGCCCAGACCGAGCCGCCGGCGCAGGACGAACCGGCCGTGCCGGGCGAGCCCGAGCCGCTCGGCGTCGAACTGCTCATCGCCGTCCCCGACCAGCCGGGCGTGCTGCCCGCCGTCGCCGGCGTGCTGGCGTTGCACCGGCTCACCGTCCGCACCGCCGAACTGCGGGCGCTGGAGCTGCCGGAGGGCGTCGAGGGCTCCGTGCTGCTGCTGGACTGGCGGGTCGCCGCCGAGTACGGCTCGCTGCCCCAGGCGGCCCGGCTGCGCGCCGACCTGGTCCGCGCGCTCGACGGCTCCCTGGACATCACGGGCCGCCTCGCCGAGCGGGACGCCGCCTACCCGCGCCGCCGGGGCGTCGTGGCGCCGCCGCCCCGGGTGACCGTGGCGCCGGCCGCGTCCCGGCTCGCCACGGTGATCGAGGTCCGGGCCCAGGACGCCCCGGGGCTGCTGTTCCGGATCGGGCAGGCACTGGAGGACGCGGCCGTACGCGTGCGCAGCGCGCACGCGAGCACGCTCGGCGCCAACGCCGTCGACGCCTTCTATGTGACGACGCCCACGGGCTCACCGCTGCCGGCGCAGGAGGCGGAGGCGGTGGCGCGGAAACTGGAGGAGATGCTGCGGGGGTGACCCCGGGCCGTGTCATGCGTTGACCGGGTGTGCTCCCCGCCTGTGCGGGGAGCGGTCCCGGCGAGTTCCTGACGGTCCCCGGCCGCTCCCCGCCCACGCCGGGCTCCGGTCCCGGTCCGCTCTCCGCGGCGGGCAGGGACGATTTGCCGGTCGGTCCGGATACCCTGGAGGGCGACCCACACAACCGCCGACGCGAGGACCTACGCCGCCGTGTTCGATACTCTCTCCGATCGCCTCTCAGCGACTTTCAAAGGCCTGCGCGGCAAGGGACGGCTTTCCGAGGCGGACATCGACGCCACGGCCCGCGAGATCCGCATCGCACTCCTCGAAGCGGACGTGGCGCTGCCGGTCGTCCGCACGTTCATCAAGAACGTCAAGGAGCGGGCGCTCGGCGCCGAGGTCTCCAAGGCGCTCAACCCCGCGCAGCAGGTCCTCAAGATCGTCAATGACGAGCTGGTCCGGGTGCTCGGCGGCGAGACCCGGCGCCTGCGTTTCGCCAAGCAGCCGCCGACGGTGATCATGCTGGCCGGTCTGCAGGGTGCCGGTAAGACCACCCTCGCGGGCAAGCTCGGCCGGTGGCTGAAGGAGCAGGGCCACTCGCCGCTGCTGGTCGCCTGCGACCTCCAGCGCCCCAACGCCGTCAACCAGCTCAGCGTGGTCGCCGAGCGCGCCGGCGTCGCCGTCTACGCGCCGGAGCCGGGCAACGGCGTGGGCGACCCGGTCAAGGTCGCCGGCGACTCCATCGACTACGCCAAGTCCAAGGTCCACGACATCGTGATCGTGGACACCGCCGGCCGCCTGGGCATCGACCAGGAGATGATGCAGCAGGCCGCGGACATCCGCGACGCCGTCCGCCCCGACGAGATCCTGTTCGTCGTCGACGCGATGATCGGTCAGGACGCGGTCAACACCGCCGAGGCCTTCCGCGACGGCGTCGGCTTCGACGGCGTGGTGCTCTCCAAGCTCGACGGCGACGCCCGCGGTGGTGCCGCCCTGTCGATCCGCGAGATCACCGGCAAGCCCATCATGTTCGCGTCGAACGGCGAGAAGCTCGACGACTTCGACGCCTTCCACCCGGACCGGATGGCCTCCCGCATCCTCGACATGGGTGACCTGCTCACCCTGATCGAGCAGGCGGAGAAGACCTTCAGCCAGGAAGAGGCCGCCAAGATGGCCTCCAAGCTGGCGTCCAAGAAGGGCCAGGACTTCACCCTCGACGACTTCCTGGCCCAGATGGAGCAGGTCAGGAAGATGGGCTCGATCTCCAAGCTGCTCGGCATGCTGCCGGGCATGGGCCAGATCAAGGACCAGATCAACAACCTCGACGAGCGGGACGTCGACCGCACAGCCGCGATCATCAAGTCGATGACCCCGGCCGAGCGCCAGGACCCCACGATCATCAACGGCTCGCGCCGCGCCCGCATCGCCAAGGGCTCCGGCGTCGAGGTGAGCGCGGTCAAGAACCTCGTCGAGCGGTTCTTCGAGGCCCGCAAGATGATGTCCCGCATGGCCCAGGGCGGCGGCATGCCGGGCATGCCGGGGATGCCGGGGATGGGCGGCGGCCCGGGCCGCAGCAAGAAGCAGCCGAAGAAGACCAAGGGCAAGCAGCGCTCCGGCAACCCGATGAAGCGCAAGCAGCAGGAGCAGGAGGAGGCCGCTCGCCGTGCCGCCGCCGCGCAGGGCGGCAGCGCCTTCGGCCTGCCGGGCCAGCAGGCCGGCCAGGAGTTCGAGCTGCCGGACGAGTTCAAGAAGTTCATGGGCTGACCGCCCGCCGCACGCATGACCGGGGGCGCCTCCCAGAGCCGGGAGGCGCCCCCGGTCATGCGTATCCGTGTTCTTTTCTCTCTTCTTGTGCTTCTTTCACCGCACCTTTTCGGCCGATCTGCCGGGCCGGGTGGTCACGGGACGCGGGCGATCAGGTACCGGAACACGTTCGGCATCCACACGGTGCCGTCGCCGCGCAGATACGGGTGCAGCGCCTCGGTCAGCTCCTTGTCCACCTGCGCCTGGTCGGTGGCGTTGATCGCCGCGTCGAACAGGCCGGTGGACAGCAGGCCCTTCAGGGCGCTGCCCACATCGGCGTACCCGAACGGGCAGGAAACCCGCCCGGAGCCGTCCGGCCGCAGCCCGGCCCGCTCGGCGACCTCCTCCAGGTCGTCCCGGAGGGCCGGGCGCCAGCTGCCCGCGCCGCGCAGCGGTTCCGCCAGCTCGGCGGCCACCCGCAGCACGGACGACGTGGCGCACCGCTCCGGCGGACCCCAGCCGGCCAGCACCACGGCAGCCCCGCGCTCGGCGAGCGGGGTCGCCGCCCGCAGCGTCTCGCCGAGCCCCTCGGAGTCGCCCGCGAGGCACCCGATCGGCGCGAAGGCGGTCACCAGGTCGTACGCGGGCGTCTCCGCGTCGGCCGCGTCCTCGGGTGAGCCTTCGACGATGCGGGTACGCGCCCGCGGACGGGTGTCCCACCCTTCCGGCAGCAGCCGCCGGCGTGCGAGGGCCAGCAGCCCGGGAGAGGAGTCGACACCGGTGATGGCCGTGGCGCCTCTCGACGCGGCCAGCAGCAGGGCCAGCCCGGAGCCGCAGCGAAGGCCCAGCAGCCGCGTGCCGGTGCCCACGCCGAGTCGCTCGTAGACGGCCTCGTAGAGCGGTACCAGCATCCGCTCCTGGATCTCGGACCAGTCACGCGCGCGTGCACACAGGTCCACGCGGGGCGCCGCGCCCGCGTGGGGTAGGTGCTGCCGCGCGAGCGTAGGTGTCATCAAAAGTGCCCCAATCCGCCGAGTCTTGCAGCCGATCCCGTTTCCGTGGCCCCCGTGGCATGCGCTCGCATTCCCCCGTATGCCAGGTAACTCCGCACCCGCGGCCGCGTCCAGGGGTCGCGGCGCCCGGCTTGCGCCCTGTGCGCGCCAGTGGCGAGATTTCACCTCCCGGCAATCCGGGCCCGTACGATCGCGCCATGGCAAAGGCACCCGTTCTCACGCCGCAGACGGAAGACTTCCCGCGCTGGTACCAGGATCTGATCAACAAGGCAGAGCTGGCCGACAACGGACCGGTGCGCGGCACCATGGTCATCCGACCGTACGGCTACGGGCTGTGGGAGCGGATGCAGGTCGAGATGGACGCCCGCATCAAGGCCACCGGCACCCAGAACGCGTACTTCCCGCTGCTGATCCCGCAGTCGTACCTCACCAAGGAGGCCGATCACGTCGAGGGGTTCGCGCCCGAGCTCGCCGTGGTCACGCACGGCGGCGGCAAGGAGCTGGAGGAGCCCGCCGTCGTCCGGCCCACCTCCGAGATGATCGTCAACGACTACTTCTCGAAGTGGGTGCAGAGCTACCGTGACCTGCCGCTGCTGATCAACCAGTGGGCGAACGTGGTGCGTTGGGAACTGCGGCCGCGTCTGTTCCTGCGCACGACGGAGTTCCTGTGGCAGGAGGGCCACACCGCGCACGCCACCTTCGAGGAGGCCCGCGACTTCGCCGCGCACATCCACCGCCGGGTCTACGAGGACTTCATGGTGAACGTCCTCGCGATGGACGTCGTCCCGGGCCGCAAGACGGCCCGGGAGCGCTTCGCCGGCGCCGTCAACACCCTGACCCTCGAAGGCATGATGGGCGACGGCAAGGCCCTGCAGATGGCCACCAGCCACGAGCTGGGCCAGAACTTCGCCAAGGCCTTCGACACCCGGTACCTGTCGAAGGACGGGCGGCAGGAACTGGTCTGGCAGACCTCCTGGGGCTCCACCACCCGCATGATCGGCGCCCTGGTGATGATGCACGGCGACGACAACGGCCTCCGGGTCCCGCCGCGCCTCGCCCCGACCCAGGTCGTCGTGCTGGCGGTCAAGGACGACGACGCGGTGGTGGCCGCGGTCCGCGGGATCGGCGACCGGCTGCGCGCGGCCGGTCTGCGCGTGAGCGTGGACGACCGCACGGACACCCCGTTCGGGCGCCGTGCCGTCGACTGGGAGCTCAAGGGCGTTCCGGTACGCGTCGAGGTCGGCCCGCGCGATCTGGCGGCCGGCACCGCGATGCTGGCCCGCCGCATCCCGGGCGGCAAGGAGCCCGTCGCGCTGGACTCGCTCGCCGCCCTGCTCCCGGAGATCCTCGAAGAGGACCAGGCGCTGCTGCTCGCGCAGTCCCGCGAGCGCCGCGAGTCCCGCACGGCGGAGGTGTCGACCCTCGCGGAGGCCGTCGAGGCTGTCGGGTCCGCCGGCGGCTGGGCGCGCATCCCGTGGGCGGCGCTCGGCGAGCAGGGCGAGGCCGCGCTGGCCGAGCACGGGATGACCGTACGGTGTCTCGTCGCCGAGGACGGGTCGGTTCCGGCGGCCGACGACGCACCCGGTAACGTCGCGGTCGTCGCACGCGCTTACTGATACAGCGCCCTCCGTCGCCCAGGCGGCCGAAACGCCTCTTGCGCATCCACGTATCCCGGTACGCACCAGCGCTGGACACCGTCCGATCGCCGGTGCGTACCGGGAACTACGCACCAGCTTGGTAGGAGCTGCGCCGCTTCTCCGCAGATCAGCGCACCCGCCCTCGTCAGGACGCATCAGCGGCAACTGACGGGTAAGTGCAAATTATTTGGGATGCCCCGGAATCGGAACACAGCGGCACTCCCGCTCGTTGTCATTACGTGAGCACGACACAGACACCACCTGTTCTCGCCGCAGAGCTGGCAGAGGCGTGGGCCGACATTCAGCGGTACCACCCCGAACTGCCGGATCTGGCCGCGCCCGAGTCCCTGATCGGAGAGTCGTCGTCCGCGTGCGGTCACGAGCTCTCCTTCGAGCGACTGCTGCATGAGGCAGTCCATGGCATCGCCGCCGCGCGCGGTGTGCGCGACACCTCCCGCGCCGGCCGCTACCACAACCGCAGATTCCTCGCCATCGCCGAGGAGCTGGGCCTGGACCACCCGGAGGAACCGCATCCCAGCAGCGGTTTCTCGCTGGTCACGCTCAGCCCCGAGGCCAAGAGCCGCTACCGCCCCACGATCGAGCGGTTGCAGCGCGCCCTGAAGGCCCACACGGCCGCCACCTCCGCCGACACCTCCCGCACCTTCCGCGGCCCGGCCGCCCGTCACGGCTCCTCCGGGGGCGGCGTGCGGGTCAAGGCCGTCTGCGACTGCGGGCGCAACGTACGGGTCGTCCCGTCCGTGCTGGCCCAGGCGCCGATCGTGTGCGGCGGCTGCGGGAAGCCGTTCCGGATCCCCGAGGTCGCGGGAGCGGCGTAACCGCCCGGCGGGTCGTACCGGCATCTCGTGGCTGCCGGTGCGGCGTGCGGCACGAGGGGCGCCGCCCTCCTCGGCGCCCCCTCGCCACGCCGGCCGCGCATCCGGTGACCCCACCTCCGCGCCGGATGCCGATCAGGCGTGCCCGGGGACGGGCCCGGTCGGCCCCCGGAGGAAGGGACCCGCCGGGTATGGCACAATGGCTAGCTGTACTCGACAGCCGCACAGGACCCCTCTCTCCTCCGGCTGACGCGTCCATCGGGCACTCGGGTACCGCAACCCCACGCGGCCGTCTCGCCGTGCCCAACCACGTCAAATCCAGGAGAACCCACTCCCGTGGCAGTCAAGATCAAGCTGAAGCGTCTGGGCAAGATCCGTTCGCCTCACTACCGCATCGTCGTCGCCGACTCCCGTACCCGTCGTGACGGTCGTGCGATCGAGGAGATCGGCCTGTACCACCCGGTGCAGAACCCCTCGCGCATCGAGGTCGACGCCGAGCGCGTGGCGTACTGGCTCTCCGTCGGCGCCCAGCCGACCGAGCCCGTTCTCGCCATCCTGAAGAAGACCGGCGACTGGCAGAAGTTCAAGGGCGAGCCCGCCCCGGCTCCGCTGCTGCAGCCGGCCGAGAAGGCCACACGTCCGTCGTTCGAGGCCCTCGGTGGCGAAGACGAGGGCAAGGGTGAGGCCATCACCCAGAAGAAGAAGGCTGAGAAGAAGGACGAGGCAGCCGCTGCGTCCTCTTCGTCTGAGTCGACCGAGGCCTGAGCATGCTCGAGGAGGCTCTCGAGCACCTCGTGAAGGGCATCGTCGACAACCCTGACGATGTGCAGGTCGCCTCGCGCAACCTGCGCCGCGGGCGCGTGCTCGAGGTCCGGGTCCACCCGGACGACCTCGGCAAGGTGATCGGCCGCAACGGCCGCACCGCACGCGCTCTGCGCACCGTCGTGGGCGCCATCGGCGGCCGCGGTGTCCGCGTCGACCTCGTCGACGTCGACCACGTCCGCTGACGCCGAAACGCAGCACGCAGCACCGGCTCGGGCCGGGGAGGGCCAGTGAGCCGTCCCCGGCCCGTAGTCGTATGACAGGAGATTCATACAAGTGCAGCTGGTAGTCGCGCGGATCGGCCGCGCCCACGGCATCAAGGGCGAGGTCACCGTCGAGGTCCGTACCGACGAGCCGGAGCTGCGGCTCGCGCCCGGCGCCGTCCTGTCCACGGATCCCGCCCCGGTGGGACCGCTCACCATCGAGACCGGCCGCGTGCACAGCGGCCGCCTGCTCCTGCGCTTCGAGGGCGTCGCCGACCGCAACGCAGCCGAGGCCCTGCGCAACACCCTCCTGATCGCCGAGATCGACCCGGAGGAGCTGCCCGAGGAAGAGGACGAGTACTACGACCACCAGCTCATCGACCTCGACGTCGTGACGAAGGACGGCGTGGAGGTGGGCCGGATCACCGAGATCTCGCACCTGCCCTCGCAGGACCTGTTCATCGTGGAGCGGCCCGACGGCAGCGAGGTGATGATCCCGTTCGTCCAGGAGATCGTCACCGAGATCGACCTCGAGGAGCAGAAGGCCGTCATCGACCCGCCCCCCGGCCTGATCGACGACCGGGCGGAGACCGCCTCCAGCAGGGACGACAGCGCATGAGACTCGACGTCGTCACGATCTTCCCCGAGTACCTCGAACCCCTGAACGTCTCCCTGGTCGGCAAGGCACGCGCGCGCGGACAGCTGGACGTGCACGTCCACGACCTGCGCTCCTGGACCTACGACCGCCACAACACCGTGGACGACACCCCGTACGGCGGCGGCCCCGGCATGGTCATGAAGACCGAGCCCTGGGGGGACGCCCTCGACGAGATCCTCGCCGACGGCTACGAGACGGGCTCCCGCGCGCCCGCCCTGATCGTCCCCACCCCCAGCGGCCGGCCCTTCACCCAGGAACTCGCCGTCGAACTCTCCGAGCGCCCCTGGCTGGTCTTCACCCCGGCCCGCTACGAGGGCATCGACCGCCGCGTCGTCGACGAGTACGCGACCCGCGTGCCCGTCTACGAGGTGTCCATCGGCGACTACGTCCTCGCCGGCGGCGAGGCGGCCGTCCTCGTCGTCACCGAGGCGGTGGCCCGGCTGCTGCCCGGCGTCCTCGGCAACGCCGAGTCCCACCGCGACGACTCCTTCGCCCCCGGCGCCATGGCCAGCCTCCTCGAAGGCCCCGTCTACACCAAGCCGCCCGAGTGGCGCGGCCGCCCCATCCCCGACGTGCTGCTCAGCGGCCACCACGGGAAGATCGCGCGCTGGCGCCGCGACGAGGCCCTGCGGCGCACCACGGCCAACCGGCCCGACCTCATCGAACGGTGCGAGCCGAAGGCCTTCGACAAGAAGGACCGCGAGATGCTCTCGATCCTGGGCTGGTCACCCGACCCGGCGGGGGAGCCGTACGGCCGATTTTGGCGCAGGCCTCAGGGCGTGGAAGAATAGGCCGCTGCTGTGCGCCGTCCGGTGTGGCGCCCCTGCCACAGGGGGACACGACGCCCGCCCCGACCGCGCACGGCTCCGTTCCGAAATCCCCGTTCCCGTTGATGACCTGTGGCATCAGCGAAGAAAGCAGACGAAATGTCTCACCTGCTCGACACCGTCGACTCCGCGTCGCTGCGCAGCGACATCCCGGCCTTCCGCCCGGGTGACACCGTCAACGTCCACGTCCGCGTCATCGAGGGCAACCGCTCCCGTGTGCAGCAGTTCAAGGGCGTGGTGATCCGCCGCCAGGGTTCCGGCGTGCGCGAGACCTTCACCGTCCGCAAGGTCTCCTTCTCCGTCGGCGTCGAGCGTACCTTCCCGGTGCACACCCCGATCGTGGAGAAGATCGAGCTCGTCACCCGCGGTGACGTGCGTCGCGCCAAGCTGTACTACCTGCGCGAGCTGCGCGGCAAGGCGGCGAAGATCAAGGAGAAGCGCGACAACTGAGCGCTTCCGGGTGGTCTCAGCGGGGGCGGATAGCATCTGACCCCGATGGACACCGAAGCACAGCCGACGGAGCGCGACCGCTCCTCACGCCCTTCCGATTCCGAGGAGCCCTCGGACACCGGAGCGCGCGAGGGGCGGTCGCGTTCGTCGTGGGCGGCGCGGATCACCGACTGGCTGCCCGGCGGGCGGATCACCCTGACCCTGCTGGTCTGCCTGGCGTTCCTGCTGCTCCTCAGCATGTTCGTGGCGCAGCCTTTCCAGATTCCCAGCGCATCCATGGAACAGGGATTGAGGATCGGGGACCGCGTTCTCGTAAACAAGTTGGCGTACCGTTTCGGTGCCGAGCCGCGGCGGGGCGATGTGGTCGTGTTCGACGGAACCGGGTACTTCGGGGACGCCGACTACATCAAGCGCGTTGTCGGTGTGGGGGGAGACCACGTGGTCTGCTGCGACGAGGAGGGCAGGATCGAGGTGAACGGCCGGTCGGTCGACGAGTCGGACTTCCTGTACCCCGGTGACAGTCCGTCCACGGTGCCCTTCGACGTCGTCGTGCCCGACGGCACTCTCTTCGTCCTCGGCGACCACCGCGGCGACTCCGCCGACTCCCGCGACCACCTGGGTTCGCCCGGCGGCGGCATGATCCCCGTCGGCCGGGTCGTCGGCCGCGCGGACTGGATCGTGTGGCCGTCCGCCCACTGGACCCGGCTGCACCGCCCCAGCGCCTACGCGCGCGTGCCCGCGACGGGCGGTGCCCATGGGTAACCGCGGCAAACCGCGCCGCACGGGGCCGAGCGGCCCCTTCGGCGCCGAGGACCTGCTGCCCACCGGCACCCGCCGCACCTCCGCCCCGTCCGCCGGCGGCCGCAGCCGCGCCGAGCGGCGCAAGCTGCAGCGCAAGGTGAAGCGGAAGCGCAGGCGCGGCGCGGTCAAGGAGATACCGCTCCTCGTCGGCGTCGCCGTCCTCATCGCACTGGTCCTGAAGACCTTCCTGGTCCAGGCGTTCGTGATCCCGTCCGGCTCCATGGAGCAGACGATCCGCATCGGCGACCGCGTCCTGGTGGACAAGTTCACGCCATGGTTCGGCTCCAAGCCCCAGCGCGGGGACGTCGTCGTCTTCAAGGACCCCGGCGGCTGGCTCCAGGACGAGCAGACCACGACGAAGAAGAACGACCCCGTCGTCGTCAAGCAGGTCAAGGAGGGGCTGACCTTCATCGGCCTGCTGCCGTCCGCCGACGACAAGGACCTCATCAAGCGGGTCGTCGGCGTGGGCGGCGACCACGTCAAGTGCTGTGACAGCCAGGGGCGCGTCACCGTCAACGGCGTGCCGCTGAACGAGGGCGCCTACCTGTACCCCGGGAACACCCCGTCCGACCAGCAGTTCGACATCACGGTCCCGCAGGGGCGGCTGTGGGTGATGGGCGACCACCGGGCCAACTCGGCGGACTCCCGGGCGCACCAGAACACCGACTACGGCGGCACGGTCTCCGAGGACTCGGTGGTGGGCCGGGCCATGGTCATCGCCTGGCCGTTCGGTCACTGGACCAGCTTGGAAGAACCTAAAACTTTCGCCTCGGTGTCCGACTCCGTGTCGGGGACGACCGCGTCCTCCCGGCTGTCGCATAGGGTTGCCTCCGAGGAACCGAACGGAACGATCCCACTCCCGAGCCCTGCGGAACTCCCGCTCGTTATGGGAGTAGTGGGCCTGCACCGCGTATGGGGCAGGCAGCGGCCGAGAGTAAGGAGTTGGCGTGGGGGATGTGGCGGTTGGCGCACGGTCCGGGCACGACGGCGAGGAGCACCGCGGACGCCCCGCGGAATCAGCCGCCCCGGCCGCGGACGGCGCCGTGACCTCCGGGAGTGACGCCGGGGCGGCCGGGGACGGCCCCACGGACGAGCCCGCCGGCGAGCAGCACCCCGGGCCGCGGGACGACGGACCGGGCGACTCGGCCCCCAAGCAGCGCAAGCAGCGTTCCTTCTGGAAGGAACTGCCCATCCTGATCGGCATCGCGCTGGTGCTCGCGCTGCTGATCAAGACGTTCCTGGTGCAGGCGTTCTCGATCCCGTCCGACTCGATGCAGAACACCCTCCAGCAGGGTGACCGCGTCCTCGTCGACAAGCTGACGCCCTGGTTCGGTTCCGAGCCCGAGCGCGGCGAGGTCGTCGTCTTCCACGACCCCGACAACTGGCTGGCGGGCGAGCCCACGCCCAACCCGAACGCGCTGCAGAAGGTGCTCAGCTGGATCGGCCTGATGCCGTCCGCCGAGGAGAAGGACCTCATCAAGCGCGTCATCGGCGTCGGCGGCGACACGATCTCCTGCAAGGGCAGCGGCCCGGTGAAGGTCAACGGCAAGGCGCTGAACGAGACGTCGTTCGTCTACGCGGGCAACACGCCCTGCAGCGTCGACGACCAGGGCGGCCAGTTCACGGTGAAGGTCCCCAAGGGCTACATCTGGGTGATGGGCGACCACCGCCAGAACTCGCGCGACTCCCGCTACAACCGCGACGACAAGCACAACGGCATGGTCCCGGTGAGCAAGGTCGTCGGCCGCGCCGTCGTGATCGCCTGGCCGATCAACCGCTGGGACACCCTCCCGGTCCCGGACACCTTCGACCAGCCGGGCCTGAACGACCGGTCGTCGGCGTCCCGCGCCCTGACGGCCGCCCCGGACGCGCTGGCGCTGGCCGGTGCGGTGCCGCTGGTGCTGTGGCGGCGCCGGCGCGGCGTGGCGGCCGAGAACGGCTGAGGCCCGCCCGACGTGCCCCCGGCCGCCGTGTGAAACCCCGGCGGAGCTTGTGACCGTGCTCGTTCCACAAGGGCTGACCGGGTCAGGTACCGCCGGGTAGGGTGCGGACCCATGGGTGGCGAGAGCACGACGCGTACGGCCCCGCGCAGCGGCGGCACAGGCACCGGCCCGGCGGGCGGCAGGACCGGACAGCGACTGTCCGGGCTGGCCGTCGCGCTGGGCATTGTGCTGTTCCTCGGAGGGTTCGCCTGGGGAGCGGTGGTCTACCGCCCCTACACGGTTCCCACCAGTTCGATGTCGCCGACGATCGACGCCGGGGACCGGGTGCTGGCGCAGCGGGTCGACGGCGGTGAGGTCCGCCGGGGCGACGTCGTCGTCTTCAAGGACCAGAGCTGGGTCACCAACGCCGCCGTGGTCAAGCGCGTGGTCGCGGTCGGCGGCGACAAGGTCTCCTGCTGCACGGACGGCAAGCTGACCGTCAACGGCAGGCAGATCGACGAGCCGTACCTGCCCGCGGGCAGCCTGGCCGAGATCAAGAACTTCCCCAGTGTCACCGTCCCCAAGGGCCGGCTGTTCCTGCTCGGCGACGAGCGGCAGGGCTCCCTGGACTCCACCGCCCACCTCACTGACGCCGCGAGCGGCACGGTCGCGCGCGGTGCCGTGACGGCCCGTGTCGACGCCGTGGTCTGGCCGATGGACGGCATGCTGAAGAAGCCGACCGGGTTCGAGGCCCTCGGCACGCTGTCCTCGCCGGGTCCGCTGCGCACGATCGTCACCATGATCGTCGTCGGCGCGGTGCTCGTCCTCGGCGGCGGCGCGTACGGGCCCGTCGCCGAGCGGCTGGCGGGCCGTCGCTCCCGTACCGGGACGGAGCCCGTGGGTGTCCGCTGAGGAATCCGGCCCGGACGGGCTGCGCAAGGTGGCCCGCGTGGTCCTGCTCGACCCGCACGACCGCATCCTGCTGCTGCACGGCCACGAGCCGGACGATCCGGCCGACGACTGGTGGTTCACACCCGGTGGCGGTCTGGAGGGCGCCGAGACTCGTGAGGAGGCCGCTCTCAGGGAACTCGCCGAGGAGACCGGCATCACCGAGGTGGAACTCGGGCCGGTGCTGTGGCGGCGGACGTGCTCGTTCCCGTTCGCGGGCCGTCGCTGGGACCAGGACGAGTGGTACTACCTGGCCCGTACGAGCCAGACCGTGATCGAGGCCGCGGCCCTCACGGAGCTGGAACGGCGCAGCGTCGCCGGAGCGCGCTGGTGGACGTGTCAGGAACTGACCCGGGCACATGAGACGGTGTATCCGACCAGACTCGCCGAGTTGCTGCGCAGGCTGCTCGACGAAGGTCCCCCGGCCGGGCCCGTGACCCTGGACACCGAAATCGTCTAGGGGCTGGCGGGACTGGCGCACAATGGTGGGATCGCACGGCTGAAGGGGAACATGCCATGAGCGCCGAGGACCTCGAGAAGTACGAGACCGAGATGGAGCTGAAGCTCTACCGGGAGTACCGCGATGTCGTCGGTCTGTTCAAATACGTGATCGAGACCGAGCGGCGCTTCTACCTGACCAACGACTACGAGATGCAGGTGCACTCGGTCCAGGGCGAGGTGTTCTTCGAGGTGTCGATGGCGGATGCCTGGGTCTGGGACATGTACCGGCCGGCTCGTTTCGTGAAGCAGGTCCGCGTCCTCACGTTCAAGGACGTGAACATCGAGGAGCTGAACAAGAGCGACCTGGAGCTTCCCGGCGGGTGACGGAGTTGTCCACAACCGGTGAGTAGTCCACCGGCCGCAACACGGTCGGGCCGGATGCGTGACGGTTGGCGCCGGAGGTGGTGCCGACATGAACGCACGAGGCGCGCTCGGCAGGTACGGCGAGGAACTCGCCGCGCGACGGCTGGCCGAGGCCGGGATGACCGTTGTGGAACGCAACTGGCGGTGCGGCCGGACGGGTGAGATCGACATCGTGGCCCGGGACGGCGACGTCCTGGTGATCTGCGAGGTCAAGACCCGCCGGGCGGGCTCCTTCGAGCATCCGATGGCCGCGGTCACCGCGGCCAAGAGCGACCGGCTGCGCGGGCTGGCGGGGCGCTGGGCGCAGGAGCACGGAGGCGCTCCACCGGGAGGCGTCCGCATCGACCTGATCGGCGTCCTGCTCCCCGACCGCGGCGCCGCCGTGGTCGAGCACGCCCGGGGGGTGGCGTGATGGGGTTCGCCCGCACGTGCTCGGTGGCGCTGGTCGGCGTCGAGGGCGTGCTGGTCGAGGTCCAGGCCGATCTGGAACCGGGCGTGGCGGCGTTCACGCTGGTGGGGCTGCCGGACAAGAGCCTGTCGGAGAGCCGGGACCGGGTACGGGCGGCCGTGGTCAACTCGGGCGGCGAGTGGCCGCAGAAGAAACTGACGGTCGGACTCAGCCCGGCCTCGGTGCCCAAGGCCGGCAGCGGTTTCGACCTCGCCGTGGCGTGCGCGGTGCTCGGCGCCGCCGAGCGGATCGACCCGCGGGTGCTCGCCGACATCGTGATGATCGGGGAGCTGGGGCTCGACGGACGGGTACGGCCGGTGTGCGGCATCCTCCCGGCGGTGCTGGCCGCGGCGGACGTCGGCTACGAGCAGGTGGTCGTGCCGGAGTGCGCCGCCGCCGAGGCGTCCCTGGTGCCCGGTGTGTCCGTCCTCGGAGTACGCACCCTGCGGCAGCTGATCGCCGTCCTGGCCGACGAACCCGTGCCCGAGGAGGAACCGGACGAGCAGGGCCGCCCGGACCCGCTGCTCGCGGGCCTGCGGGTGCCGGGCACCGGCGCGGCCACCGGGAGTCCCGGCGCGGGCGCCGCACCGCACGACCAGGGCCACGACCTGGCCGACGTGGTGGGACAGCTCTCGGCGAGGACGGCGGTGGAGGTGGCCGCGGCGGGCGGCCACCACCTGTTCCTCGAAGGCCCGCCCGGCGCCGGGAAGACGATGCTGGCGGAGCGGCTGCCCGCCGTGCTGCCCCGGCTCACCCGCCAGGAGTCCCTGGAGGTCACCGCGGTGCACTCGGTGGCCGGGCTGCTGCCGGCGGGCAGACCCCTGATCGACGCGGCCCCCTACTGCGCCCCGCACCACTCGGCGACCATGCAGGCGCTGGTGGGAGGCGGCCCCAACACCGCCCGGCCCGGCGCCGTGTCGCTGTCCCACCGGGGCGTCCTGTTCCTGGACGAGACACCCGAGTTCAGCGGCAAGGCCCTCGACGCGCTGCGGCAGCCCCTGGAAGCCGGGCACGTGGTGATCGCCCGCAGCGCCGGTGTGGTGCGGTTCCCGGCGAAGTTCCTCATGGTGCTCGCGGCCAATCCCTGTCCGTGCGGCCGCTTCTCGCGGACCGACGACTTCTGCGAGTGTCCGCCCTCGGTGATCCGCCGCTACCAGGCCAGGCTGTCCGGGCCGCTGCTCGACCGCGTCGACCTGCGGGTCGAGGTCGACCGCGTCACCCGCGCCGAGCTGACCGGGCACGGCGCCCGGGGTGAGACCACGGCGACCGTCGCCGACCGGGTGCGGGCGGCCAGGGAGCGGGCGGCGGCCCGGCTCGCGGGCACCCCGTGGCGCACCAACGGCGAGGTGCCCGGCCGGGAACTGCGCGGCCGCTGGCACGCCGCGGCGGGCGCGATGGACGAGGCGGAACGCCACCTGGAGCGGGGCGTCCTGACCGCACGCGGCATCGACCGCGTGCTGCGGGTCGCCTGGACCGTCGCCGACCTGGCCGGCCACGACCGGCCCGCCGCGACGGACGTCGCCCTGGCACTGCAACTGCGCACCGGCGTGCCACGAGGGGTGCCCATGGCGATCGGGGCACTGACATGAGCACCGACATGAACACCGGCACGAGCGGCGCCGACGGCCGCGACCGGGACCGCGACAGCGCCGACCGAGTCCGGGACCGCGACAACCGCGTCGGGAACCGCGACGGCGACGACCGCGACCGTGAGCTGCTCGCCCGTGTCTTCCTCGCCCGTGTCGCCGAGCCGGGCGACGAGGCGGTCGGGCGCTGGGTGCGGGAGCACGGGGTGTGCGAGGTCGCCCGGCGGCTGGCGGGGGACCACGCGCCCCTGCCGGGGATCAGTCGGCGGCGGTGGGACGGGCTGCGGGCCCGGGCCGGGCATGCCGACGCCCGGCGGGATCTCGCCCTGGCCGGTGACGTCGGGGCGCGGTTCGTGGCGCCCGGCGACGTGGAATGGCCGGGGCAGCTCGACGACCTGGGGGACGCGCGGCCGCTCGGCCTGTGGGTGCGGGGACGGCCCAGCCTGCGGATGTGGGCGCTCAGATCGGTCGCCCTCGTGGGCGCCCGCGCCTGCACCGAGTACGGCGCGCACATGGCCGCCGACCTCGCCGCGGGCCTCGCCGAACGCGGCTGGGTGGTGGTCTCCGGCGGCGCCTACGGAGTCGACGGCGCCGCCCACCGCGGCGCGCTCGGCGCCGGCGGCGCCACCGTCGCCGTACTCGCCTGCGGGGTCGACCGGCCCTATCCCCGCGGCCACACCGCGCTGATCACCAGGATCGCGGAGCAGGGACTCGTGGTCGGGGAGCTGCCGCCCGGCGACCACCCGACGCCGAGCAGGTTCATCGTGCGCAACAGGGTGATCGCCGCGCTGACCCGGGGCACCGTGGTCGTCGAGGCCGCCTGCCGCAGCGGCTCGCTGGCCACGGTGCGGGCCGCGCGGCGCCTCGGCCGCCACACGATGGGCGTCCCGGGGCCGGCCACCAGCAGCCTCTCCGCGGGCGTGCACGAACTGCTGCGCTCGGAGGCGGTACTGGTCACCGATGCCGCCGAGGTCGTCGAACTGGTCGGCGACATGGGAGAACTGGCGCCCGCACGCCACGGCCCGGTGCTGCCCCGCGACCTCCTCGAACCCGCGGCCCGCCGTGTCCTCGCCGCGCTGCCCGGACGCGGCGCCGCGCCGCCCGGCGAGATCGCGCGCGGCGCGCAGACCACGCAGGACGACGCCATCGCGAGACTGTACGAACTCCGATCACTCGGTTACGTCGAACGACACGGCGATGGCTGGAAGTTGACACGCCAGGCGATGATCTCGGTCCGCGCGGACCCCGGCCGGTGCTGACCGAGCGTGTTCGGCCGTCCGGGGGAGGCCGGACACCTGTGGAAATTCCCGTAGTTGGCCCGCCGTGCCGATCACGCAGAGCGATCGGCGGGACGCCGGGCGTGCCTCACGGAACGTATCTGCGGACGCGTGGCACTTCGCCCTTCGCGCACCGCGACGCCGCAGTCACGCTACGCTCACGAGGATTCCGGCGCAGACCGGCCATGGCAGGCAATCTCGACACTCGACACCCAAGCGACAGCTCCCCCAGGCATCCCCACTTCACGGCAGAACGGCACAAGGCGACGAATGCCCCAGCACACCTCCGGGTCCGACCGGGCGGCCATCCCCCCAGCCGCCCGCGACGGTGGCAGCGTGCGGCCGCCCGCTCCCTCGACGCTCGACGAGCTGTGGCGGTCGTACAAGGCGACGGGAGACGAGCGGCTGCGGGAGCAGCTGATCCTGCACTACTCGCCCCTGGTGAAGTACGTGGCGGGCCGGGTGAGCGTCGGTCTGCCGCCCAACGTGGAACAGGCCGACTTCGTCTCCTCCGGGGTCTTCGGGCTCATCGACGCGATCGAGAAGTTCGACGTCGACCGGGAGACCAAGTTCGAGACCTACGCGATCACCCGCATCAGGGGCGCGATGATCGACGAACTGCGGGCGCTCGACTGGATCCCGCGGTCGGTGCGGCAGAAGGCGCGGAACGTGGAGCGGGCGTACGCCGCGCTGGAGGCACGGCTCAGGCGCACCCCGTCCGAGGGGGAGGTGGCCGCCGAACTGGGCGTCACCGTGGAGGAACTCCATTCGGTGTTCAGCCAGTTGTCGCTGGCCAACGTGGTGGCCCTGGAGGAGTTGCTGCACGTCGGGGGAGAGGGCGGGGACGGCCTCAGCGTGATGGACACGCTGGAGGACACCGCCGCCGACGATCCCGTGGAGGTCGCCGAGGACCGCGAGCTCAGACGGTTTCTGGCGCGGGCGATCAACACCCTGCCCGAACGCGAGAAGACCGTCGTCACGCTCTACTACTACGAGGGGCTGACGCTCGCCGAGATCGGCAACGTGCTCGGCGTCACCGAGAGCCGGGTCAGCCAGATCCACACCAAGTCGGTGCTGCAGCTGCGGGCGAAGCTGGCGGCCTTCGGCCGCTGAGCGACGCGTCACTCCCGCCCGCGGCGGCGCGTCCGTAAAGTGGTCGACGTGCCAAGGATTCGAGCGGCCTCCGTGGCCGAGCACAGGTCGATGCAGCGAGCCGCCCTGCTGGACGCGGCCCGGTCCCTGTTGTCCGAGGGCGGCACGGAGGCGCTGACCTTCCCGGCCCTCGCCGAGCGCACCGGCCTCGCGCGGTCGTCGGTGTACGAGTACTTCCGCTCGCGCGCCGCGGTCGTCGAGGAGCTGTGCGAGGTCGACTTCCCCGTCTGGGCGGCCGAGGTCGCGGCGGCGATGGAGGTCGAGCTGACGCCCGAGACCAAGGTCGAGGCGTATGTGCGTCGGCAGCTGGCGCTGGTGGGCGACCGGCGGCACCGGGCCGTGGTCGCGATCTCGGCGAGCGAACTCGACGCCGGCGCCCGGGAGAAGATCCGGGCCGCGCACGGCGGCCTCGTCGCGCTGATCGTCGAGGCGCTCGGCGAGATGGGGCATGCCGAGCCGCGGCTGGCCGCGATGCTGCTCCAGGGCGTCGTGGACGCGGCGGTACGGCGGATCGAGCTGGGGGCGGCCGAGGACCCGGCGGCGATCACGGAGGCGGCCGTGGCGATGGCACTGCGCGGCGTACGCGGCTGACCCCGCACGCCCCGCGGCGACGGACGGCACGCGGACGGCACGCGGACGACACTCGGACCTCACGGCGGGGCGGCACACGGTCGCCGCGGAGGGACGGTGCGCGGTCGCGGCGCCGACGCGGCCCGGTCATGGCTTCACCGCGGTTCGCGGCCATGACGGCGGCCCGGCCACCTCGCGGCAACGGCACACCTCGCGGCATGCGGCACGGGGCATGCGGCGGGGCACGGGGCACGGGCGTGGCACCCGGACAGCAGCGGCCCGGCCCGGCCCGGCCCGCGGCAGCGGCTACGGCGTCGGCTGCTGCGGCAGCGGTACGCCGAGTACCGGCAGCAGGCGGGACGGTCCCCTGCCCAGCAGCCACGGCGGCAGCAGCGACAGCGGGTCGAGGTAGGTCCCGCCCCGGAGCAGCCCCCAGTGCACGCACACCACCGCGCAGTGCGCCGCCACCGGCTCCACCGTGCCCACCACCTCGCCCGCCGCCACGTCGTCCCCCGTCCGCGCCGACGCCCGCACCGGCTCGTACGTCGTCCGCAGCCCGGTGCCCGCCAGCGCCACGGAGACCACGCCCCGGCCCGCCACCCGGCCCGCGAAGGACACCCGCCCCGCCGCCACCGCCCGTACCGGCGCCCCGGCCGGCGCCGCGAGATCCACACCCCGGTGACCCGGGCCGTACACCGTGGCCGGGGGTTCCCAGCCACGCAGCACCGCCGGCCGGTCGCCCACCGGCCAGACCCGGGCGACGGCGGGCACCGGAGGAACCGACCCGGTCGGCGCAATCGGGCCGTCCGCCCACGCCCAGGGCGCCAGGACGGCCGACACCACCCCCAGCAGCACCGCGCCCGCCCGGCCCGTGTCTCGTTTCGCTCGCATGCCGGAACCGTCCCGCACCCCCGCCGTCCGGGGCCGGGACCTGTGGACCACCGCCCGGTTGTGGACAACGGCGTCACCCGGCACCTCGCCGGTCCCGTACACTTCTTCTGGCGATCCGGGTCACCGGGTCGACTTCGCACGCCCCGACACCTGGTGATCACAAGCCGGAGTCAGCGCCCCTCGGTCCCTTGCGGCACGGCGCGCGCGGGCGTCAGGCGCGGGAGCCATCCGGCATCCGCGGCACAACCGAGAACTTCAAGGAGATACGGCCATGGCCGTCGTCACGATGCGGGAGCTGCTGGAGAGCGGCGTCCACTTCGGTCACCAGACCCGTCGCTGGAACCCGAAGATGAAGCGCTTCATCTTCACCGAGCGCAACGGCATCTACATCATCGACCTGCTCCAGTCGCTGTCGTACATCGACCGCGCCTACGAGTTCGTCAAGGAGACCGTCGCCCACGGCGGCACGGTCATGTTCGTCGGCACGAAGAAGCAGGCGCAGGAGGCCATCGCCGAGCAGGCCACCCGCGTCGGCATGCCCTTCGTCAACCAGCGCTGGCTGGGCGGCATGCTCACCAACTTCTCCACCGTCTACAAGCGTCTGCAGCGCCTGAAGGAGCTGGAGCAGATCGACTTCGAGGACGTCGCGTCCTCCGGTCTGACCAAGAAGGAGCTCCTGGTCCTCTCGCGTGAGAAGGCCAAGCTGGAGAAGACCCTCGGCGGTATCCGCGAGATGCAGAAGGTGCCCAGCGCCGTCTGGATCGTGGACACCAAGAAGGAGCACATCGCGGTCGGCGAGGCCCGGAAGCTCAACATCCCGGTCGTCGCGATCCTCGACACCAACTGCGACCCCGACGAGGTCGACTACAAGATCCCGGGCAACGACGACGCCATCCGCTCCGTCACCCTGCTCACCCGTGTGATCGCCGACGCCGTCGCCGAGGGCCTCATCGCCCGTTCCGGCGTCGCCACCGGCGACAAGGGCGAGAAGGCCGCGGGCGAGCCGCTCGCCGAGTGGGAGCGCGACCTGCTCGAGGGCGAGAAGAAGGCGGACGAGGCCGAGAAGCCGGCCGAGGCCGCCGCGGAGGCTCCGGCTGCCGAGGCCCCCGCCGCGGAGGCCGCCGAGGCTCCCGCCGCCGAGGCCGCCGAGGCCCCCGCCGCCGAGGCCGAGCAGGCCTGACCCGTCAGCGTCCGTGGTGACGGCGGGAGCGGTACTGCATCCGGTACGCCTCCGGCGCGGTGAAGACCGCCCCCGCCGTTCACCCGTGGATCAGCGGAGCGTCAGCGGCATCCCTCTTGATGGGTGCCGCGAACCCCGTAGATCTTCGATCTTCCAGACTTCGAGAAAGATTCAGACTCATGGCGAACTACACCGCCGCCGACGTCAAGAAGCTTCGTGAGCTCACCGGCGCCGGCATGATGGACTGCAAGAAGGCGCTGGACGAGGCCGAGGGCAACGTCGACAAGGCCGTCGAGGCGCTGCGCATCAAGGGCCAGAAGGGCGTCGCCAAGCGCGAGGGCCGCTCCGCCGAGAACGGCGCCGTGGTCTCCATCATCGCCGACGACAACTCCTCCGGCGTCCTGGTCGAGCTGAAGTGCGAGACGGACTTCGTCGCCAAGGGCGACAAGTTCCAGGCCGTGGCCAGGGCCATCGCCGAGCACGTGGCGAAGACCTCCCCGGCCGACATCGAGGCCCTGCTCGCCTCCGAGATCGAGGCCGGCAAGACCGTCCAGGCTTTCGTGGACGAGGCCAACGCCAACCTCGGTGAGAAGATCGTCCTGGACCGCTTCGCGCAGTTCTCGGACGGCTACGTGACGGCGTACATGCACCGCACGATGCCCGACCTGCCCCCGCAGATCGGTGTCCTGGTCGAGCTCGACAAGGAGAATGCCGAGGTCGCCAAGGGCGTCGCCCAGCACATCGCCGCCTTCGCGCCGAAGTACCTCTCCAAGGAGGACGTCCCGGCCGAGGTCGTCGAGTCCGAGCGTCGCATCGCCGAGGAGACCACCCGCGCCGAGGGCAAGCCCGAGGCCGCGATCGGCAAGATCGTCGAAGGCCGCCTCAACGGCTTCTTCAAGGACGCCACGCTCCTCGGTCAGCCGTACGCGCTCGACAACAAGAAGTCCGTCCAGAAGGTCCTGGACGAGGCCGGTGTCACCCTGAAGCGCTTCACGCGCATCAAGGTCGGCATCTGAGTCCGTGCCGCGACGGGTACTCGATCCCTATAGGGTCGGTAGCAGTCGTGCGCGTACGGCGTCGAGCACGCGTGCGTGACGGACAGCAGAACTGACGAGGAGGCCATTGCCGAGCAAGGGTTGCGAACCACCCCCACCGGCAGTGGCCTTCTTCGTATGTGCAACACGTGAAAGAGGCGGATCTCGATGACCACCAAGCCCGAGAAGAGCGACGACGGCAAAGTACGCGGCCGGTTTCTGCTGAAGCTGTCCGGAGAGGCCTTCTCCGGCGGCGGGGGCCTGGGCGTCGACCCCGACGTGGTGCACAAGATCGCCCGCGAGATCGCGGCCGTCGTGCGTGACGGCGCGCAGATCGCGGTCGTCATCGGCGGAGGCAACTTCTTCCGCGGCGCCGAACTCCAGCAGCGCGGCATGGACCGGGCCCGCTCGGACTACATGGGCATGCTCGGCACGGTGATGAACTGCCTCGCCCTCCAGGACTTCCTGGAGAAGGAGGGCATCGACAGCCGGGTGCAGACCGCCATCACCATGGGCCAGGTCGCCGAGCCGTACATCCCGCTGCGTGCCGTGCGCCACCTGGAGAAGGGCCGCGTGGTCATCTTCGGCGCCGGTATGGGCATGCCGTACTTCTCCACCGACACCACCGCCGCCCAGCGCGCCCTGGAGATCGACGCCGAGGCGCTGCTGATGGGCAAGAACGGCGTGGACGGGGTCTACGACTCCGACCCGAAGACCAACCCGGACGCCGTCAAGTTCGACTCCCTCGGCTACGGCGAGGTCATCACGCGCGAGCTCAAGGTCGCCGACGCCACCGCCATCACGCTGTGCCGCGACAACAAGCTCCCCATCCTCGTCTTCGAGCTTCTGGCGGAGGGCAATATCGCCCGCGCCGTCAAGGGTGAGAAGATCGGCACGCTGGTGGGTGACCAAGGCAGCCAGAGCTGAGGAGCCTGACCGGGGGATGGACAATGTCCTGCCGGTCGGGAACCGTTCAGGAAAAAGACGCGACGAAGCCGGCCGCCGCCCCCACCAAGGACGCAGCCGGGCCTACTCAAGACACGCAGGAGCAAGTGGTGATCGAAGAGACCCTCCTCGAGGCCGAGGAGAAGATGGAGAAGGCCGTCGTGGTCGCCAAGGAGGACTTCGCCGCGATCCGCACCGGCCGTGCGCACCCGGCGATGTTCAACAAGATCGTGGCCGACTACTACGGCGCGCCGACGCCGATCAACCAGCTGGCTTCGTTCTCCGTGCCGGAGCCGCGCATGGCCGTGGTGACGCCGTTCGACAAGACCGCGCTGCGCAACATCGAGCAGGCGATCCGCGACTCCGACCTGGGCGTCAACCCGAGCAACGACGGCAACATCATCCGCGTGGTGTTCCCCGAGCTGACCGAGGAGCGCCGCCGCGACTACATCAAGGTCGCCAAGCACAAGGCGGAGGACGCGCGCGTGTCCATCCGCTCCGTGCGCCGCAAGGCCAAGGACGCCATCGACAAGCTGATCAAGGACGGCGAGATCGGCGAGGACGAGGGCCGGCGCGCGGAGAAGGAGCTCGACGACACCACGCACAAGTACGTCGCCCAGGTGGACGAGCTCCTCAAGCACAAGGAAGCAGAGCTGCTCGAGGTCTGATGAACGACTCTTCCTGGGGGGCGCCGCCACAAGCCGGGTACTGGGGGCCCTCCGAGCAGGGGGCTGCCCCGGCGGGTCCCGCGTACGATGCGCCTGAGACGCAGCAGACCCGCCCCATGCCCATCGTGCCCGACGTACCCGCCCATGGCGGACACCAGGATGACGACCGGGGGGCCGCTCGGCTGAGCGGCCCCTTGTTCCGCGACGAGACCACGTCGGCGCAGCCGCGAGCGGCGGCGCCGCAGAATCCGGAGCCCATGCCCGACGCCCCTCAGCCCGCACCCCGGCGGCAGAAGAAGAGCGCGGGGCGCGACCTGAGCGCGGCGATAGGCGTCGGCCTCGGGCTCGGCGTGGTGATCATCGCGTCGCTGTTCGTCGTCAAGGCCGCCTTCGTGGGCGTGATCGCGGCCGCCGTCGTGGTGGGCCTGTGGGAACTGACGAGCCGGCTGGCGGAACGCAAGCAGATCAAGGCGCCCCTGGTGCCGCTCGCGGTCGGCGGCGCGGCGATGGTCGTCGCCGGGTACCTCAAGGGCGCCGAGGGCGCGTGGGTGGCGATGGCGCTGACCTCGCTGGCGGTCCTGGTCTGGCGCATGACGCAGCCGCCGGAGGGCTATCTCAAGGACGTCACGGCGGGCGTCTTCGCCGCCTTCTACGTGCCGTTCCTGGCGTCGTTCGTCGCGCTGCTGCTGACCGCCGCCGACGGCCCGTGGCGCGTCCTGACCTTCCTGGTGCTGACCGTGGTCAGCGACACCGGCGCGTACGCCGTCGGCTGGCGCTTCGGCACGCACAAGCTGGCCCCGCGCATCAGTCCCGGCAAGACCCGCGAGGGCCTGCTCGGGGCGGTGTCGTTCGCGATGGTGGCGGGCGCGCTGTGCATGCAGTTCCTGATCGACGACGGCACCTGGTGGCAGGGACTGGTACTCGGCCTCGCGGTCGCCGTCAGCGCGACCCTGGGCGACCTCGGCGAGTCGATGATCAAGCGGGACCTGGGCATCAAGGACATGGGCACGCTGCTGCCGGGGCACGGCGGCATCATGGACCGGCTGGACTCGCTGCTCCCGACGGCGCCTGTGGTGTGGCTGCTGATGGTGGCCTTCGTCGGATCCGGCTGACGGGGGACGGCCGGGTCCGACTGACGGGGGACCCGGCGGGCTCGCCGTCGAGCGAGTCCGACCGCGTGCTCGCGGGACGGCCGGCGGCCGGCGCCCGAGCCGGCTCGGGCGCCGGGGTGCGCTGGAGGGCCACCATGGCCACGTCGTCGGTGAGCGGGCCGTCCACGTGCCGGCGGAGGTCGGCGCGGACCGCGGCCAGCAGGGCCTCCGGGGGCAGGTCGGTCCAGTTCCGCAACCGGTCGGCGAGCGGGTAGAAGTCGCCGGCCGGGTTCCGTGCCTCGGTCACGCCGTCGGTGTAGAGCACCAGGGTGGCGCCCATCGGGAAGTCGGTGGTGTCGACCACTATTTCAACGCCGTTGAGGTCTTCGAGGCCCAACGGGGGCACCGGCACCGTCGGCTCCAGCGCGGTGACCTTCCCGTCGTGCAGCAGCAGGGGCTCGGGATGCCCGAGATTCACCAGGCGCATCGGCCCTTCGTCGGGCAGCTCGCACAGGACGGCGGTCACGAACGACTCGTCCGCGTACGCACCGGGACCGCAGGGGGACTCCTCGGCCGCGGCGGACAGCTCCCGGACGTCCTCCTGGAACCCCGCCGCCAGCTCCCGCACCACCGTGGGGAGCGTGCTGCCGTGCCGGACCGACTGCCGGAAACCGTTCAGCACCGAACTGACCATGTCCAGCGAGGCCAGTCCCTTGCCCTGCACGTCGCCGAGCAGGAGCCGGGAGCAGTTTCCGTGCCGGGCGATCGCGTACAGGTCCCCGCCGACGGCGGCCTCCTCGTCCGCCGACTCGTACAGCGAGGCCACGTCGAAGGACCCGACCCGGCGCGGCAGCGGATGCAGCAGCACCCGCTGGGTGACCTCCGCGACCCAGCGGGCCCGTGCCAGCTGGCGCTCCCTGTGCACCCGCACGGAGGCGGCGGCCGTGGCGGCCGCGATGATCAGGGCGGTGGTGATCATCTGGACCAGGAAGTTCTCGGTGGCCAGCTGCTGGTTGGACCAGGAGGCCAGGACCACGCACGGCAGCGTCACCGCGGACACACCGAGCACCCCCGCCGGAGCGCAGAACGCCGCCGCGAACGTGGGCGCCGCCACCATCAGCGGTCCCAGACGGACGGACGGCGTGTTGAACACGTCGATCACCAGGAGAAGCAGGGGGAAGAGCGAGATCGCCACCGCGGGGGGCGGGAGCCCCCTCCGGGTACCGGCGCGGGACCGCCTGCCGAGGATCTTTCGCATTGCGCCCACCTCCGGCCCCCACGCCCTGGTTGTCATCACGTTCGCCATCACCACGAACTGTCTCTTCAAGGGAACGGGCACCGCCCGCAGGATAAAAGGGCCTTTTGGTCCCCTAATCGGGAAATGCCCCGCAGCACTTCCCCTTCTTCGCGCACGGGCCGCACGGATGCGCGGACGCCGCAGGGATCAGGCACCGCCGGACCCGGACGGAGGGCCGGCGCCGATCTGCGACACTGGTACCACCATGCCCAAGCCCGGAGAACTCACAGTGAGCGGGCAGCAACAAGCCCCCCACCAGCGCATTCAGCGCAAGTAGGGGGCTTGGTATGGGTCATTGGGCCGTCCCTGGGCCGTCAGGCTCACGCGGGGCCGGAAGAAGGACCCGATCCACGGCCTTCCTCGTCCGTTCCTGGCTCGACGGCATCAGGTGCGCGTACACCCGCAGCGTCAGCCCAGGGTCGGAGTGCCCCAGGTACTCACTCACGGCCTTGATGCTTTCGCCAGCGTCCAGCAACACCGAGGCGTAGAAGTGCCTCAGGGCATGCATACCGTGCTCACGGGCGGAGGCGTACTTGCCGTCCTCCCCGGCTTCGGCGATCAGGCCGGCCGACGCGAGGGCGGGTTTCCACTCCTGGATGTTGAAGTTGCTGCGCCAGACGAGCCCGCTCGCGGTGTTCGTGAACAGGAGGCGGGCGGACACCTTCGGGCCGTCCGGCTTGCGCCAGGGCAAGGTGATCTCGACCGGCTTGAAGGCGTCCATGTGTGCTCGCAGAGCCTCAGCCACCGACGGCGGCAACGGTACGTCCCGCTCCTTATTGCACTTCGGCGGAGCGAACACGGCCTTGCCCCGAATCAGCTTCACCTGCCGGACCACCCGAATGATGCCACCGTCGAAGTCGAGGGCATCCTCAGCCAGCCCCACGATCTCACCCTGACGAAGCCCGCACCCAGCGCCCACGTCCACCATCGGCCGGTAGCGCTGAGGGAGTGCAGCACGAACCGCCTGAACCTGGGCAGGAAGCCACGGCACGACGCGGCGTTGCTCGGTGGCCGGCGGGCGGACGCACTTCGCGGAGCACGGGTTGCGGGGCAACAGCCCGTCGTCGACCGCCGCACTGAGTACGGCCCGCACGTCGCCGTAGATGTTCCGTGCGTAGCCGCCGCTCACGGCCGGGTCGTTCTCCAGCGCGCTCACCAGGGCGCGGATGTGCTCCGGGCGGAACGAGTCCAGCGGTCGAGAGCCGATCAGACGGAAGGCGTGCAGGCGTAAGCGCTGCTCGACCACCACCAGACTGGCCGGGTCGATGCGGTGGGTGTTGAGCCACTTCTCGGCGTAGCTCTTGAAGGTGATCCGAGCCGCACGCGGGTCGATGTACCGACCGCGGGACATGTCCGACGCGATGTCGGTCAGCCACTGCTCGGCGAGGCGCTTCTGACGGTCAGGGAAGCTCTTGGACTTCTCGGTACCGTCGGGGCCGATGTACCGGGCGCGGTAGCGCATGCCGGTGCCGTAGCGCTCGGTCTTGACCCTGACAGGCTTGCCGTTCGGCCCGGTCTCGGTCTTGTACCAGCGGTCTTGGATGTGGCCCGCCATCAGGCAGCCTCCCCGAGCTGGGAATCCACCCAGGCCCGTACGTCGTTCGGGTCGAAGCGCAGGTGCCGGCCGACGCGGAAGCCGCGGGGACCGGTGCGCTTCCGGCGCCACTGATAGACCGTCTCCACGCTGGGAAGCTCGAACATCTCGACCAGGTCCTCAGGGGTCAGGAACCGGTTCGGCAGCTCTGAGGCCATGGTCAGCAGTCCCTTTCGTCAGCGAGCAGGGCGGGTAGTTCTTCGCGGGCGATCTCGCGGTTGTGGGCGATGTCGCGGCGGATGTTGGCGGCGAGCCAGGATTCGCCGGGGGTGTGGCCGTGGCCGGCGTAGGACCAGTGGGCGAGGGTCAACGTGGTTGCCTCCGGGTCGCCGGGGTCCGGCAGGCCGAGGGCTTCGCGTTGCTGGGCCGCGCGATAGTCGGCGCGGGTCTGGCGCAGCGCGCCGAGGGTGGTGGAGTAGCGGCGGGACCGGGTGGAGAAGTGGCCGCGGAAGCCCAACATGTGAGCCCAGTCACGCAGCTTGCGGTCGGGGTAGAGCGGGTGCAGGTCGAGGCAGGCGGCGATGAGCCGGGCGGGGTGCTCGGCGACGCCGAGGAGCGCGAGCGCTTCCTTGTTGCCGATCCGACGGTCGACGGCGCCGGTGGTCTCAGCGGCCTTCGTGGCGTACTTCGCGACGTAGGAGGCGACCGCCTGCTCGGTGATGTCCTCGCCGTCGCCGAAGGCCCGGATGGGCCGGACGTCGAGCTGTTCGCCCCAGTGGAGGGTGCGCGCGGGTTGGTCACCGGACGGGGGCACGTCGACAGCGACGCGGGCGGCAGCGGCCCGGATCGCGTCGGTGAGCAGGTCGAGGGTGGCCCAGGCCGGGGGCGGGCTGTCGGGGCCATCGGGGCCGTCGAAGCGGATCACGGCGTGGAAGTGGACGGCGCCGCGCTTTTGGTATTCGGCGACCTTGCCGAAGGAGACCCGCGACTGTTCCTTGGCGTCCTTCTGGGTCAGGCCGGCGTGCTTGGCGATCTGGCGGCGGAGGTAGATCGTGAAGTAGCGCCACAGTTCGGAGGCGTGGTTGTTCCACAGCACGGCGCCCGCGTAGTCGTAGGTGTCCGGGTCGAGTGGTGTGCCCAGCTCGGGGGCGTCCTCGGGGTGGCGGGTGCCGCAGCGGCAGGGCCGGTTTCCGGGGCGATTGTGGACCGGGCCGAACGAGGGGGCGGTGAGGGTGGCGAAGACCCGCGGGTGGTCGCGGATGGTGTGCGGGGTGCCCTTGTCGGGGTCGCCGACCAGGCCGGCGCGGATCAGGTGGTAGGTGTCGCCGGCGTAAGTCCAGGCGCAGGACGGGCAGCGGGAGGCCCGCCGGTTGCCGCAGGCCACCCGCAGCACGCCGCCCGGTTCGGTGTCGGTCGAGTAGGAGTGCAGGACGTGCCCGGTGGTGGCGTCGCGGGTGACGGTGGAGCCTTGCAGGCGGATGGGGTCGGTGCAGCCGCCGGTGCGGCGGATCTGGTCTTGGATGCGGTCGAAGCCGGTGGACCCGGCCAGCCTCAGCAGATCGTTGAGGGTGGCCGGGTCCAGGCCCGCCGCGGTGGCGGGGTGGGTCACTTACCGTCCTCCTGGGGCGGGTGGCGGTCGATCCAGTCCTCGGCGCAGACCTTGTGGACGGGCTTGCCGCTGTCGGAGCGCAGCGGGGTGGGCTTGGTGCAGATCACGCACGGCTTGTCGCCGCTGTGGTCGAAGTGCTCGGGCGAGCGCCAGTCGAGGAGAGCCACCGCGCTCACCTCCCGGCGCGGGTGAGGGCAGCGGCGGGGGTGGTGTGGCCGGTGCCCTTGCAGGTCGGGCAGGCCACGGTGAGGGTGGCGCGGGTGCCGTCGGCGTGTCGGGGGCCGGTGGTGATGGCGGCGGTGGCGAAGCCGTCGCAGTCGCGGCAGACGCGCGTGTTCTGGGCGTGCTGGGGCATGATGAGGCTTCCCTTTCGGGTCCGTTGGATCTGGAAGAGGTGCAGCCGTCCGGGGCGGCGGATACTTGGCGGTTGAGGCCGCCCCGGAGGGCGTCAGCGTCGGCGGTTGCGACGCTTGGAGTACGCGGGCGGGATGGCGTCGTAGGACTCACGGCCCTGCTCGAACGATGCGCGCTCGCTGTCGCTGATGCCGGATGCGCCGATCTGCCGCTTGATCCGGTTAGCGGCCTTGCGGTCGCCGTGGCGTTTGGCGATCGCGTACTCACGGCCGAGTTCGGTCATCTCGGGATGGGCGGGGGTGTCGTTGTTCTTCCGGCTGAAGATGCCCATGTCAGGCTCGCTTCCTGGTCTTTGATGTGCGGTTGATCGTGTAGCTGAGTCCGCCGGTGGCCGACAGGACGGCGACGACCGCGCCGGCGATGACCTGGACGACGTAGGCGATCACCAGCAGGACCGCGATGGAGCCGGCGACGATGACGAGCGTCGTGACGATGGGGCCCTTGTAGGAGCGCGGGGCTTCCTGGACGATCACGACCTGTCGCATGTCGGTGCCGGGCGGGATACGCCGGTAGAGGTCGGCGGGGATGTGGCCGGCGCGGAGCTGGTCTTCGGGCAACTGCACGGCTCTGTCCTCCTCTCAGGTGCAGCGGTGGGTGCGGGCGGTCAGTTCGGCGGCCGAGCGGTCGCGGTGCTCGGTGGAGAAGCCGCAGCCGGGTGCGGTGCAGGCGGCGGTGTGCCGGGTCTGGCCCCGGCCGTTGTTGAAGCTGGCGACTTTGACCGGGCCGATGCGGAGCACGTTGTAGAAGCGGTTCGGGCGCACAGGGTTCACCTCCCTTCGCTGTCAGGTGAGTTGGAGGTGCGCGGCGATGGCCTGGCAGGTCGGCGCGGGAAGGCCGAGCCGGGCGGTCAGCGCGTCGGCGGTGATCGGCTCGCCGGTGGTGCTGTGGTGTGCGTCGGCGATCGAGCGGGCGTGGTCGAGCAGCGCCGGCGGGACGGCCGGGGCGTGGGTGGTCGGCTTGGGCGGTGCCGGGGACAGTTCCGGCGCAGACACCGCAGCCGGGGCGGGGGCCGGTTCGGGGGTGTCGGTGCGGTGCATCTCGACTTCCGGCGCCGCCGGTTCCTCGTCGTGCTCCAGCCCGGCGGTGACCGGTGCGGGGGCGTGGACCAGCAGGGTTCCGCCGAGGAAGGCGAGGGCAGGCCAGCCGGCGACGAGGATGCGCAGCCAGGCGGGCACGTGGTGCAGGTCGAGCAGTCCGGCGGTGGCGACGTTGGCGCCGAGCGAGGCGGTCAGGGCGATGGTGAACCAGGTCCAGGAGGAGCGGTCCCGGCCGGCGCGCAGCCGACGCCAGGCGGCGACCAACAGCAGGTCGACCGAGACCGGATACGCCCACGCCTTCCATCCCGACTGCCCGGCCGCCGCAGCCAGATCATGCAGGTGCGCGAACGACAGGGCACCGGCGATCACCGCTTGGATCAGAACGGCGTCGGGGCGGATCGAGCGTGCCACGGCGATCACTTCCCGTCCGCGGGCGCGTCGCCCGTTCCCAGGCAGGTCAGGCACAGGGCGGCTTGCCGGTCTTCGGTGGCCCGGCCCTTGCGTGCGCCGACCCGTACCGTCTCGGCGATCTCACCCTTGCCCCCGCAGTCCGGGCAGGTCACCGGCTTGGGCTGCGTCTTCTTGCGCGTGGCCATGACGGACCCCTTTCCTTTAGTCGGTGACGGGCCGCGGCTTGACCAGCGACGGACCCGGCTCCGGGGCGGTCGCGGGCAGATGCGGCCGGAACGGGTCAAGGGCGGGCAGCTCAGGGACGAGGTGAGCGAACTCCCGGCAGACCGCCGTCACGTCCTCGCGGGAGGTGTGCGGGGTGCGGATCTTCGCCCAGCCCCCGGAGGAATCGGCAGCGACCGCCGTTCCGGGACGCTCCGCCGGGATCAGGCCGGCCGCCATGACCGCATCCGGGGCCACGTCCGCCAGGCCCATTTCGGCGGTCTGCTTGTCGTTGACCCGGTGCACGACACGGCCGGTGAGCTGCGCGCGGAGCATGGTCGCGCCCTTGCCCAGCTCGGAGCCGAACCGCTGCCCGCACACCTCCAGATGGATCCCGACCGCGCGGGCCATCTGCGCCAGCCGGATCAACGCGGTCACGATCCGCTCCCGCCGCTCCTCGTCCTTCTTGGAGGAGATCAGGAACAGTTCCGCGACCTCGTCGACCAGGACGACGACGGGCACCGGCCGCAGGCGTTCGGGCAGGTCCCACATGTCCGAGACGCCGTGCCGGCTCAGCAGGTCGAAGCGGTCTTCCATCTCGGCCACCAGCACGTCCAGCAGCGTCGCGGAGTCGTCCGGCGTGGTCGCCAGCGCCGACAGCCGGGGTGCGTACGCGGACTGCTCGACACCGCGCTTGCAGTCGATCCCGACCAGGGCCACCGGCAGCCGCGCCAGGCCCTTGATGAGGTTGCGCTGGTAGACGGACTTGCCCGAGTTGTTCGCGCCCAGCGTCAGCGCCATGGGCATCTTGCGGTAGTCCCGGACGAACACCGTGCCGTCCTCGCGCAGCGCCACCGGCACCGCCAGACCCTCAGCACGGGCACCACGCGGGAGCCTCACCCGGCGCAGCACGTCATAGCCAGTCATGCGCAGCTCGACGTAACCGGGCTTGGTCTCGACGACGGTCACCGAGTGGACGCCCCAGGCGTGCCGCAGCCGCTCGGAAGCAGTCATCAGGTCGGCCGGTTCCAGGCCGGCGGGAAGCCGCAGCGTCACCCGCAGCCCCGTCGACGTGCCCCAGACCCGGCGGACCTTCGGCGGGACCGGCAGCACCTCACGCCGGGCCACGTTCCGCGCGAGGAACGCCCGCAGCCGCGACGGCTGCACCGTCAGCCCGCACACGTCCATCGTCGAGCGGTAGGTGAAGGTGAACCGGCCCCAGGTGACCGGCAGTCCGACCAGCGACCAGTACACGCGCGGCGCGCGGACCTTCGCGTAGCCGAGACCGCCGGCACCCGCGAGAGCGCCCGTGGCCTCCAGCACCATGGACAGGTCGGTCATGGTCAGACCGCCGGGGTGATCGCGACCGCGCGGAACGAGATCCCGTGCCGCTTCTGCCCGTTGAATTCGTTCTCCCAGTCCCGCGCCTTCAGCCCGACGACCCGCACCGGCATGCCCGGCGCCAGACCCTCCGGGAACCCCGTCTCCGGGATGGTCACCTGGTACAGGTTCCCCTCTCCCTCGTCGGAGACCAGCAGGCCCACCGTCGACAGCGCCGCACCGGTCTCCCGGTCCATCGCACGCTCACCGGTCTTGGCGTTGGCCAGCTTCGGCACCGGCGCGGTCGCCACGAACACCACAGCGGTCGAAGTGTCGATCTTGAATGACGGCATGCGTCTCTCCTTGATTGATGTTGGAGCAGCCCAAAGAAGGCTGTGCGCTTCGCTGTCCTAGGACTGCGAGCGACCCGAAGAGGCAATGGCACGCAGTCCTAGGACTGTCAATGGTCTCGGGACTGTGCTTGACTTGACCCGTCGAAAGGGGTTCTCAATGGCGCCAAAGTGGCGAGAACTGGCGGACAGGCTGGCCGAGCGGATCAAGAGGGGTGAATACGCCCCTGGCCAGCAGCTTCCGCACATCAGGGAGCTTGTAGAGGCGGGCGAGGGCTCCAAGTCCACAGTCCACGCCGCCTACAAGGCCCTTGAAGCCGAAGGGCTGGTCACCTCGTCACGGGGCCATGGCACCGTCGTCCGACAGCAGGTGCCGCTGAAGCGTCTAGGTATCGCCCGGTACGACAAAGCCAAGTGGCGGGACGGCGACGAAGTGGCGTTCATCGCCGACCGTGTGGCCTCCGGCCGCTCGTACCGCCGGAATGAGCAGACCCAAACAGTGAGCCTCGTCGAGGCCCCGCCCGCCGTGGCGGAAGCTCACGGCCTGCCCGCGGGAGCTCCGGTGTACGCACGCGCGCGCCTCGTGAAGGAGGGCGAACAGCCGACCCACACTCTGACGAGCTACTACCTGCCTGAACACGTCGAGGGAACCCGGATTGTCGACCCCACACCAGGACCCGCCGGCCGAGGCGGAGGATTCCGCGTGCTGTACGACGCTGGTTACGAGATCGACCACATGAAGGAACAACTCTTCGCCCGACAGCCCACGCAAGACGAGGTGAAGCTGCTTCAGCTATCGCCGGGCGAACCGGTGGTCGAGCTTCACCGGACGACCTACACGGCGTCAGGCACGGTGGTCGAATTTGCCATCGGTGTGCATGCGGCCTCACGCTTCGCCTGGGAGTACGACTTCAAGGTGCCGGACTCGGCGAAGGACGCGAAGGGGCAGCCGTGATCTCGGCACAGGCATGGGCAGATGCTCGGCGCCTTTGGGACTACCACCAGATGGATCATGCCCTCCGGCCGTGCTCAGTTGCGATTGGACTCGGCAGCCACGACCTGGGCGTGGCCGATACTGCGGTGGATCTCTACAAGCGCGGCATGGCGCCCTTGCTTGTGTTCACCGGGGCCACCAGCCCCACGACGCGGGAGCGGATGCCGCGCGGCGAAGCGGTCCACTACCGCGAACGGGCCCTTGAACTTGGTGTGCCGAGTTCGGCTGTGCTGGTCGAGCCCCGTGCCCGCAACACCGGCGAGAACATCCGTTTCTCCCGGCATCTGCTTGAGAAAGCCGGGGTGAAGGTCTCCTCCGTACTCCTGATCAGCAAGCCGTACGAGGAACGGCGGGCGTACGCCACGGCCTGCAAGCTGTGGCCCGAGGTCGAGTTCGTCAGCGCGTCCACGCCGATGACGCTTGAGGAGTACGTCGATTCCATCCAGGATGCTCGTCTAGTGATTGACATGTTGGTCGGCGCGCTTCAGCGATTGCTGATCTATCCGGAGCAAGGGTTCATGATCAGTCAGCCGGTCCCCCTGGACGTACTGGCGGCATACGAGCGCCTGTGCCGTGAAGGCTTCACGGGCCGGCTGCTTGCCACGGGCAGGACCACTGGCTGAGAGCGTCATCAACCGGTCCAGGTCTGCGGGCGTCGAGCCACGTTGTAGATGCTCGCCACCTGATCACCAGAGAGCACGGGTGACAGCCCTGACAGAACGCGGTCGAGGTGTTCCACCTCCAGGACGAGCACCGGGGGATTCGCGCTCTTGACGACGAGCCTCGCCGCATCCACGACCGAGATCAGCGGACGCACGGGTACCTCAGCTCCGCAGCCACGAGACAGGGCACGGGACACCCGGCGCGCTTCGGACTGACTGGCTGCGATGTGGCGGGTAGTACCGCCGTTCACCGTTATGGCAGCGTCGCCGTACCAAACGGACTTCCCGCGGTGTCGCTTGGAGTTGACGGAGAACACTCCGGCGGGACCGATGGTGAGGTGGTCGATGTCCGTGCCGTTCGTCCACTGGATGGCATGGAGGGTGTACCAGCCGTGACGTCGGAGCCTGGCGAGTCGTCTGGCGGTGAGCTGTTCGCCCTTCAGACCGTCCGCCCAACTTCGGATTTCCGAGCCTGGCCAGCGCCGGTTGATCAGCCTCAGCACGGGGTTCGGCTGTAGCTCCCGGATCTTGCGACGCACCGCGTCACCCGGCCGATTCCGTGCCAAGTCGCCCGTCAACGGCTGCACTTGCTCCCCCTCGTGTATGCCCTGCATCCAAGACCACCACGGAGGCATGAGCAGCACCAGGGCCCGTCTCGGCCATGAGCTGTTACAGGTTTCTCTACCTCATCAAGCCCCGGCTGCGCTCCGCTCCGCCGGGCGCGCTTCCCGGCTCCGCCGCGGGCGCCGCTCCTGCCTCCGGCCCGCTCCGCCCGCGCTGCGCCGACGCGCGCCCACATGTGGACAGGGCCGGAGGCCATGAGCCGATCACCGCAGAGCCCGGCCCGCAGTCAAGGCGATGCCTCCGGCGGGGGATCGGCCGGCACCGGGATGGATGGGGCGCCGTCGCCGGCTGCGGTTCCGTTGTGGCGTGTGTGGGGAGCTCCCATCCCGTCCGCCGTCGACCCAGGCAGAGCCGAGCAGACGCGGCCCAGGGGCGTCAAGGTCGTTCGTACAGTGGCGCGCTCCACCTTGACGCCCCTGAACCACGCCCGCTCCACGGTGTGTGGGTCGACGGCGGACGGGATGGGAGCTGAGGTGAGTGGTGGATTGAGGGGGAGACTCTGCTATCTGGTATGTGATTCCGGTCACTGGATAAATGGGAAATCAATCCGCGAAACGACCTGGTGCAGGGTATTAGACTAGGGGCACAAACGGGTCAGTGTCAGTGGCGTATGGTATGGGAGCCCTGTTTTCGCAGATCAGGGGCTAAGTGCGTCGAAGCAGCGGCTGACGACGAGTTGTTACGAGTACTACCCCGTATGCCGCAAGGTTGCATTGCCTTGTGGAGCCTGGGGTGTCGGCGTCGTGTCATACCGTTGGAGGACCAACAACCAAAGGGCGCGCCCACCTTTGGGAAGAGGCTCCGGGCGCGCCCTTCTGCAACCAAGGAGAGCGATGCCCATCCTGGGTCTCGGTGGACTGTCGATGCTTGACACCCACCTGCTTGCAACTCTCGCACGAGGGACTGACAGTCGCAAGAAAATCATGATCCTCCTGGCTACAGTCATGGCTTGCGTGATCAATGGCGACACGATGACTGGCGTGCTGCGTCAGGCGACTTGGCTGGTGGTTGCGGTGATCGTGCTGATCGTCGTGCAGGCGATCGCTATGCGCCTCCCGCAGTCGCGTGTCAAGCCCATCGTTACGTCCTGACATCAACGGCTGACACCAACAGTCACGTACGAGGCCGGATCAGGGCGGATCATGGCGACCTGCAACAAGCCTCTAAGTTGCCGTGTGCCGAGCCCATCGGGGCGCCTTGATCGACCTGATAAAGATGAGGCCCGACCATAAACGTTCTCGGTTGGGCCTCATCCCCGTTCCCCTGCACGACGGAAGACAGGTCTGGGCGTCGAACGCTGCGTTAGGCCGTAAGATCGCCTTGGAGCTGTGCTCAGCTCGGCACTGCCGAGTCTCGCACTGTCCCTCTCCGCGGCCGTCATCTGCAAGGTCCTGGCATCGAAGTTGAACAACGACGACCAGACCATGGAGACGAACGACGAGGAGAACCGTATGGCTGATGAACCTAAGTCGAGCAGGATGAAGCAGTGGGCGAGCGCCCTTTGTGACGTACTGGGAGACCTTGCAGTCGGCTTCGCGGGCGGGGCAGTGTCGAGTTGAGCACAGCTCCTCTGCTGTACAGCAGAGGAGTACAGCAACCGCAGGAACCGACCTCACCCGATAGCGTCCCTGAGGGCCGTAGGGCGGCCGGTACGACCGTTCGCGACCGATCCACATAGAGCTACGGATCAGAAGTTGACCGTGCCCCATCCGTGCCCGATCGGGCGGGGCATCACGGGGAACCACGGTGACGAGCGGGAACCCCGCAGCGCGACGGCCCCCGACCGATTCACCTGGTCAGGGGCCGTTCGTTCACGCGGTGGGTGTGGGATTTGAACCCACGGTGGCTTGCGCCACGACGGTTTTCAAGATTGTGTCCGTGATGTCACGAGTAGAAGTTCGCCCAGTACTCCTCGTGACTCTCGGCGAAGTCGGCTGGCCGTTCTCGTCGCAGCACCTCGTAGCGTGCGACGTAGGCGTCGAGGGCTTCATGCAAAGAGCAGCCGAGGTGATCACGTAGCGTCTTCAGCCCGAGGATGATCCGCCCGGCCACGATCTCGTCGTCGGCCACGCCTGCATCTGTCTCGCTATTTCCGGGCCCCATACGGTGATCACACCCCACGTCCACAGCCAGGTCAACGCGTTATCCCGCGCTGTCTCCGGGCCGTCCCTGGGCCGTCCGAGGGGGACCAGCGGCGACAGACGACGACCGCCGGCGACAGGTGTCCGGACCAGCAGCCGCAGGTCACCCAACTCGATCTGCGACACTGGTAGCACCATGCCCAAGCCCGGAGAACTCACTTTCGTCGCCCCCCGCGGAGCCAAGAAGCCGCCGCGGCATCTTGCCGATCTCACGCCTGCCGAGCGCAAGGAGGCGGTGGCCGAGATCGGGGAGAAGCCGTTTCGCGCCAAGCAGCTCTCGCAGCACTACTTCGCGCGGTACGCGCACGATCCGGCCGAGTGGACCGACATCCCCGCGGGGTCGCGGGACAGGCTGCGGGAGGCGCTGCTTCCCGAGCTGATGACCGTGGTCCGGCATCTGTCGACCGACCAGGGCACCACCCGCAAGACGCTGTGGCGGCTGTTCGACGGCACGCTCGTGGAGTCGGTGCTGATGCGCTACCCGGACCGGGTGACCATGTGCATCAGCTCGCAGGCGGGGTGCGGGATGAACTGCCCGTTCTGCGCGACCGGGCAGGCGGGGCTGGACCGGAACCTGTCGACCGCAGAGATCGTGCACCAGATCGTCGACGGGATGCGGGCGCTCAGGGACGGGGAGGTCCCCGGCGGGCCCGCGCGGCTGTCCAACATCGTCTTCATGGGCATGGGCGAGCCGCTCGCCAACTACAAGCGGGTCGTCCGGGCGGTCCGGGCGCTCACCGACCCCGCGCCGGACGGGCTCGGCCTGTCGCAGCGCGGGATCACCGTCTCCACGGTCGGTCTGGTGCCCGCCATCCACCGGTTCGCCGACGAGGGCTTCAAGTGCCGGCTCGCGATCTCGCTGCACGCCCCCGACGACGAACTGCGCGACACCCTCGTCCCCGTCAACACGCGGTGGAAGGTGCGCGAGGTCCTCGACGCCGGATTCGAGTACGCGGAGAAGTCGGGGCGCCGGCTGTCCATCGAGTACGCGCTGATCCGCGACATCAACGACCAGGCCTGGCGCGGCGACCGGCTCGGGCGGCTGCTCAAGGGCAGGCCGGTGCACGTCAACCTGATCCCGCTCAATCCGACGCCGGGCTCGAAGTGGACCGCTTCCCGGCCCGCGGACGAGAAGGCGTTCGTCGAGGCCATCGCGGCGCACGGGGTGCCGGTGACCATCCGGGACACCCGCGGGCAGGAGATCGACGGGGCGTGCGGCCAGCTGGCCGCCACCGAACGGTAGTCTGACCCCCGTAAGGACTCGTAAGAACATCTTCATATTCCGACAGGGGAGCGCCACAGCGCTGAGAGTGCGGCAACCGGGCCGCAGACCCTCTGAACCTCGCCCAGGTCATTCTGGGTAGGAAGTTCGGTCACCACTCAAGCTGTTGCGCCCTGCCCGGGCACCCCTCGCGGGTCCCGGGCAGGGCCGCGTCTCTTCCTGGTCAACCCCAGGAGGAATCCAGTGCACCACAAGACCCTCGTGGCCGTCGCCGCCGGACTCGGTCTCGTCGCGTTGTCGGCGTGCGGATCGTCCGGCGGCTCCGGCGCGACGGACTCCAGGACCGTCACCCTCGTCAGCCACGACTCGTGGGCCGTCTCCAAGAGCGTGCTGAAGGACTTCGAGAAGTCCTCCGGCTACAAGGTCAGGGTCCTCAAGGACGGCGACGCCGGCCAGGCCGTCAACAAGGCCATCCTGACCAAGGACAACCCGCAGGGCGACGTCTTCTTCGGCGTGGACAACACCCTGCTCTCCCGGGCCCTCGACAACGGGCTGTTCCGGCCGTACGAGGCGAAGGGCGCCGGTCAGGTCCTGCCCGAGCACCGGGTCGACCAGGCGAAGCACCGGGTCACGCCCGTCGACTACGGCGACATCTGCGTCAACTACGACAAGGCGTACTTCAGCAAGCACAAGCTGGCCCCGCCCGCGTCGTTCGACGACCTCGCCAGGCCCGCGTACAAGAACCTCCTGGTCACCGAGAACGCCGCCACCTCCTCGCCCGGCCTCGGCTTCCTGCTCGGCACCGCCGCGAAGTACGGCGACGGGGGCTGGCACGGCTACTGGAAGAAGCTCAAGGCCAACGGCGTGAAGGTCGTCGACGGCTGGGAGCAGGCCTACAACGAGGAGTTCTCCGGTTCCGCCGGCGGCCGGAAGGCGGGCGGCGACCGTCCGCTCGTCGTGTCATACGCCTCCTCGCCGCCCGCCGAGGTCGTCTTCGCCGACCCGAAGCCGGCGACCGCGCCGACCGGGGTGTCGTACGGGACCTGCTTCCGGCAGACCGAGTACGCGGGGCTGCTGAGCAATGCGAGGAACGCCGCGGGCGGCAAGGCCCTCATCGACTTCCTGCTCACCGAGAAGTTCCAGCAGGACATGCCGCTGAACATGTTCGTCTACCCGGTGCGCGAGGGCGCGCAGGTGCCGCCGGAGTTCGCCGAGTACGGCAAGCCGGCCGCGGACCCGCGGACCCTGGCCCCCGGCAAGATCGCCGCCGACCGCGACCAGTGGGTCAAGTCGTGGACGTCGCTCGTACTGAAGTAGCGGTCCGCCCCGAGGCAGCGGTCCGCCGCACCCGTGCGGGGAACGCGGCCAGGCTCGCGCTGATGGCCGGGCCGGCCGCGTTCTTCGCGCTGTTCTTCGCCTACCCCGTCGCCGCGATCGTCGCCCGCGGGCTGAAGTCGGACGGGGTGTGGCACCTCGGCCGGATCGTGGACGTGCTCGGGCAGGACGGCATCCGGCACGTGCTGTGGTTCACCACCTGGCAGGCGTGCGCCTCCACCGCGCTGACGCTGGCGGTCGCGCTCCCCGGCGCCTACGTCTTCGCCCGGCTCGACTTCCCCGGCAAGCAGGTGCTGCGGGCCGTGGTGACGGTGCCGTTCGTGCTGCCGACGGTCGTCGTCGGCACGGCGTTCCTCGCGCTCGTCGGACGCGGCGGACTGCTCGACGCGTGGTGGGGTGTGCGGCTGGACACCACCGTGTGGGCCATCCTGCTCGCGCACGTCTTCTTCAACTACGCGGTCGTCGTCCGCACGGTGGGCGGGCTGTGGGCCCAGCTCGACCCCCGGCAGGAGGAGGCGGCGCGGGTGCTCGGCGCCTCCCCGTTCGCGGCCTGGCGGCGGGTCACCCTGCCGGCGCTGGCGCCTGCGGTGGCCGCCGCCACGCTGATGGTGTTCCTGTTCACCTTCACCTCCTTCGGCGTGGTGCAGATCCTGGGCGGCCCGGCCTTCTCCACCCTCGAAGTGGAGATCTACCGGCAGACGTCCGAGATCTTCGACCTGCCGACGGCCGCCGTCCTCACCATCGTCCAGTTCGCGGCGGTGGGCGCGATCCTCGCCGTGCACGCCTGGACCGTACGGCGGCGGGAGACCGCGCTGCGGCTGGTGGACGCCTCGGTGACCGCGCGGCGGCCGCGCGGCGCCGGGCAGTGGGCGCTGCTGGCCGGGGTCCTCACCACGATCGCGGTCCTGCTCGTGCTGCCGCCGGCCGTCCTGGTGCAGCGGTCCCTCACCGCGCCCGGCTTCGGCTACTACCGGGCGCTGACCGGTCAGGCCGGCAACGTCTTCCTCGTCCCGCCCATCGACGCGGTCGGCAACTCCCTCGAGTACGCCCTCGCCGCCACCGCCATCGCCGTGCTGATCGGCGGCCTGGCCGCCGCCGCGCTCGCCCGCCGGGACGCGGGCCGGCTGGTCCGCGGCTTCGACGCGCTGCTGATGCTGCCGCTCGGGGTGTCCGCGGTGACCGTCGGGTTCGGGTTCCTGATCGCGCTCGACGAGCCGCCGCTGGACCTGCGCGGCTCGTGGATCCTGGTGCCGCTCGCGCAGGCGCTGGTCGGCGTCCCCTTCGTGGTGCGGACCATGCTGCCGGTGCTGCGGGCCGTGGACGCGCGGCTGCGGGAGGCGGCGGCCGTGCTCGGGGCGTCGCCGTGGCGGGTGTGGCGGGAGGTCGACCTGCCGATGGTGCGGCGGGCACTGCTGGTCGCGGCCGGGTTCGCGTTCGCGGTGTCGCTCGGGGAGTTCGGGGCGACCGTGTTCATCGCGCGGCCGGACAACCCGACGCTGCCGGTCGCCGTGGCCCGCCTGCTGGGCAGGCCCGGCGACCTCAACTACGGGCAGGCGATGGCCCTGTCGACGATTCTGATGGTGGTGTGCGCGGTGGCGCTGCTGGTGCTGGAACGTCTCCGCATCGACCGGACCGGGGAGTTGTAGATGCTGCTCAGCCTGCGGGGCGCGACCGTGCGGTTCGGGGGGCGGGCCGTGCTCGACGCGGTCGACCTGGACGTCGCCGAGCACGAGACCGTGTGTGTGCTCGGGCCCAGCGGCAGCGGCAAGTCGACGTTGCTGCGGGCGGTGGCGGGGCTGCAGCCGCTGGACGCCGGGCGGGTCCTGCTCGGCGGGCGGGACCAGGCCGGCGTGCCCGCGCACCGGCGCGGGGTCGGGCTGATGTTCCAGGACCACCAGCTGTTCCCGCAGCGGGACGTGGGCGGCAACGTCGCCTTCGGGCTGCGGATGCGCGGGGCCGCGAAGCGGGAACAGGCGGACCGGGTGAGGGAGTTGCTCGACCTGGTCGGCCTGCCGGGGGCCGCCGGCCGGGCCGTGGCCTCGCTGTCCGGCGGGGAGCAGCAGCGGGTGGCGCTGGCCCGCGCGCTCGCGCCCCGGCCGAGCCTGCTGATGCTCGACGAACCGCTCGGCCAGCTCGACCGCTCGCTGCGGGAGCGCCTGGTCGTCGAACTGCGGGAGTTGTTCGGCGTGTTGGGCACGACCGTGCTCGCCGTGACGCACGACCAGGGTGAGGCCTTCGCGCTGGCCGACCGGGTGGTGGTGATGCGCGACGGGCGCATCGCGCAGTCCGGGACGCCGCTGGAGGTGTGGCAGCGGCCGGCGGACGCCTTCGTGGCACGCTTCCTCGGCTTCGAGAACGTCGTCGAGGTCACCGTGAGCGGCCAGGCCGCGGACACGCCGTGGGGCAAGGTGCCGGTGGCCGAGGGCGCCCCGCAGGGCACCCGGACCCTGCTGGTGCGGCCCGCCGGGGTGCGCCTGGTGCCGGCCGACGAGGGGCTGCGCTGCACGGTCGCCGCCCGCACCTTCAAGGGCACCCATGTCGCCCTGCACCTGCAGCCGCGGGACGCCCCGCGTCTGGAGGCGGCGTGCGCGCTGCGGGAGGCGCCGGAGGCCGGGGCGAGGGTGGGAGTGCGGTTCGACGCGGCGGACGTCGTCGTGCTCGGGTGATCCGCGCGGGCCGTCGAGCCCACGGAGGAGGACCGTCCGGACGGACGACCGTGGCCCGCCCCCGGATACGGGGACGGGCCACGGCGGTGGTAGCGGGCGGGGCGTCAGCGGTTGCTGTCGGCTCCGCGGCGGCGCATGCCGAAGAAGACGGCACCGCCGCCGACGACGACCAGCGCGCCCGCGATGCCGACGATCAGGCCGGTGTTGGAGTTCGCACCGGTCTCGGCGAGGTTGGAGTCACCGGCGGCCGGGGACGGCTCGTTGTCGGCGGTGTCGGCCGGAGCGGTGCTGCTCTCCGAGGCCGACGGGGTCGAGGTCGGGGTGGGAGACTCCTCGGCCGGGGTCGAGGCGGACTCCGACGGCGACGGGGTGGCCGGCGGCGTCGACTCGTCCTTCGAGCAGCCCTCGGACGGAGTCGTCAGGTTCGGCTTGATGTCCTCGTCGACGAGGTTGCGGTTGCCGTTGTTGGCGGTGACGTGGATGCGGTACTCGGCGTTCGGCTTCCAGTCCTCGTCGAAGGTGATGACGGTGCCTTCGCGGGAGCCCTTGACCTCCTGCTCACCGATCTTCTGCTCGTCGGCGCCGTTGTTCTCCAGGAACACGGTGATGACGGCCGGCACCCCGGAGGGGTCCTTGTCGGTGACGGTGATGACGCCCTTGGCGCCGTCGCACTTGGCTTCGGCCGAAAACTCCTTGATGTTGCAGGCGAGAGCGTTGCCTGCGACACCCAGCGTGAGCGCGGTGGTCGCGGCGGCGACGCCGAGGACTCGCGCGGAACGACGGGCGGTACGGCGGGTTATGGACACGTTTGCCCTTCACGGGATGCACAACTGCGGGGGGTGGCGGAGACAATGACGCCCCAGTGGCTGAGGCTTCAGGATCCCCAGGAGGCTCACAGGTCTATAAGCGCTCCATAAGGAGTGTCAATCCGTAAGCTCATCCTACGTGTTGGCTTTACGGTCTCATTAACCGCAGAGACGTTTCAACGCCTCCGGGGCCTCCTCGATCCGGTCAACGAGGGCGATACGGGACTCCATCGAACGTTCCCGGGCGAGTGCCTGCAAGAGAGGCCAGGCTGGCAGCCGCTCGGTCCAGTGGGCGCGGTCGACGAGCACCATCGGCGTCGGTTCGCCGCGGGACTCGTAGTAGTTGGGGGTCGCGTTGTCGAAGATCTCCTGCACGGTCCCCGCGGCGCCCGGCAGGAAGACCACGCCCGCGTTGCAGCGGGCCAGCAGCCCGTCCTCGCGGGTGGCGTTGGCGAAGTACTTGGCGATGTGGGCCGCGAAGGGGTTCGGCGGCTCGTGGCCGTAGAACCAGGTCGGGATGCCGATCGAGTGGTTGCCTTTCGGCCAGCGGGTGCGCACCTCGAAGGCGCAGCGGGCCCAGTCGGTGATCGAGGGTGTGAACGACGGCACCTTGCCGAGCAGCCGGCATGCCTCGTCCAGCATGTCGTCCTCGTACGGCGCCGCGTACGCGCCCAGGTTCGCCGCCTCCATCGCACCCGGGCCGCCGCCCGTCGCGACGGTGAACCCGATACGGCTCAGCTCGCGGCCCAGCCGGGCGGCACCGGCGTACTCCCGCGTCCCGCGCGCCATGGCGTGGCCGCCCATCACGCCCACCACCCGGGCGCCGCGCAGGAGTTCGTCGAGGGCGTCGGAGACGGAGTCGTCGTGCACGGCGCGCAGCATCGAGGCGAAGATGTCGCCGTCGGCCCTGGTCTGCTGGAACCAGGCGTAGGACAGGGCGTCGGGCGTCCGCTCGTATCCCCGCTCCAGCGAGGCGAACAGTTCGTCGGCGGTGTAGAGGCGCCCGCGGTAGGGGTCGAAGGGCAGATCCGGGACCGGCGGGAAGACCAGGGCGCCGTCCGCGCGGACCTTGGCCTCGGCCTCGTGCCGCATCGGGCAGCCGAGGAAGACGGCCCCCGCCGTGTCGGTGGTGAGCAACTCCCGCGTACGGTCCGTCAGATCGACGCCCTGCAGGCGGTGTCCGGCGAGGGTGCCGCCGGCCGAGACGGCCGCGTCGAAGTCCTCGAGCGTCTCTATCTCGTGTCGGTCGTGGTGGGCCGCATGGGCCGGGCTCGTCTGCACCGGCCCATGCTAGGGGGTGTCTGACACATGCCCGCGGCGTCGCTCATTTGTCAGACACCCCCTAGGCATGCGCGTCCCTCAGCCCTGCACCGCCGCCGGATCCATCCACACGACCTCCCAGGTGTGTCCGTCGAGGTCGTCGAAGGCACGGCCGTACATGAAGCCGTGGTCCTGCGTCTCCCCGGCGATGCTGCCGCCCGCGGTGATCGCCCGGTCGACCAGCTCGTCGACCTTCTCGCGGCTCTCGGCGCTCAGGCAGACCAGCACCTCACTGGTCTTCCTGGAGTCGGCGATCTCCTTCTTCGTGAACGTGGCGTAGTGCTGCTTGCTGAGCAGCATCGCGATGATCGTGTCGCTGATCACCACGCAGGCGCAGTCGTCCGTGCTGAACTGCGGGTTGATGGTGTAGCCGAGCTCCGTGAAGAACTTCTTCGACGCCTCTACGTCGTCGGTGGCCAGGTTCACGAAGATCATCTGCTGGTACATGGGACCTCTCCCGTGGGTGTCGTGCCGTTCGTCGGGGTAGACCGGGGGCCGTCGCGGAACTCATCGGCGTCCCGGATTCTTCTCGCGGGGTTCTTCAGCGGGCCAGGGGGAGCGCCGCCAGCTCGGCGACGACCAGGGTCAGCGGGCCGAAGAGGGCGAGCAGGGCGCCGGTGCGCAGCGCCGCCGCGCCGCGCAGCAGTGTGGCCGGGGCGCCCAGGCGCAGCAGGGTGGCGGTGATCTCGGCGCGGGCGTGCCTGGCCTCGGCCGCGGCGGTGAGCAGCGTGGCGCAGGCGCAGCCGGCCACGAGCAGCGTGCCGAGGGTGGTCAGCGGGCCGAAGGCGAGGGGCCCGGTGCCGCCGTACAGGGCCGTCATGGCGTACGAGCCCGAGACGACGGCGCAGACGATGCCGAGGGGACGGCCGATGCGGGTGGCCTCCGCCATCAGGACCCGGCCGGCCAGGAGACGCAGGGCGCCGGGGCGGACGGCCTGGACGAGCAGGCCGGTGAGGTGGGTGAGCGCGGGGGCGGCGAGTGCGAGACCGAGGGCGGTGAGGGCCCAGCCGGCGAGCACGGCGGGGGCCGAGCCGGTCACGGCGCCGGTGAGGGAGGCGGCGGTGGACTCGGTGCGGCTCGCGTACGCCTCCACGGCCAGGCCCGCGGCGAGGACCGCGATGCCCCAGGGCAGGCCGGTGGGCGGCTGTTTCGGTGCGGGGACGACGGCGTGGATGCCCGGTGCCGGTGCCGGTGCCGGTGCCCCCGCCGCGCCGCCCGGCCGCTGCGGGGCGCCGTCGGCCGCCGTGCCGGCCGCCGTGTGGAGTTCCGCCCGGAGTTCCGCGTCGAGGTCGGTATCGAGGTCGGTATCGAGTCTCGCGTCGATACCCGCGTCGATACCCGCGTCGATACCCGCGTCGAGTTCCGGGACGGTCGCCGTCGGTGCGGTGCGCCGGGCGGCGGCCGCGCGGGCGGGCCGGCCGCCGGCCTTTGGGCCGGACGCGCGTGCGCCGAACCAGTCGTACGCACCGAAGGCGGCCGGCCTGCCCCGCCCCGCGCGTGCGCCGGACCGGCCGGCCGCCCGCGCGGTCCCGCGGGCCGCCGCCGGCCGCAGGTCCCGCGGCCTGAGCACCACCGCCACGGCCACCGAGGCGATCCCCGGCACCAGCGCCAGCAGCGTCAGCGTCGCCGGCAGCGGCAGCGGCCGGTCCGCGGCCAGGGACCGCGCCGCCGCGCCGTCGAAGGGCAGGCCGGTGAGGTCGCCGCGCAGGTGGAGGAAGACCAGCAGCGCCAGCATCGAGCCGAGGGCGGTGGACAGGGCCGTGGTGGTCGCCGAGACCGCCATCAGACGGGCCGGGCCCAGGCCGATCGCCGACAGGCCGGAGCGGGGCCGGGTGCCGGGGTCGGTGCGGGCCGCCGCGACCGCGAAGTGCACGGTGGCCGCCAGCGGTGTCAGGCACCAGGCGAGGCGCAGCAGCGAGGTGCCGGGCGTGTCCGGGTGGCCCAGCGCGTGGCCGAGGGTGCACAGCAGGAGGAAGCCCGTGCCCGCCGAGGCCACCGCCACCAGCAGCCGGCGCAGTTGGACGGCGGGGTGGGCGCCGCGGGTCAGACGGAGAGCGAGCACGCGGCCCGGCCTTCCGCCTCGGTGACCGGCGGCAGGTGCACGGTCTTCACGCGCCGTCCGTCCAGCAGCGACACCGTGCGGTCGGCCTGGGCCGCGGTCCGCGGGTCGTCGGTGGCCAGCACCACGGTGATGCCGTGCGAGCGGGCGGCGGTGGTGAGCGTGCGCAGCACGTGGACGCGGTCGGCGCGGTGCAGGGGAGCGGTCGGCTCGTCGGCGAACAGCACCGTGGGTTCCGGGGCCAGCGACCGCGCGATGCACACGCGCTGCCGTTCCGCCTGGAGCAGCTCGTGCGGCCGTTTGCGCGCCTTGGCGCCGATGTCGAGGCGCTCCAGCCACTCCAGGGCGGCCGTCTTGGCGCGGCGGCGGCTCGTGCCGCGCAGCATCAGGGGCAGCGCGGTGTTCTCCCAGACGTTCAGCTCGGGCACGAGGACGGGAGCCGGATCGATCCAGCCGAAGCGGTCCCGGCGCAGTCGTTCCCGGCTCAGGGCGCCCATGGTGTGCACGGGCGTGCTGTTGAACCACACCTCGCCGCGCTGTGCGGGCAGCAGTCCGCACAGGCAGCGCAGCAGGGTCGTCTTGCCGCTGCCCCGCGGGCCGCTGACGGCGAGGATCTCGCCCTCCCGGACGCCCAGCGAGACACCGCTGAGCGCGGGCGAGCCGTCGTTGTGCTGGTAGTGCAGGGCGCGGGCCCAGAGCACGTCGTTGTCCGGCGGGGCCACCATGGGCGTACACCTCGGTTCAGATCCGTGATTGCCGTGCCAATCCCCCGTCCGGGGGAACGAAGACAGCGCCGATCGGTCACTGGGCACGCTAGGCAGCTCGCGGTGGGAGGCCGGACAGCACGCGGCCCCGGGCGCCCGTTTCTCACTCGAACGGGCGGCACCGGGGCCGTGGATGATCTTCTTGGCGGACGATCAGAGCTTCGTCCACGCCTCCGTCAGCGTCGCGCGCAGGATCTGCTCGATCTCGTCGAACGTCTCCTGGTTGGAGATCAGCGGCGGGGCGAGCTGGATGACCGGGTCGCCACGGTCGTCGGCACGGCAGTACAGGCCGTTGTCGAAGAGGGCCTTCGACAGGAAGCCGTACAGCACCCGCTCGGTCTCCTCGTCGTTGAAGGACTCCTTGGTGGCCTTGTCCTTCACGAGCTCGATGCCGTAGAAGAAGCCGTTGCCGCGGACGTCGCCGACGATCGGCAGGTCGTGCAGCTTCTGCAGGGTGGACAGGAACGCGCCCTCGTTGTCGAGCACGTGCTGGTTGAGGTTCTCGCGCTCGAACAGGTCGAGGTTGGCGAGGCCGACCGCGGCGGAGACCGGGTGGCCGCCGAAGGTGTAACCGTGCAGGAAGGTGTTGTCGCCCTTGTAGAACGGCTCGGCCAGCCGGTCGGAGACGATGCACGCGCCGATCGGGGAGTAGCCCGACGTCATGCCCTTGGCGCAGGTGATCATGTCCGGGACGTAGTCGAACTTGTCGCAGGCGAACATCGTGCCCAGGCGGCCGAAGGCGCAGATGACCTCGTCCGACACCAGCAGCACGTCGTACTGGTCGCAGATCTCGCGCACCCGCTGGAAGTAGCCGGGCGGCGGCGGGAAGCAGCCGCCGGCGTTCTGCACCGGCTCCAGGAAGACCGCGGCGACGGTGTCCGGGCCCTCGAAGAGGATCTGCTGCTCGATCTGGTCGGCGGCCCAGCGGCCGAACGCCTCCGGGTCGTCGCCGAAGATCGGGGCGCGGTAGATGTTGGTGTTCGGCACCTTGTGCGCGCCCGGGACGAGGGGCTCGAAGGGGGCCTTCAGGCCCGGCAGGCCGGTGATGGACAGGGCGCCCTGCGGGGTGCCGTGGTAGGCGACCGCGCGGGAGATGACCTTGTACTTGGTCGGCTTGCCGACGAGCTTGAAGTACTGCTTGGCGAGCTTCCAGGCGGTCTCGACGGCCTCGCCGCCGCCGGTGGTGAAGAACACCTTGTTCAGGTCGCCCGGGGCGTGGTCGGCGAGGCGCTCGGCCAGCTCGACGGCCTTCGGGTGGGCGTAGGACCACACCGGGAAGAACGCCAGTTCCTGGGCCTGCTTGAAGGCGGTCTCGGCGAGCTCCGTGCGGCCGTGACCGGCCTGCACCACGAACAGGCCCGCGAGACCGTCGAGGTAGCGCTTGCCCTTGTCGTCGTAGATGTAGGTGCCCTCGCCGCGCACGATGGTGGGCACGGGCGAGTTCTCGTACGAGGACATGCGGGTGAAGTGCATCCACAGGTGGTCGTACGCGGTGCGGCTGAGGTCCTTTGAGCTCACGGTTATCGGGTTCCCCACATGTAGGTCTGCTTCTTGAGCTTGAGGTAGACGAAGCTCTCGGTGGAGCGCACGCCGGGCAGGGCCCGGATGCGTTTGTTGATGACGTCCAGCAGGTGGTCGTCGTCCTCGCAGACGATCTCGGCGAGGATGTCGAACGAGCCCGCGGTCATCACCACGTACTCGACTTCCGACATGTCGGTCAGCGCGTCGGCCACAGGGTCGAGGTCGCCTTCGACGTTGACACCGACCATCGCCTGGCGCCGGAAGCCCACGGTGAGCGGGTCCGTGACGGCGACGATCTGCATCACGCCCTGGTCGAGCAGCTTCTGGACGCGCTGGCGCACGGCCGCCTCGGACAGGCCGACGGCCTTGCCGATCGCGGCGTACGGCCGGCGGCCGTCCTCCTGGAGCTGCTCGATGATGGCGAGCGAGACGGCATCCAGATGAGGGGTGCCGTTCCTGGACTCGCGGGAGTCCCTCTGGTCTGCGCTTCGACTGGCCACCAGGTCACTGTGCACGACGTCTCGACAGTTCCGCAAGGGCGAGGCGATGAAATTCGTTGTTTACGTGACTGAGACCTGCGGATTTCGCAGCGATGATGCGATCGGGGGTGTTGAAAACGTCGGCCCGCCGATTAGTGTGTGGGTCTCAGCAATCGGACATCAGAAACCCGACAGGAGGCCGGCAGTGAGCACCGAGCTGCGTCGTCTGCGCAACTACATCGACGGTGAGTTCCGGGACGCCGCCGACGGACGGACCACCGAGGTGGTCAACCCCGCGACGGGCGAGGCGTACGCGACCGCCCCGCTGTCCGGTCAGGCGGACGTGGACGCCGCCATGGCGGCCGCCGCCGCGGCCTTCCCGGGCTGGCGCGACACCACGCCGGCCGAGCGTCAGAAGGCTCTGCTGAAGATCGCGGACGCGTTCGAGGAGCGCGCCGAGGAACTGATCGCGGCCGAGGTGGAGAACACGGGCAAGCCGATCGGGCTCACGCGGTCCGAGGAGATCCCGCCGATGGTCGACCAGATCCGCTTCTTCGCGGGCGCGGCCCGGATGCTCGAAGGCCGGTCGGCCGGCGAGTACATGGAGGGGATGACCTCGATCATCCGCCGCGAGCCGGTCGGCGTCTGCGCGCAGGTCGCGCCGTGGAACTACCCGATGATGATGGCCGTGTGGAAGTTCGCCCCGGCGATCGCCGCCGGCAACACGGTCGTGCTGAAGCCGTCGGACACCACCCCGGCCTCGACCGTCCTGATCGCCGACATCCTCGGCTCGATCCTGCCCAAGGGCGTCTTCAACGTCGTCTGCGGCGACCGTGAGACCGGCCGCATGATGGTCGAGCACCCGACCCCGGCGATGGCCTCCATCACCGGCTCCGTCCGCGCGGGCATCCAGGTCGCCGAGTCCGCCTCCAAGGACGTCAAGCGCGTCCACCTGGAGCTGGGCGGCAAGGCGCCGGTCGTGGTGTTCGAGGACACCGACATCGCCAAGGCCGTCGAGGACATCTCGGTGGCGGGCTTCTTCAACGCCGGCCAGGACTGTACGGCGGCCACCCGCGTCCTCGTCCAGGAGTCCGTCCACGACGAGTTCGTCGCCGCGCTCGCCAAGGCCGCGTCCGAGACGAAGACCGGTCAGCCGGACGACGAGGACGTCCTCTTCGGCCCGCTGAACAACCCCAACCAGCTCAAGCAGGTCTCCGGCTTCATCGAGCGGCTGCCCGCCCACGCCAAGGTCGAGGCCGGCGGTCACCAGGTCGGCGACAAGGGCTACTTCTACGCCCCGACCGTCGTCTCCGGCCTGAAGCAGGACGACGAGATCATCCAGAAGGAGGTCTTCGGCCCGGTCATCACCGTCCAGTCCTTCCGGGACGAGGACCAGGCGGTGGAGTGGGCCAACGGCGTCCAGTACGCGCTGGCCTCCTCCGTGTGGACCAAGGACCACGGCCGCGCGATGCGCATGTCGAAGAAGCTGGACTTCGGCTGCGTGTGGATCAACACGCACATCCCGCTGGTCGCCGAGATGCCGCACGGCGGCTTCAAGCAGTCCGGCTACGGCAAGGACCTGTCGGCGTACGGCTTCGAGGACTACACGCGGATCAAGCACGTGATGACGTCGCTGGACGCGTAAGGCCTCCGGCGCCTCGGCGTCCGCCCACGGCCCCTGGACGGGACTCGTCCCCGGGACTTTTCCCCGGGACCTTTCCCCGGGACTTGTCCCGTCCAGGGGCCGTGCTGTTTCCGGAGGGCCTCCTCCAGGGGCCCTCGCGCCCGTCGGCTTTGCCTGCTCTTTACAACCCCTCCGGGTGCTGTCTCGTCTCTCCGCTCGATCCGTGACCATCCCGCCGGTCCACCGGCGGGCGGACCGACGAAAGAGAGCGATCCATGCGCCGAACCGGCCTCAGTGCCCTGGTACTCGCGTGCACCGCCGTCCTGGCGGGCGCGGTGCCCGCGTTCGCCGACGGGGCGACGGCGGCCGCCTCGCCCACCCCCCGCCAGCCCATCAGCGCCCCCTCGACCGGGTCCACCGTCGCCCCGTCGACCCGGCCCACCGACGCCCCGTCGACCCGGCCCACCGGCGCCCCGTCGACCCGGCCCACCGGCGCCCCCTCGACCCGGCCCACCGGCGCCCCCTCCCCGGTGCCGAGCGCCACCGACCGCACGCGGAAGAGCCCGGCTCCGTCCCGGAGGCCCTCGGACCAGGTCACCGTCGTGCCCAGCGGGGCGCCGGACACCGGCCGGGTGACCGCCTCGCCGGAGTCCGGCGGCGTGGCCGGGCTGATCGGCGGGGGCGCCGCCGCGGCGGTCGTCGCGGGCGGCGGCGCGGTCCTCCTCGTACGGCGTCGGCGGGCGACGGGGGAGTGACCCCGCTCGCCAGGCGCGCCTTCCTCACCTCGACGGCGGCCGTGCTGCTCGCGGGCTGCGGTGGCCCCGGGCCCGCGAAGGTCTCGCCGGAAGGGACGGCGGGAACCGGGAGGACCGGTTCCGCCGCAGCGGGGCACGCCTCCGCGGGTTCGGCTCCGGTGCGGCTGCGCATCCCCGCCATCGGCGTCGACACCCCCGTCCTGCGGCTGGGACTGGCCGCCGACGGCACCGTGCAGGTCCCCCCGATCACGGCGCACGACCGGGCGGGCTGGTACCGCCACTCGCCGGCGCCGGGACAGACCGGTCCCTCGGTGATCCTCGGTCATGTCACCGTCGGCGCCTACGGGGACGGAGTGTTCCGGCACCTCGCGGAACTGCGCCGCGGCGACCGGATCGCGGTGCGCCTGGCGGACGGCGGGACGGTGCGGTTCGCCGTCACCGCCGTGCGCACCGTCGCCAAGGCGGACTTCCCGACCGACGACGTCTACGGGAACGTGGACCGGCCGGAGTTGCGTCTCGTCACGTGCGGCGGACCGCGCAGCGGCGACGGCTACCGCGACAACGTGATCGTCTTCGCCGCACCGGCACCGAGTGCTGCGGGAGAACGGTGAAACGGTCCCGTGAGAGGGCGGCGTCCGAGCTGTTCGCCGCCCTCTATCCGCGCCTGGCCGGCTGGTGCCGCCGTCTCGTCGACGACGACGAGACGGCGCACGAGATCGCCTCGGAGGCGTTCACCCGGCTCTGGTCCCGCTGGACGGCGGTGGCCGAACCCCAGGGCTTCCTCTACGTGACCGCCGCCAACCTGGTCCGCGACCACTGGCGCAAGCTGGAGCGCGAGCGCCGGGCGGTGCGCCGGGCCACCGTCGAGGCCGCCGTGCGTCCGCCCGCCGAACCGGCCGACCCGTCGGTGCGGCTGCTCGTGCAGTCCCTGCCGGACCGGCTGCGGGTGCCGATCCTGCTGCACTACTACGCTGACATGCCGATCCGGGAGGTGGCCGTGCTGACCGGGCGCAAGGAAGGGACCGTCAAGGCCGATCTGCACACGGCTCGCGAGCTGCTCCGCGCCCACCTGAGGAGAAGCCTTGATCACACACGCTGACGACGGTCCGGACTTCGACCCCGACGACCCCCTGGCCGTCCTGCTGCGCCCCCCGGCCGGCCATCTCGGTCCGCCCCCGGGCCGCTACGAGGCGATCCGCCGCGGTGCGGCGCGCCGCAGGCTGCTGCGTGCCGCGGCCGGAGCGGGCGCCGTCTGCGCCGTCGTCGTGCTCGTCGCGCTGCCGCTGCGGTCGTTCGGCCCCGGGACGCCCGCGCCCCCGGCGGTCCCGCTCGCCCCGCCGCCCGCGAGCGGCCCCGCGACCGGGCCGGACCCGTCGACCTCGCCCCGGCCGGCCGTGACCGGCGCCACCCGCCCCGCAACCGTCGTCCCGACCCCGGCCCCCGACGGGACCGACCGGACCGGCCGCACCGGTCAGACCGGGACGGATCCGACCGGCCCGACCTCCCGTACGCCCTCGACGGGCTCGACCAGCTCGACGGGCTCGCGCAGGGCCGCGCCGTCGACGTCCCCGAGCCGGGGCCCCGTCCCGTCCTCCACCGCGGAACCACGGGGATGAGCCGGGCGAGGCACGACCCGCCGGGCGGCGAACGTGCCCGCGGCGCTGACGCCTTGGGGACGCCGACGGCCTGGTCCCGCACGCCGCCCGTGAGTTGGCCGCGCTGACGGGGTGCCGCGGCGCGAACTGCCCGCGTCACGCGCGCGGTTCCCGGCCGCGCCGGAAGCGGTGTGGCGGCGCGCCGAGGGGATCGACGCGCGTCTCTTCCGGGGGTGCTTTTGAACACGTTCAAATGCAGGGCTACGCTGCCGTCATGAGCGACAGAGCCGCCCTGCTGAAGGGCATACGCGCCTGGTTGGTCCTCTTCGTCGTCTGCCTGGTGCTCAGTGGCGCCACGGCCTTCCCCCTCGTCCACGAACTCCACTGGACCGAGGACCTGTTGCGGTCGCTGTCCGTGTCCGACCACCTGCCCGCGCTCACCGACTGGATCGAGCGGGTGCGGGCCGGAGTCGACACCGCCGACGCCGACTACCCCTTCCTGCTCTACGGCACCGACTGGCTGGCCTTCGCCCACCTGGTGATCGCGGTGGCCTTCTACGGCCCCTACCGCGACCCCGTCCGCAACATCTGGGTGGTCGAGTTCGGGATGATCGCCTGCGCCGGGATCGTCCCGCTGGCGCTGGTGTGCGGGCCGATCCGCGGTATCCCCTTCTGGTGGACGGTGATCGACATGTCGTTCGGCGTCTTCGGGGTGATCCCGCTGTACGTCGTGCGCCAGAAGATCAAGCGGCTGGCGGCGCTCACCCCGGACGCCGCCCCCGTACCGGCTACTTGAGCGCCGCCGCGGCGATCCGCCGCGCGACCGGGTTCATCGCCTCGCCCTTGGCGTCGGTGGCGCCGACGCCAAGGGCGAGGGTGCGGCTCAGGTCGCGGGTCGCGGCGACCACGGTGCTGTAGCCGTACCGCGCCCCCGACTTGAGCCAGTAGACCCGGCCCTCGTACACGAAGCGCTGCAGACCGGCGCTGTAGGTCGCCCCGTCGATGCCCGCCGGGACCGTGAACATCTCCCGCAGTTGGGGGCCCGGCACGATCCGCCCCGTGAACAGCTCCGTGACCAGGCGTTCCAGATCCGCGGTCGTCGAGATCATGTCGCCGGCCGCCCAGCGGTCCGCCTGGTTCCACTCGGTCACGTCCACGAAGGCGGTCGTGCCGTCGGCCTTCCGGACCGCCTGGTAGCCGTGGTTGTGCGGGCCGCGGATGCCCGGGTCGGTGCCGGGGAAGTACGTGTCGCGCAGGCCGGCGGGACGCAGGACGAGCCGCGCGGCCTCGTCGGCGTACGAGCGGCCCGTCACCTTCTCCACGAGCAGGCCGAGGACCGTGTAGTTGACGTTCAGGTAGTGCTGCCGCTCGCCGGGGCGGAACTCCGGGCCCTTCGCCACCGCCGACGCGACGACCTGACGGGGCGTCAAGGTGTTGAAGCGGTGGGCGTACTGCTCCTCGAAGGAGTCGCCGAAGCCGTCACCGGCCGGGATGCCGCTGGTGTGGTTCAGCAACTGCCGTACGGTGACCGGCTCGAAGGCGTCGCCGAGCAGGCCGGGGAGGTAGCGCTGAACCGGCGCCGACAGGTCGATCCGGCCCTCGGCCGCGAGCCTGAGCACGACGGCCGCCGTCACCACCTTCGTCGTCGAGCCGGCCCGGAAGCGGGCGTCCGGGTCCGCCGCCCGGCCGCTCGCCAGATCGTGCACGCCCGCACTGCCCCGCCAGGCGCCGTCGCCGCCGCCGACCCGCACCTGGGCCGCGGTCGCGTCCGTGTCCGGGAGCCCGGCGATCGCGGCGCGCAGGGCGTCGGCGTCGGGAGCGCCGGGGGAGGCCGTGCCGCGGCCGGCGGCCGGTGCCGGTGCGGCCGGTGCCGGTGCGGCCGGTGCGGCGAGGGCGGGGGCGGCCAGCGGGCCGGCGGCCAGGGCGAGGACGAGACAGGCGGTGAGGGCGGAGCTGCGGCTGCGTGCGCGCATCGACTCTCCTGAGATCGGCGGAAGGGGCCGGGAGCGACCGGGGGAGCTCGTGATCATCCTCCGGCCGCCCGCGCCCGCCCGGATCGTCGGCGAGGAGGGTGCCCGACCCTGGGGAAACCCCGACCGAGTGCCCGCCGCAGCAGGGGTGTTGTCAGGGGCCGTCCCTAGGGCCTGTCGGGTCGCGCCACAACTAGAGCGGGATGCGCAGGGGGCTGAGTACGTCGACGCGGTTGGTGGTGATCGAGTCCACGCCGACGTCGATCAGCCGGCGCATGGAGCGGCGGGTGTCCGGGGTCCAGACGGACAGCAGGTAGCCGTCACGGTGGACGCGGGCGGCGAGGGCGCGGTCGACCAGGGAGAAGCGGTAGTTCAGCCAGCGCGGGCGGATCGCCTCCAGCAGGACCGGCCGCGGGGGCGCCAGCGTGCTGCGGGTCAGGGCGATCTCCGCGGACGAATCGGCCGCGCGGACGGCGAGCATGGCGGCCGCGTCGGCGCAGTAGTACACCCGCTCCCGCGCCCCGGCCTCGCGTACGACGTCCACGACCCGGCGAACCGCCCGCACGTCCGGCTCGCCGGGCAGGTCCAGCATCACCCGGGTGCCGTCGGTCGCGGCCAGCGCCTCCGCCAGCGTCGGCACCCCGCCGTCCGTCAGCTCACGCACCTCGCCGGCCGTCAGCGACCGCAGCGGCCGGTCCCGCTCCCACAGGCGCTTCAGCGTCGCGTCGTGCAGCAGCACCGGCACGCCGTCCTTCGTCAGCCGTACGTCGATCTCGACGGCGTCCGCGCCCATGACGAGCGCGGAACGCAGCGAGTCGACGGTGTTCTCGCGGACGCGGTAGGGGTCGCCGCGGTGGGCCACGGCGGTCACGTTCTGCATGACCCCCATTGTGGCGGGATCAGGGGGCGAGCCACGCCGTGGTGTACGCGTCGATCTCGTCCCGGATCCGTGCCTTGCCCGCCTCGTCGAGGAAGGAGGCGTCGACGGCGTTCTTCGCCAGGTCCGCGAGGCCCCGCTCGTCCAGCTCCAGCAGGCGGGCGGCGACCGCGTACTCGTTGTTCAGGTCGGTGCCGAACATCGGCGGGTCGTCGGAGTTGATCGTCACCAGGACGCCCGCCTTCGCGAACTCCTTGATCGGGTGTTCGTCCAGGGCGCGCACTGCGCGGGTGGCGATGTTGGAGGTCGGGCACACCTCCAGCGGGATCCGCCGCTCGGCCAGGTGCGCGAGCAGTTCCGGGTCCTGGAAGGAGTTCGTGCCGTGCCCGATGCGCTCGGCCCGCAGGTGGGTCAGCGCGTCCCACACCGTCTGCGGGCCGGTGGTCTCGCCGGCGTGCGGCACCGACCGCAGCCCGGCGGAGATCGCCCGGTCGAAGTACGGCTTGAACTGCGGTCGCGGCACACCTATCTCGGGTCCGCCGAGCCCGAAGGAGACCAGGCCCTCGGGGCGCACCCGGTCGTCGGTGGCCAGCCGGGTCGTCTCCTCGGCGGCCTCGAGACCGGCCTCGCCCGGGATGTCGAAGCACCAGCGCAGCACGGTCCCGAAGTCGGCCTCGGCCGCCTTGCGGGCGTCCTCGATCGCGTCCATGAACGCGCGCTCGTCGATGTTGCGCCGGGTCGAGGACCACGGGGTGACGGTCAGCTCGGCGTAGCGCACCTGCTGCCGGGCCATGTCACGGGCCACCTCGTACGTCAGCAGCCGTACGTCCTCCGGCGTGCGGATCAGGTCCACGACGGACAGGTACACGTCGATGAAGTGGGCGAAGTCCGTGAAGGTGAAGTAGTCGGCCAGGGCCTCGGGGTCCGTGGGCACCTTCGAGTCGGGGTGGCGGGCGGCCAGTTCGGAGACGATCCGGGGGGAGGCGGAGCCGACGTGGTGGACGTGCAGTTCGGCCTTGGGCAGTCCGGCGATGAAGGCGTGCAGGTCGTTCGGGACGGCGGTGGACGCGTCGAGACGGTCGGTCAAGGGTTCCTCCCCGGGAACGGCGTCCCGCGGCGGTCGGCCGGTGGGACGCGGGTGATCGGCTGATCGGTGACTCGGGGATCATCGTAGGCCGAGCCCACGCGTGGCCGGGCCGGGCCGTAGAGTGACGGGACGTCCAGAGAGGGGACCCGCCGCATGTCCGACGACGCGCAGACGCCGGCGGCGCCGGACAACGGCGCCGGTCACTGGCCGGCCGCCCCCGGCGACGGGACCGGCCGGGTCCCCCTGGACAAGCCGCAGCCGGCGCCGGAGCCGAACCCGTGGGCGCCGCCCGCCGCCGACGCCCCGGCGGGCCCCGGTCGGCACGCCGGGGCGGGGCAGTTCCCGGCGGCGCCCTCCGTGCACGACCAGCGGACGGACGTCTCCATGCCCGGCGCCGGAGCCGGCGGCACGCCGCCCCCCTCCCAGCCCTGGGCCGGCCCCTTCGCCCCGCCGACCCCGATGCCTCAGACGCCCGGCCCCGTCCCCTCGCTCGGCGAGCCGGTCCCCCCGCCGCCCATCGCCCCCGACGGCCCCGGCCAGGTCCCCTACGGCTATCCCGGCAGCCCCTCCGGCTACCCGGCCGGCAGCCCCTCCGGCTACCCGGCCGGCAGCCCGTCGGGCTATGGCGCCTCGGGCTACGGCAGCCCCGGCTATTACGGCTGGCCCGGCATGACGCCGCTGCCCAGCAACGGCATGGGCACCGCCTCGATGGTGCTCGGGATCGTCGGGGCCGCCGGCTTCTGTCTGTGGCCGATCGCCATCATCGTGGGGGTGCTCGCCCTGATCTTCGGCTTCATCGGCCGCGCCAAGGCCGCCCGGGGCGAGGCGACGAACCCGGGCCAGGCCCTGACCGGCATCATCTGCGGAGCCGTCGGCATCGTGCTCGGCGTGGGCATGATCGCCTTGCTGATCGCCAACCCGTGACCTTCCGGTCCAGGCCGGACACCTGATCACGTCGTCGGCCCACAGTCCTGCCTGCCTCCCGGCCCGGCCTCCGACCGGCGCCTCGCGGGCGGCCCCCACCGTCCTGCCCCGGACCCCGCCCTCCGTCGGCGTCCGGCACCGGAAACGGTGTCCGCCGACAGCCTGCCCGCCGGGCCATGGTCGGGGAAGTGGGGGAGGACCGAGCCGGCCGTCGCCGGTCACCGGCCCCGGCCCGCACGAGCGCTTCGGGCGTCCGGCCTCCCGAGCCCTGCCGGGTCCGCCGCCGAGGCGACGGTGTCCGCCGTCGTCGGCGGCGACGCCCGTTCCACCGCGGCGGCCCGAGTCCCCGGCCCGAGTCCGCGGCAAGGCCGGGCCCGCCTGTCCAGCCACGGCGCCGCGACCGTCCCGCGACAGTTGGCCCGAGTCCCCGCCCGCCCCTCACCCGCCCCCGGCCAGTCGCTCCCGGGCCTCCATCAGGGCGAAGCCCAGCAGGTTCGCGCCGCGCCAGCGCTCGGGGTCCGTCGCCGCCTCGTCGGTCGCGGCGAGGCCGATGCCCCACACCCGGTCCACGGGACTCGCCTCCACCAGCACCCTCCCCCAGCCTTCGGCCGGGGGGACCCCCATCTCGCTTCGCTCGCCCGTGTTCAGCAGGAACTCCCGCAGATCGGCGTGGGCGGCGAACTTGTGGACGTTGCCCTCCACCACGATGCCGAACCGCTCGCGCTCCCAGACCGCCTCGTCGAAGCCGCGCACCAGGCGCCCGGCCTTCTTCGCCTGCGAGGGATGGTCCGCGGCCAGTGCCTGCCGCTCCGCCTCCAGGTCGCCGAACAGCCGCGCCTTGCGTGCCATCATCCAGTGCTCGGCGGTCGCATAGGTCACCGAGTCCACGGTGAACGGCGACGGCCACCACTGGCTCAAGCAGCCCGGCCCCACCCGGCCGTCGGCTCCCGGCCGATGCCCCCAGAAATGCAGATACTTGATTCCGGCCCCCGCGCGGGCCGCCCTGACCAGGGACTCCCTGGAGTCGATCTTCCCCGTCACCCGTTCCATGCACGCGAGTGTCGCAGCCGCCACTGACACTCCGTCCCCCCTTTTTCGGGGCGACTCGACACCTGGTCGACAGATTCCGTCGCGTAACCGAAAGGCAACAACGGAATCACTTGTAGGAGTCCCATTGCTCTGTCAGGATCGGCACTCAAATCGGACTGGAGCCACGCCACCCGCCCCATGAGCCGGGTGCCCCGGCGGAGGAGAGCGACATGCACAACCCGGGCATCGCCACCCCGGAACGATTCCCCGCCCAGGACCGTTTCGCGGACGGCGCGCAGTACATCGCGGGCCGCCCGGCGAAGGGCACCTCGGGCCACACCTACGCGGTCGTCGACCCCGCGACCGGCGAGGACGTGTACACGTACGACCTGGCCGGCGCCGACGACGTGGACGCGGCGGTCGCCGCGGCGCGCGAGGCGTTCCCGGACTGGGCGGCCGCCACCCCCGGCGAGCGTTCCGACGCCCTGCACCGGCTGGCCGCCGTGCTCGCCGACCGCGCGGAGGAGTTCGCCCGCGCCGAGGCGCTGCAGTGCGGCAAGCCGCTGAAGCTGACCCGTGAGTTCGACGTGCCGGGGACGATCGACAACACCGCCTTCTTCGCCGGCGCCGCCCGCCACCTTCAGGGGCAGGCCGCCGGCGAGTACTCCGGCGACCACACGTCGTACGTGCGCCGCGAGGCCATCGGCGTCGTCGGCTCCATCGCGCCGTGGAACTACCCGCTGCAGATGGCGGCGTGGAAGATCCTCCCGGCGATCGCGGCCGGCAACACCGTCGTGCTCAAGCCGGCCGAGCTCACCCCGCTGACCTCGCTGCTGTTCGCCGAGGCCGTCACCGCCGCCGGCATCCCCGACGGCGTCGTCAACATCGTCACCGGCACCGGCCGGGAGGCGGGCGAGCGTCTGGTCGGCCACCCCGACGTGGCGATGACCTCCTTCACCGGCTCGACCGCCGTCGGCAAGCGGGTCGCCGAGATCGCCACCGGCACCGTCAAGCGCCTCCACCTGGAGCTGGGCGGCAAGGCGCCGTTCGTGGTCTTCGACGACGCCGACCTGGAGGCCGCCGTCAACGGCGCGGTCGCGGGCGCGCTCATCAACACCGGCCAGGACTGCACCGCCGCCACGCGCGCGTACGTGCAGCGGCCCCTCTACGAGGCGTTCGTCGAGCGGACGGCCGCCCTCATGGACACCGTCCGGCTCGGCGACCCCTTCGCGCCGGGCACCGATCTCGGTCCGCTGATCTCCCACGTCCAGCGCGACCGCGTCGCCGCCTTCGTCGACCGCGCGCGCTCCTACGCACGCGTGGTCACCGGGGGCGAGGCCCCGCAGGGAGATCTCAAGAACGGCGCGTATTATCGGCCCACCCTCATCGCCGACGCGCCCCAGGACAGCGAGGTCGTGCAGTCCGAAATCTTCGGCCCCGTGCTGGTGGTCCTGCCCTTCGACAGCGACGACGAAGGAATCAGGCTCGCCAACGACACCCCGTACGGGCTCGCGGCCTCCGCCTGGAGCCGCGACGTCTACCGGGCAGGCCGCGCCACCCGCGAGATCAAGGCGGGCTGTGTGTGGATCAACGATCACATCCCGATCATCAGCGAGATGCCGCACGGCGGCTACAAGGCGTCCGGCTTCGGCAAGGACATGTCTGCCTACTCCTTCGAGGAGTACACGCAGGTCAAGCACGTCATGTTCGACAACACGGCGGTGGCCCGGAAGGACTGGCACCGCACCGTCTTCGGGGACCGATAGACAGCAGAACCGGCCGCCTCACCCGCGGCCCCTCACCCTCCCGAAAGGGCACCACGCGCATGGAGCAGTACGAGCCCGACCGCCTGTCCCCGGCCCAGGTGGCCGCCATGCGGCGCAGCTTCCGCAACGGCAGGGCCTCCCTCACCCGCCGTTCGCTGCTGCGCGCCTCCGCGGGCGGCGCGCTCGCGGTCGGCGGTCTCGGGGCACTCAGCGCCTGCGGGATCCCCGCGGCGGGCAACACCAAGGGCGGCGTCTCCGCGGAGGACCACTCGGCCAAGGAGAAGATCGTCAACTTCTCCAACTGGACCGAGTACATCGACGTGGACGACAGCGAGAAGCACCACCCCACGCTGGACCTGTTCACCAAACGCACCGGCATCAAGGTCAAGTACACCGAGGACATCAACGACAACGTCGAGTTCTTCGGCAAGATCAAGCCGCAGCTGGCGGCCGGCCAGGACACCGGGCGCGACATCATCGTGCTCACCGACTGGCTCGCGGCCCGCCTGATCCGCCTCGGCTGGGTCCAGAAACTGGACCCGTCCAACCTGCCGCACGCCTACGCCAACCTGTCGCCGCAGTTCCGCAGCCCCGACTGGGACCCCGGCCGCGCCTACAGCTACGTCTGGCAGGGCATATCCACCGTCGTCGCGTTCAACAAGAAGGCGCTCGACGGCATCGAGGTCAAGTCGATCTCCGACCTGCTCGACAACCCCAAGCTCAAGGGCCGCGTCGGCTTCCTGTCGGAAATGCGCGACAGCGTGGGCATGACCATGCTGGACATGGGCATCGACCCGGGGAAGTTCACCGCCGACGACTACGACAAGGTGATCGCCCGGCTGCAGAAGGCCGTCGACAAGGGGCAGATCCGCCGCTTCACCGGCAACGACTACACGTCCGACCTCACCAAGGGCGACCTGGCGGCCTGTGTGGCCTGGGGCGGGGACATCGTCCAGCTCAAGGCGGACAGCCCGGACGTCGACTTCATCATCCCGGACAGCGGCTACATGACGTCGACGGACAACATGCTGATCCCGAACAAGGCGCGTCACAAGACCAACGCCGAGCGGCTCATCGACTTCTACTACGAGCCCGAGCAGGCCGCGGCGCTCGCCGCCTACGTCAACTACGTGTCCCCGGTCGACGGTGTGAAGCCCTACCTCACCAAGATCGACAAGACGGCGGCGGACAACCCGCTGATCCTTCCGGACAAGGCCACGGCCGCCAAGTCCCGCGCCTTCCGCTCGCTGAGCTCGAAGGAAGAGACCGAGTTTGAACAGAAGTTCGCGAAGCTGACTGGGGCGTGATCACCGTGACGAACAAGAACGACACCGGCGGCGACGTCCGACTGACGGGCGTCAGCAAGACCTACGGCTCCTTCACCGCCGTCCACCCGCTCGACCTGACCGTGCCGCAGGGCTCCTTCTTCGCCCTGCTCGGCGCCTCCGGCTGCGGCAAGACCACCACCCTGCGCATGATCGCCGGCCTGGAGGAGCCCACCACGGGCACCGTCCACCTCGGCGACCAGGACGTGTCGCACCTGCCGCCCTACAAGCGGCCGGTCAACACGGTCTTCCAGTCCTACGCCCTCTTCCCGCACCTCGACATCTTCGAGAACGTCGCCTTCGGTCTGCGCCGGCGCGGCATCAAGTCGGTGAAGAAGCAGGTCGAGGAGATGCTGGAGCTCGTCCAGCTCGGCGAGCAGGCCCGCAAGAAGCCGCACCAGCTCTCCGGCGGCCAGCAGCAGCGCGTCGCCGTGGCCCGCGCGCTGATCAACCACCCCAAGGTGCTCCTGCTCGACGAGCCCCTCGGCGCCCTCGACCTGAAGCTGCGCCGCCAGATGCAGCTGGAGCTCAAGCGGATCCAGACCGAGGTCGGCATCACCTTCATCCACGTCACGCACGACCAGGAGGAGGCCATGACCATGGCCGACACCGTCGCCGTGATGAACGGGGGCCGCGTGGAGCAGCTCGGCTCGCCGGCCGACCTGTACGAGAACCCGCAGACGACCTTCGTCGCCAACTTCCTCGGCACCTCCAACCTCATCCAGGCCGAGGTCGACACCATCAGCGGCGACGACATCGTCCTGAGGGCCGGCGGCGGCAAGCTCGTGCTGCCCGGGACGCGCTGTTCGGCGCCCACCACGACCGGCGGCAAGGTGCTGGTCGGCGTACGCCCGGAGAAGATCTCGCTGGTCCCCGCCGCGGACGCCGGAGAGATACCCGCCGGCCGCAACCGGATCACCGGCACGATCGCCGACTCCAGCTTCATCGGCGTCTCCACGCAGTTCGTCATCGACAGCCCGGTCTGCCCCGACTTCGAGGTCTACGTCCAGAACATCGACCGCGACCCCCGGCTCGCGCCCGGCGCCGAGGTCGTCCTGCACTGGAACCCGGCCCACACCTTCGGCCTGGACGCCACGCAGGACATCGACGCCGGAGTCGAGACCGTCGAGGAAGAGGCGGCCTGATGACGACGATCACCGAGGCGGAGGCACCTCCGCCGCTCGCCCCCGTCACCCCCGCGAAGAAGCCCCCGCGCAAGCGGGGCCGCCTGGTGCCGTACTGGCTGCTGCTGCCCGGCATCCTGTGGCTGCTGGTCTTCTTCGCGCTGCCGATGGTCTACCAGGCGTCCACGTCCGTGCAGACGGGCTCCCTGGAAAAGGGCTACCAGGTCACCTGGCACTTCGCGACCTACTGGGACGCGCTGTCCGAGTACTGGCCGCAGTTCCTGCGCTCGGTGCTGTACGCCGGCTCGGCGACGATCCTGTGCCTGATCCTCGGTTACCCGCTGGCCTACCTGATCGCGTTCCGCGCGGGCCGCTGGCGCAATCTGATCATGGTCCTGGTGATCGCGCCGTTCTTCACCAGCTTCCTGATCCGCACGCTCGCCTGGAAGACCATCCTCGCGGACAGCGGCCCGGTGGTCGGCGCCCTGGACTCGCTGCACATCCTGAGCGTCACCAACTGGCTCGGCATGACGGCCGGCGACCGGGTGCTCGCCACCCCGCTCGCGGTGGTGTGCGGTCTGACGTACAACTTCCTGCCGTTCATGATCCTGCCGCTGTACACCTCGCTGGAGCGCATCGACGGACGGCTGCACGAGGCGGCGGGCGACCTGTACGCACGCCCGGCCACCACGTTCCGCAAGGTCACCTTCCCGCTGTCGATGCCGGGCGTGGTCTCCGGCACGCTGCTGACCTTCATCCCGGCGGCCGGCGACTACGTCAACGCGGACCTGCTCGGCTCGACCGACACCCGCATGGTCGGCAACGTCATCCAGACCCAGTTCCTGCGGATCCTGGACTACCCGACGGCGGCGGCGCTGTCGTTCATCCTGATGGCCGCGATCCTCATCATGGTCACGTTCTACATCCGCAAGTCCGGCACGGAGGATCTGGTTTAAATGGCCTTCGTCAACTGGCTCAAGCGCCACCTCGTCGTCATCGCGGGACTGCTGACCCTCGGGTACCTGCTGCTGCCGAACGTCATCGTGACGGTGTTCTCCTTCAACAAGCCGAAGGGGCGCTTCAACTACGAGTGGCAGCAGTTCTCCACGGACGCCTGGAAGGACCCGTGCGGAGTCGCCGACATGTGCGGCTCGCTGTCGCTCAGCCTCCAGATCGCGTTCTGGGCGACGGTCGGCGCCACGATCCTCGGCACGATGATCGCCTTCGCGCTGGTCCGCCACCGCTTCCGGGCGCGCGGCGCGGTGAACTCGCTGATCTTCCTGCCGATGGCGATGCCCGAGGTCGTCATGGCCGCCTCGCTGCTCACCCTGTTCCTCAACATGGGCGCCCAGCTGGGCTTCTGGACGATCCTGATCGCCCACATCATGTTCTGCCTGAGTTTCGTGGTGACGGCGGTGAAGGCGCGCGTGATGTCGATGGACCCGCGGCTGGAGCAGGCGGCCCAGGACCTCTACGCCGGTCCGGTGCAGACGTTCCTGCGGGTCACGCTGCCCATCGCGGCCCCGGGCATCGCGGCGGGCGCCCTGCTCGCCTTCGCGCTCTCCTTCGACGATTTCATCATCACCAACTTCAACGCCGGCTCGACCGTCACCTTCCCCATGTTCGTCTGGGGTTCGGCGCAGCGCGGTACGCCCGTCCAGATCAACGTCATCGGCACGGCCATGTTCCTCATCGCCGTACTGCTCGTCCTGGCCTCGATGGTCGTCGGCAACCGCCGCAACAAGCAGAAGGCGTGATCCACCGCAACCCTGTAGGGAGTTGAAAATCATGGCCCCGAGCGCCATGAGCCGTTGGACAAGAGCACTCTCCGACATCCAGCCGGTCCCGTACTGGCTGGACGACCCCGGCAAGCCCCGTCCCGAGCCCGCCCTCACCGGCGCCGAGACCTGCGACCTGCTGGTCGTCGGCGGCGGGTACAGCGGACTGTGGACCGCGCTGATCGCCAAGGAGCGCGACCCCGGGCGGGACGTCGTCCTGCTGGAAGGCCGCGAGGTGGGCTGGGCCGCCTCCGGCCGCAACGGCGGCTTCTGCGCCGCCTCCCTCACCCACGGCCTGGCCAACGGGCTGACCCGCTGGCCGGACGAGATCCACAAGCTGGAGGAGCTGGGCGCCCGCAACCTCGACGAGATCGAGGCCGCGGTCGCCCGGTACGGGATCGACTGCGACTTCGAGCGCACCGGCGAGATCGACGTCGCCACCGAGACGTACCAGGCGTGGGAGCTGCGCGACTGGTACGAGGAGATGGAGCGCCGCGGCCTCGCCGACGGCGTCGAGTTCCTGGACGCCGAGGCGGTGCGCGGTCACGTCGACTCGCCGACCTTCCAGGCCGGCCTGCACGACCGCAAGGGCGTGGCCATGGTCAACCCGGCCCGGCTCGCCTGGGGCCTGAAGCGGGCCTGCCTGCGGCTCGGCGTCCGGGTGCACGAGCACACGCCCGCGCTCGACCTCAAGCCGTACGGCGCCGGCCTGGCCGTACGCACCCCCTACGGCCGCGTGCGCGCCCGCAAGGTCGCGCTCGGCACGAACGTCTTCCCGAGCCTGGTCCGGCGGGTGCGCCCGTACACCGTCCCGGTCTACGACTACGCGCTGATGACCGAGCCGCTGACCGACGAGCAGCTCGCGTCGGTCGGCTGGAAGAACCGCCAGGGCCTCGGGGACAGCGCCAACCAGTTCCACTACTTCCGGCTGTCCGCCGACAACCGCGTCCTGTGGGGCGGCTACGACGCGGTCTACCCCTACGGCGGCCGGGTGCGCGCCGAGTACGACGACCGCCCGGAGACCTACGCCAAGCTCGCCGAACACTTCTTCACCTGCTTCCCGCAGCTGGAGGGGGTCCGCTTCACGCACGCGTGGGGCGGCGCGATCGACACCTGCTCGCGCTTCTCGGCGTTCTTCGGCACCGCGCACCGGGGGAAGGTGGCGTACGCCGCGGGCTACACGGGCCTCGGCGTGGGCGCGACCCGGTTCGGCGCCGAGGTGATGCTGGACCTGCTGGCGGGGGAGACCACCGAGCGCACCTCGCTGGAGATGGTCCGCAAGAAGCCGCTGCCCTTCCCGCCCGAGCCCTTCGCCTGGACCGGCATCGCGCTCACCAAGTGGTCCCTGGCCCGCGCCGACGCGCGCGACGGGCGGCGCAACCTGTGGCTGCGGACGATGGACCGGCTGGGCCTGGGCTTCGACAGTTAGCGATCTCGGCCTGTGGTCTCCCGCGCCCAGCGGGAGACCACCAGCGTCAGGCAGGTCAGCAGCACCGTGCCGAGGCACCAGCTGGCCAGGACGTCCAGCGGCCAGTGGTAGCCGCGGCGGACCAGGCCGAAGGCGACGGCGAGATTGACGGCGGCGCAGGTGACGACGACCACGCGGCGGGCGGCCGCCGAAGCCAGCCAGGGCAGCAGGAGCACCGCCGCCGCGCCGTAGGCGACGGCGGCGGTCGCCGTGTGGCCGGAGGGGTAGTAGCCGGTGCCCGGCGGCACGGCCGGGGTGCCCGGGCGGGCGGTGAACTCCTTGAGCGGGACGACCAGCGCCGGCACCAGTGCCATGACGAGGGCCGCGGCGAGCGGCGGCAGCCACCAGCGCCGGGCACCCGCCCGACGGCCGCGCCGGGCCGCATCGGCCAGCACGAGGGCGAGGACCGGGAGCGCCACCCCGACACCGCCGAGGTCGGACAGCAGTTCCGAGACGCGGTCCGGGTGTACCAGAACGCGGCTGACCCGCTCGTCCACGCGCACCAGCGGGCCGTCGGCCACGACCTGCCAGGTGATCAGCGCGAAGAGGAGAGCGGGGAGCCCGAGAAGGAGGAAGGAGAGGAAGGAGGCCGGCCGCCCCGGAACAGGGGGGGTCGTTCCGGAGCGGCCGATCGGATCGGATGGACGCCCACCCCGGGGGGTTTGGGGCGGGCGACTGTCCGACCGGTGAGGAGATCCGGAGCCAGAGGCCCCGGTTGTGTGCGCGAGGGCACGACCAGGTCGAAGCTGGGGAGGCCCCGGCCTGAGTTCGTCCGCAGTCCCCTGCGGACGGGGTGTTTCTCTCATCTGCGTAGAACCTACGGCAGTGCCGGGGGCGACGACAGACGGAATCGCACCCCGACATCCACCTCGCACACGTTCTTCACACGCTCTGCCGTTGGCCGCCCCAGCCCTGGGATCAGCTGTGCGGGCGGGCGCTCAGATGCCTGCGGGAGCCTGCCCGCTGAGCCTGCGGGAGCCTGCCCGCGGACGGCTGCGGGAGCCTGCTCTCAGACGCCCGCGAGAGCCTGCTCGATGATGTCGAGGCCCTCGTTCAGCAGGTCCTCGCCGATCACCAGCGGGGGCAGGAAACGCAGCACGTTGCCGTAGGTGCCGCAGGTGAGGACGAGCAGGCCCTCGGCGTGGCAGGCCTTGGCGAGCGCGCCGGCCGCCTCGGGGTTCGGCTCCTTGGTGGTGCGGTCCTTGACCAGCTCGATGGCGATCATGGCGCCGCGGCCCCGGACGTCGCCGATGATGTCGAACTTCTCGGCCATGGCGGTGAGGCGGCCCTTCATGATCGCCTCGATGTTCTTCGCCTTGGCGTTGAGGTCCAGCTCCTTCATCGTCTCGATCGCACCGATCGCGCCGGCGCAGGCGACGGGGTTGCCGCCGTAGGTGCCGCCGAGGCCGCCCGCGTGCGCGGCGTCCATGATCTCGGCGCGGCCGGTCACGGCGGAGAGCGGCAGACCGCCCGCGATGCCCTTGGCCGTCGTGATCAGGTCGGGGACGATGCCCTCGTCCTCGCAGGCGAACCACTGGCCGGTGCGGCAGAAGCCGGACTGGATCTCGTCCGCGACGAAGACGATGCCGTTGTCCGAGGCGAACTGGCGGATCGCGGGCAGGAAGCCCTTGGCCGGCTCGATGAAGCCGCCCTCGCCGAGCACCGGCTCGATGATGATCGCGGCGACGTTGTGCGCGCCGATCTGCTTGGTGATCTGGTCGATGGCCTGCGCGGCGGCCTCGGGGCCGGCGTTCTGCGGACCGGTCGGCCAGCGGTAGGCGTAGGCGACCGGCACGCGGTAGACCTCGGGCGCGAACGGGCCGAAGCCCTGCTTGTACGGCATGTTCTTCGCCGTCAGCGCCATCGTCAGGTTGGTCCGGCCGTGGTAGCCGTGGTCGAAGACGACGACCGCCGGGCGCTTGGTGTACGCACGCGCGATCTTCACCGCGTTCTCGACGGCTTCGGCGCCGGAGTTGAACAGGGCGGACTTCTTGGCGTGGTCACCCGGCGTGAGCTCGGCGAGGGCCTCGGCGACCGCCACGTAGCCCTCGTACGGGGTGACCATGAAACAGGTGTGGGTGAAGTCCGCGAGCTGCGCGGACGCCCGGCGTACGACGGCCTCGGCGGAGGCGCCGACGGTCGTCACCGCGATGCCCGAGCCGAAGTCGATGAACCGGTTGCCGTCGACGTCCTCGATGATGCCGCCGTCGGCCCGCGCGGCGAAGACGGGCAGCGTGGAGCCCACGCCCTGCGCCACCGCGGCGACCCGGCGGGCCTGCAGTTCCTGCGACTTCGGACCGGGGACGGCGGTGACGAGGCGGCGCTCCTGCGGAAGTGCGCTCATGGGGGCTCCTGTGGGGTTTTACGGCCTTACGAACTCTTTCCTCGCAGGCTAGGACGGTGAGCGGGGGGTGGGCATGCTCCATGTGGGCGTTGTAGGAACGGCGGATTGTCCGCGGTGGCCATAGCGGGTGGTCGTGGGGGTGGCCGGCGGTCTTCCGGTGCTCGTCCGGTGGTCCTCCGGTGGTCGTCCGGCGCTCGTCCGGTGCTCGTCCGGTGGTCGTCCGGCGGTTCCCTGGCGGCCACCCAGCGGCCCACCCGGCGGCCCGCGGACCGTCCCCGTCCGGGGTGCCCGCCCGCCCCCGGCCCGGCCCGGCCCGTCCCCTCGGCCGCGCAATCGGTGAACTCCCCTTGCCGGGGCGTTAGATTGACCGCTGATGGAGCACCAAACGGCTGGTCGGGGAGCGAGGGCGATGGACAGCGACGGGACGCAGGACGCGCGGGGCACGCATGCGAACCCTGTGCCGCGTCCGGCAGGTCCGCCGGAGGTTCCGGCGATGCCGCCGCGGCCTCCCGCGGCGCCGGGCATGCCGCCGCGGCCGGACGGGCAGGCGTTCCTGGCCTGGCTGCGGGCCCCGCGGCCCGAGGCGCCGCCCGGCGTGTGGCGGTTCGGGCACCGGCCGCGGCCGCAGGAGGAACCGGAGCTCACCCCCGCACGCCAGCTGCTGAGCGGGGCGCTGATCGCCTTCCTCGTCGGCTGGCTGGTCTGGTCCCTGCTGTGGAACGGCTACCTCGGCGACTGGTGGCTGCTGCCGCTCTGGGCGATGATCCCGGACTCCTGGGCCCAGCCGCACAGCTTCGCCGCGGTCGTGGTCGTCTACGCCTACTACGTGGTCATCGCCCTGGTCATCATGGTCGGCGTGGGCCGCCTCGGCCGCTGGGGCGAGATCTGGCGCCGCTACGGACCGCCCGCCTGGCGCCCGGCCGCCGCCCCGCGCACCGAACGCCCTCCCGTCCCCGAGCAGGACCCCGCCGAGTGGCCCCAGCTGCGCGCCGCCGGAGCCGTCGACGCCGCCGAGCGGCTCGCCGCGGAGGCCAGGGCGGGCCTGATGCGGGACGTCGACCACGCCCGCATCACCCGCGCCTGGCAGGGCGTGCGCAGCGGCCGGCACAGCCTCGCCGCGTTCACCGGCGCGGTGCTCCAGGAGGGCGCCGCCGCCTGCCTGCACCCCTCCGGGGAACGTGACCTGCCCGCCCGGCTCGCCCGGCACGACCTGCTGACCGGGCAGGTGCGGCTCGGCGCCGCCGCCGACGACCCCCGCAACCCCTACGCCTACCGCGGGGCCGGCCTCGGCCTCGGCCCCGACCTGCTCGGCACCTCCCTGCTCGCGGTCGGCCCGGCCGGCTCCGGCAAGACCGGCACCCTGGTGCGGCCGCTCGCCGAGTCGCTGTGCCTGCACGCGCTCGCCGGTCGGGCCGCCGTCGTCGTGGTCGGCGCCGCGGGCGCGGGCCTCGGACCGGCCGACGCCTACGACGTCGTCGTACGCGTCGGGCAGCCCGACTCCGTCTACGACCTCGACCTGTACGGCGGGACCACCGACCCCGACGAGGCCGCCGCGGTGCTCGCCGAGGCGCTCGTCGGAGACCTCGCCGACCCGCACCCCGGCAGCGACAGCCGCCGGTCGACGACCGTGCTGGTGCAGCTGCTCGGCCCGTTCCGGGCCGTCCACGGCCGCTTCCCCTCCGTACCGGAGCTGCGGCAGCTGCTCGACGCGGCCCCCGGCCCGCTGGGCGAACTGCGCACGGCACTGGAGGCCTCCGGGCAGGACTCGCTGCTGCGTGAACTGGACGCGCGGCAGCGGCAGGCGGGGCACCCGGGCGACGTGGCCGGCGTCCTCGCCGACCGGGTCGCACTGCTCGACCGGCCCGCCTTCGCCGGGTTCTTCGACACCTCCGGGCAGTCCCGTCCGTTCTCCCTCAAGGCCCTCGACCACCCGGTGCGGGTGCGCATCGACCTGCCCGAGCGCGGGCACGCCGACGCCTCCCGGATGCTGGCGCGGCTGGTGCTCGCGCAGTTCACGGCGAGCGTCGCGGTACGGGAGGACCGGTCGCTGTTCGCCTGCCTGCTGCTGGACGACGCGGCGGGCGTCGTGACCCCCGAGGCGGTGCGCGGCATCCAGCGGCTGCGGTCGGCGAACGCGGGCGTCGTGCTGACGTTGCGGACCCTGGACGACGTACCCCGTCCCCTGCGCGGGCCGCTGCTCGGCGCGACCGGCTGCCGGATGGCGCTGTCCGGACTGACCCCCTGGGACGGGCAGGACTTCGCCGAGGTGTGGGGCAAGGAGTGGACCGAGGCCCGCGACGTCACCGACCGGCAGATCATCGCCGAGACCCCGGCCGGCAAGGCGGTGCACATGCTGCGCCGGGTGATCACCGGCAAGGCGCCCACCGCGCGGGCCGTGACCGTGCGCCAGGTCGAGCGGGAGCGGTGGTCGGCGTCCGAACTCGCCCACGGGGTCCCGCCGGGCCACGCGGTGCTGTCGCTGACCACGGTGAAGGGCGAGCACGCACCGCCGCTGCTGGTGGATCTGAGGGGCTGAGTTCCGGCCGTACGAGGAGACCGGTCGACCGTACGAACGGGAGGCCGGTCGACCGTACGGTGAGGCAGAATCGACACAGGCCGTCTGTACGCGACGGCCAAGTGATCACCTGGATCGCGCCGTCCTCCCCGACCGGCCGTCCTCCCCGACCCTGAAGGGCCTCATGCCCCCGACGCTCGCCTCGCTCGTCCACCACTCGGCGCTGAAGCTGACCGTGCGCGCGGGCGAGGACCGCCTGGACGTGCCCGTCCGCTGGGCGCACGTCAGCGAGCTCGCCGACCCCGTGCCGTACATGGAGGGCGGGGAGCTGCTGCTGACCACCGCGCTCAAGCTGGACGCCGAGGACGGCGAGACGATGCGGCGGTACGTGCGGCGACTGGCCGGCGCCGGCGTCGTCGGGCTCGGCTTCGCCATCGGCGTCAACTACGACGAGATCCCCGAGGCCCTCGTCGACGCGGCGCGGGCGGAGGGACTGCCGCTGCTGGAGGTGCCGCGCCGCACGCCCTTCATCGCCATCAGCAAGGCCGTCTCCGCGGCGATCGCGGCCGAGCAGTACCGGGCGGTGACGGCGGGGTTCGCCGCGCAGCGCGAGCTGACGAAGCAAGCCCTGACGGACGGCCCGGAGGGGCTGCTCGCCGCGCTCGCCTCGCAGGTCGACGGCTGGGCGGCGCTGTACGACGCCTCGGGCGCCGTCGTGGCCGCCGCGCCGGAGTGGGCGGGCCGCAGGGCGGCGCGGCTCAGGGCGGACGTGGAACGGCTGCGGGAGCGGCCGGCGCCCGCGTCCTCGGTGGTGGGCGGGCCGGACCACGAGGACCGCGTCGAACTGCACTCCCTGGGCACCGGGCGGCGCCCGCGGGCCGCGCTGGCGGTGGGCACCGCCGCCGCCCCCGGCACCGCCGAGCGGTACGCCGTCCACTCGGCGATCGCGCTGCTGACCCTGACCACGGAACGCTCCCGCTCCCTGCACGCCGCCGAACAACGCATCGGCACGGCGGTACTGCGCATGCTGCTCGCGGGGGAGCCCGAGCACGCGCGCACCGTCGCCGGCGACCTGTACGGCGGGCTGCTGGACGCCCCCTTCCGGATCATCGTCGCCGAGTGCGCCTCCGCGTCGGCCGCGCGGGCGGCCGGCGAGCCGGCCGCGCGTACACCGGCCGCCCGGGGCACCGCCACCGCATCCGCGGACGGCACGGACGGCGACCCGCCGGCCGCGCTCGCCGAGGTCGTGGAGTCGGCGGCGGCCCGCGCCGGGGAGGCCGTGCTGGCGGTGCCCGAGGGGGACCGGCTGGTGGTGCTGGCCACGGACGGGGGCGCGGCGGTCGCCGCCTGCGCCCGGTACGCGGCGACGCTGGAGACGGCGCGCGAACGGGCGGCGGGAGCGGGGGACCGGCCGGCCGACGGTCACGAACTGGTCGTCGGCCTGTCGGCCCCGGCCGGGCCGACCGCGGCCACGGTGGCGTACAAGCAGGCCGAGCAGGCACTGTCGGTGGCGCGGCGGCGGGGCCGGGTGTGCGTGGAGCACGAGCAGCTGGCGGCCGGGTCGATGCTGCCGCTGCTGGCCGACGACGCCGTGCAGGCGTTCGCCGACGGCCTGCTGCGCGCGCTGCGCGACCACGACGCGACCGGCCGCGGCGACCTGGTGGCCTCCCTGCGGGCCTGGCTCTCCCGCCACGGCCAGTGGGACGCCGCAGCCGCCGACCTCGGCGTCCACCGCCACACCCTCCGCTACCGCATGCGCCGAGTGGAGGAGATCCTCGGCCGCAGCCTGGACGACCCGGACGTACGGATGGAACTCTGGCTGGCCCTGAAGGCGACTTCGGGCGACTGAGGGGCCACGCGCCGGACGATGACTGGGAGTTGCAGTCGTGCCGAGGCGTGTGCTCGTTGCCAGGCTCGACGTTGATCGTTATCCGGTCGGCAAGACCGGGCGCCCGCAGCGGTGCGCGGCGCAACGGTCAGATTGGTACCGCCGGTCGATTCCGCTGGCGAGGTGCGCTACACACAGTGGCTGACTCACCTGGAACAACGGCGCGAAGGAGAGTGAGCAATGGACACGTTCCACTCCTGGGACGAGGTGAGGGACGAGATTTTCGACGAGGACGATCTCGACGAGATCAGGGCGAGCGCCCAAAAGCTGGTCGCGCAGGAACCGGCCCCGGAACTGACCGAGCAGGAACGCCACGAGGCCGAGGAGGCCCTGGGCCTTACTCACGGACGGGACCGGCACGTCCGCCGTCCGGGACACGCCCTGTGAGCCCACGGGTGCGGCTCCACGACACGGCATGCTCATTGCACTCGCGGACCGCAAGGTGAGGATCGCGCGACAGACCTGGACATCGCGGACTGCGGAGCATCGGCGCCGCTCTGCGGCGGGCGGCCCTGCCGACGAAGAAGCGGCCGGACGCGGTGGACGCCTGGGTGGCGCCGGCGGCGGCCCGGCACATCAGCGCGGTGGTCCTAATCGCCGACCCGGTGGACGTCCACGCCTGCCTGACGGCCCTCGCACCGACGGATGTGCACGTGGTCGCCGTCTGACGACCGATCGGCTGCATTCCGCAGCCCGGTCGTTCTACTGGCGGTAGAATGCTCGCCATGGGAGAACAGGACACCAGCATCAAGACCACCAAGGACGTCCGCGACCGCCTCAAGGTTCTGGCCGGCGAACGCGGCACCACCATGAACGATCTCCTGGCCGAACTGGTGGCCCGTGAGCTCACTGAGGGGGAGAAGGAACAACGGGCGCAGCAGGCCCTTGAGGAGATCCGGCGGACGACCGGTGTGAATGTCTCCGACGAGGCACGCACCCGAGCACGCGCCTTCTTGCAGAGCCTCGGACGGGAGCGCCACGCCGCGTGATCCGCGTCCTGCTCGACCACACCTGCATCCAGGCCCTCGCCGAGGGCGACGAATTCCTCAACGGCCTCTACGTCGAGGCCAGCTACGGCTACGCCGAGATCGTGATCCCCGCCCTGTCCGCCACGGTCGCCGAGCGCGAGAAGCCTGGTGCGGGCCAGCACATCCTGAGCCGCCGCTTCACGACCGTCGCCGACTTCACCCATGCCCAGGCCCTGGTGGCCGGGACATGGCGGCAGGCGGACTGGCGGATCCTGCACCCCGCAGCCGCCGCACTCGTGGGACAGCAGGCCGGCGACGACGCCACGCTGCTGTCCCTGAAACCCGACCTGTACGCAGGTACGGGAGTCAGCCCCCTCAACCCGCTGGAGCCGTAACGGGGCACACAGCCGGGACCTGCTCCCCGCACCCGCGGGGATGGTCCCAGTGGCTGGACCCGGGCCAGCCGCCCGCCCAGCTGCTCCCCGCACCCGCGGGGATGGTCCCCCAACAGGTTCGGGCCGCCGTTCTCCCGGGTGCTGCTCCCCGCACCCGCGGGGATGGTCCCGCATCCGCGATCCGCTGCGGGTCGCGGAGGTTCTGCTCCCCGCACCCGCGGGGGTGGTCCCGGCACCACCGACGTGGAGATCTGGCGAACCTGCTGCTCCCCGCACCCGCGGGGATGGGGTCGTGCCGGAGAGGCCGCGCATCTGTGCGTCACCGCGTGGCGACCGGGCTTGAGGCTGGGGCCTTGGCGTCGCACTCCGCCCAGACCGTCTTGCCGGCGGGCGGGTACGGGTCCGTGCCCCAGCGGTCGGCGAGGGTGGCGACCAGGAGCAGGCCGCGGCCGGATTCGCCGACCAGCGCATCCCCGGAGTCTGTGCATGGTGAGGGGAGTTGGTCTCCGCGTGCGTCGGTGACGGCGATGCGGAGGATGCCCGTCTCGGTGTCGAGGGTGAGGGCGAGGCGGAAGTCGCGTCCCCGGACGCTGCCGTGCAGGGCCGCGTTGGCGGCGAGTTCCGCGACGATCTGTTCGGCGCGTTCGATTACGTCGGGTGACACGTCCCAGGCGCGGAGCTGTTCGGCGGCGAGTAGGCGGGCGAGGCGGGCTCCGCGGCGGGTGGACGACAGGAGCTGGGCGAACGTGCGTACGGTGGCGGTGAATTGGGGTGCGGTTGTGCTCATGGGGCCACGGTGACCGGCGCGCGGGGGTGCTTTCCAGGGGGCCGGTCCGTACGTTAAGTCAGCGTACGGACACATTCTGTGGACGGTACGCCGCTTCGTCCGTCACTCTGGGTGTCGTCGCGCGCGGGGCGACGGACAGCGGGTGCACGGAAGCGGAGGTGGCCGCGTATGACGAGCGGCATCGGCAGCGTAGGCAACGGCCACAGCGGCGGCAAGGACTGCGACGACGGTCACTACGGCGGCCCGGCCGACTGCGCGACGGACCGTGAGCCCGATCCCTCGGACAGTCTGCGCACCTGGGGTGCCTTCCAGCAGGCGTTGCGCGAGCACGCCGGTTACAGCAGAGCCGAGTTCGCGGACCTGGTGCGCTTCTCCAAGCACACCGTGGAGTCGGTGGAGCGGGGGCGCAGGATGCCCGACGCGGCGTTCGTCCAGCGCGCCGACGAGGTACTGGGGAGCACCGGGGCGCTGCTGAAGTCGTCGAAGTACGTCACGCGGGGGCGGGGTGATGTGGGGCTTGCGGCGTGGTTCTGGGAGTGGGCTCGGCTGGAGCGCGTGGCGGTGAGTCTGTGTACGTACGAGTGCAGGCTGGTGCCGGGGTTGTTGCAGTCGGAGGGGTATGCGCGGGCCCTCTTCGAGAATCGCATTCCGCTGCTGACCGACGAGCAGTTGGAGGCCCAGGTGGCGGCGAGGCTGGACCGTCAGCGGATGCTGTCCGAGCGGCCTACCGTTCCCTTCCACTTCATCGTGGAAGAGGCGGTGTTCCTCCGCAGGCTGGGCGGGCATGACGTCTGGCGAGGCCAGTTGGACTACGTGCTGGAACGGACAGCGCCCCGCAACGTCACTCTCCAAGTCGTGCCGACGGGTGCGGAGTTCCATGCCTGCATGGACGGTCCCATAAGGCTCCTGGAGACCCCGAAGGGGCGACGGCTGGCGTACTCCGAAGGACAGGAGAACGGTCGGTGGATCTCTGACCCGAAAGAGGTGAGCCTCCTCTGTCAGCGCTATGACACACTGCGCTCGCAGGCCCTGAATGCCAAAGACTCGCGGGGTCTGTTGGAGCGACTCCGAGGAGAGTGATGAGCACGATGGAACTGGCTTGGTTCAAGTCCAGCTACAGCGGCAGCTCGGGCGACGACTGTGTCGAGGTCGCCGTCACAGAGCAGGCCGTGTGCGTCCGCGACTCCAAGGACGTAGTGCGCCCCCACCTCGCCGTCGGCCGCGCCGAGTGGTCGCGGTTCGTGGGGTTCGTGGCGGAGGCGTAAGCGGCACCGGTACCGAGGGGGCTGGCTGCGCCCAGGACAATCCGGCGCACCCCCCGCCCCCACTTCTCCATCCCGGACAAACGCCCCCCGGCCGCCCCGCCCCTACCGTGGTGGCGAAAGCCATGCACACATCCCCAACGCGGAAGGGCCGGGACTCGACTATGACTTCCACCCACGCCTTCTGGCTCGCCGGCCGCCAGGTCACCGGCGAGGACAGCTTCGACGTCACCTCGCCGTGGGACGGCCGGGTCGTCGGCAAGGTGAGCGTGCCGGCCGACGCGCAGGTCGAGGAGGCCGTGGCCGCCGCGTACGCCGTACGGGACGAGTTCGCCGCCACCCCGGCCCACGCCCGCGCCGCCGCCCTCGACCACGTCAGCCGGCGGCTCGTCGAGCGCACCGAGGAGATCGCGCAGCTCATCTCCGCGGAGAACGGCAAGCCGATCAAGTGGGCCCGCGGCGAGGTCGGCCGCGCGGTGTCGGTGTTCCGGTTCGCCGCCGAGGAGGCCCGCCGCTTCAACGGCGGCGAGGCCCAGCGGCTCGACACCGACGCCGGCGGCCAGGGCCGGCTCGCCCTCACCCGCCGCTTCCCGAAGGGCGTCGTCCTCGGCATCGCGCCCTTCAACTTCCCGCTGAACCTGTGCGCCCACAAGATCGCCCCGGCGATCGCGGCCGGCGCGCCGATGATCCTCAAGCCGGCGCCCGCCACCCCGCTGTCCGCGCTGGTCCTCGGTGAGCTGCTCGCCGAGACGGACCTGCCGGCCGGGTCGTGGAGCATCCTGCCGGTCGCCAACGACCGCATGCCGGGCCTGGTCCAGGACCCGCGCCTGCCGGTGATCTCCTTCACCGGCTCCGAAAAGGTCGGCTACGCGATCATGGACTCGGTGCCGCGCAAGCACTGCACACTGGAGCTGGGCGGCAACGGCGCGGCCGTCGTGCTGGCCGACTGGGCGAGCGACGCCGACCTCGACTGGGCGGCGAACCGCATCGCCACCTTCTCCAACTACCAGGGCGGCCAGTCCTGCATCTCCGTGCAGCGCGTGATCGCCGACGCCGCGGTGTACGACCGGCTGCTGCCGCGCATCGTCGCCGCCGTCGAGGCCCAGGTCACCGGTGACCCGAACGACGACAAGACCGACGTCGGCCCGCTGATCAGCGAGGACGCCGCCAAGCGCGTCGAGTCCTGGGTGGACGAGGCGGTCGCCGCCGGGGCGCAGCTGCTGACCGGCGGCAAGCGCGACGGCGCCTCCTACGCGCCGACCGTCCTCGCCGACGTGCCGGCCGACGTGACGATCTCCTGCGAGGAGGTCTTCGGGCCCGTCCTCACCGTGCGCAAGGTGGACGGGGAGGCCGAGGCGTTCGCCGCCGTCAACGACTCCAAGTACGGCCTTCAGGCGGGCGTGTTCACGCACGACGTCCAGGTCGCCTTCCGCGCCCACCGCGCCCTCGAGGTCGGCGGCGTCGTCATCGGCGACGTCCCGTCCTACCGCGCCGACCAGATGCCCTACGGCGGCGCCAAGCTGTCCGGTGTGGGCCGTGAGGGCGTGAAGTACGCGATGGACGACTACACCTACGAGCGGGTGCTGGTGCTCACCGGTCTCGCGCTCTGATCCGTCCGAGCGACCCCGAAGGGGCCCGGCGCCGATGTTTCCGGTGCCGGGCCCCTTCTCGTCGGCCTGTTCCGGACCCTCAACCGGAGAAGCCGACGTGCGCGAGCCGCAGCGGGCCGCGCAGCCTGATGTGCACGTCGTGCACGCCCTGTACTCCCTCGGCGGCGATCTCCGCGCCGACCGGGACGTAGTCGTACGGGCTCTGCGTGGGCGTGCCCAGGGTCAGTTCGGCGAGTGCCGGGCCGCCGTCCAGGGAGAGTTCGAGGGTGCCCTCGCCCGCCAGGTCGGCGGTCACCGTCGTGATGCCGCCGTCGCCGAAGTCGCAGGCGCGGTAGATCAGTTCGCCCGCGGTGTGCTGCGCGGGCGTCACCGCGTCGCCGGAGGTCTTCGTGCGGTCGACGATGGCGATGCCGCTCTGTTCGTCGAAGTCGGCTGCCGCCAGGCCGCGTTCGAGGACGGGGCGCGGGGCGGCGGGCTCGCCGTCGAGGGTGACCGTGGTGCGCAGGCGGATGTCCTCGCTGGAGGCGCCGGCCAGGATGTCGTAGGCGCCCGGCTCCAGGCGCCACCTGCCGTGTGCCACGTCCCAGAACTCGAAGGCGCGGGAGGGGACTTCGAAGGAGAGATCCGCCCGCTCGCCCGGCGCGAGCGTGATCCGGCGGTGTGCCACCAGCTCGCGGCGCGGGCGCGGCACCGACGGCTCGACCGCGCGCGTGTACAGCTGGGCCACCTCGTCGGCCGTGACGGCACCGGTGTTGGTGACCGTGAAGGAGACGCGCACCGCCTCGCCGTCGGTCCGGACCGCCAGGCCGTCGTAGGCGAAGGACGTGTACGACAGGCCGTGCCCGAAGGGGAACAGCGGCGTCCCCTCGAAGTAGAGGTACGTCTGCCGGGCGCCGACGACGTCGTAGTCCAGCAGGTCGGGCAGGTCGGCGTCGTCCTCGTACCAGGTCTGCGGCAGCCGGCCCGCCGGTGAGACGTCGCCGGCCAGCACCCGGGCCAGCGCGGTGCCCGCGGCCTGCCCGCCGTGCGCCGTCCACAGCACCGCGGGCAGACCGGCGGTCTGGAACGCGTACGGGTACGCCGAGACCAGGGCCAGCACCGTGCGCTCGTTCGCGGTGCGGGCGGCCCGCAGCAGGCGCTCCTGGTGGAGCGGCAGGCGCAGGGTCGTGCGGTCCTCGGTCTCGCGGCCGTTGATGTGCGGGTCGTTGCCCGCGACCACCACGACCACGTCGGCCCGCGCCGCCGCCGCGGCCACCGCGTCCTCGCCGCGCTCGACGACGACCAGTTCGAAGACCTCCGGGAGCTCCGGGATTTCCTGGTCCGCGTCGGCAACCTTCACGCCGTCGGCGGCGACAGAGACGTGGCGACCCGTGCCGATGTGCCTGAGGAGGTGCCCGCTTTCATGCGGTTCGAGGCGGAACGTCTCCTGCACGACCCAGCCGCCCGGCTGGTCGGCGGAGGCGCGCAGGTAGCCGTCGCCGGCGACCGAGAGGTAGCGGCCGTCGGGGGCGCGCAGGGTCAGCACGCCCTCACCCCAGTCGACCAGCGCGAGTTCCGTGCCGGCGGCGTCCACGGTGAGCGGCGGCAGGTCGGTGCGGCCCGCGAGCTGGGCGGGGTCCAGCGCGCCCTCGGCGCCGCGCACCTCGTCGTCGGCGTCGGCTTCGGGGACGCTCAGGAAGGCGCCCGCCGAGGTCTTCAGGCGGACCCGGTCCACGCCCTCCGCGAACTCCACGCGCTGGGTGCCGAACCGCTCGTACAGGCCCTCCAGCGCGGTGGAGCGGTGGATCAGCGTGCCGCTGTACCAGTCGAGTTTGCACTCGTCGGCGAGCAGGCCGACGACGGCGATCCGGGCGGTGGCGGGCAGCGGCAGCAGCCCGTCGTTCTTCAGCAGCACGATCGCCTGCTCGGCGGCCTCCTGGGCGAGCGCCCGGTGCGCCGGGGTGTCGAAGTCGGCGGCGCCGGCGTGCGGGTCGTGCTCCGGGTCGAACTCGCCCAGGCGGAAGCGGATCGCGAGCTGGCGGCGCACGGCCGTGTCGACGTCGGCCTCCGTCAGCAGGCCCCGGGTGAGGGCGCCGTGCACGCGGGCGGTGATCTTCGAGCCGTCCGTGCCGTGGTCGGTGAAGCTGTCGACGCCGGCCAGCAGCGCGGCGGCGGTGGCCTCCTCGTGGGTGTCGAAGTAGTGCTCGGAGTCGACCAGGTTGGAGGGCGCGCCCGCGTCCGAGCAGACCAGCAGCTCCTCGTCCGTCCAGCGGCGCAGGTGTTCGCTCAGGTAGGGGGAGACGTGGTTGGGGCGGCCGTTGACCAGGTTGTAGGCCGGCATCACCCCGGACACCGCGCCCGCCTCGACCGTCTCGCGGAAGGCGCGCAGGTCGTACTCGTGCAGCACGCGCGGGCGGACGGAGGACGACGTGACGTCCCGGCCCGTCTCGTTGTTGTGGGCCAGCCAGTGCTTGAGGACGGGGGCGGTGCGCCAGTACGCCGGATGGTCGCCGCGCAGGCCGTGGGTGTACGCCGTGGCGATGGCGGACGTCAGTTTCGGGTCCTCGGAGTAGCCCTCCTCGTTGCGGCCCCACAGGGGATGACGCAGCAGGTTCACCGTGGGCGCCCAGACGTTGAGGCCGACGCGGTCGTCGCGGGCGCGCATCGCCCGGACCTCCCGGGACACCGCCTCGCCGATCCGCCGCACCAGGCCGGGGTTCCAGGTCGCGCCGAGGCCGACGGCCTGCGGGAACACCGTCGCCGGGCCCATCCAGGCCACGCCGTGCAGGGCCTCCTGCCCGGTGCGGAACGCCGCGACGCCCAGGCGGTCGACGGCGGGCGCGAACTGGTGCAGGAAGGAGACCTTCTCGTCGAGCGTGAGCCGCTGCAACAGGTCGTCGATGCGCTTCGCGAACGGCAACTGCGGATCGCGGAACGGCGGTGCGGGCGGCGGGTGAGCGGTCACGTGTGGTTCCCCTTGCGATGGAGCGGCGGAGCTCTTTCGAAGCGCTTCGATGCTGGTTCGACGACCGGGTGGGTGTCAAGACACCTCGGGGCGGCAGATCCGGCTCCCGGGCGCGTTCTCAAGCAGCGTATGCGTGCGGGCGGTTGCTGGAAACCTCCGAGGAATCTCGGGATCGACCCTTGTGCACCCCCTGTCGTTCACTTAACCTCGCAGCAACATCGAAGCGCTTCGACTGTTTCGATCCGAAGAGGGCCACACCGGGACGGTGCCCAGCCCTCCGACGACCGGGCGGCCACCCGCTTCGGCTCAGCCAGTTCCACTCGAGACACCACAGCCGACGGCCACCGCCGGGTGTCCTGGTGCGCCATGAAGGGTTGACGCAATGACGCCGAACACCGCTTCCGCCTCCTCCGGGCCAAGCCGGAGAAGCTTCCTCGCCTCCACGGCGGTTGCCACCGCAGCGGTGGCGGGCGGGATGCCGCTGCTCGCCGCCTGCGGGGGGCCGGACAGCGGGTCACGCGAGGGCACCACGTCGGGCAAGGCGGCGGACAAGCTGCTGCCCGCGTACGTCGCCGCCAAGCTCGCCCAGCCGGACCTTCCCTCGAAGAACGGTTCGGCGGCCGGCTACACCGGCAAGGTCGACCTCTCGGCCCTCGAGACCTCCGTGCCGAAGAAGCTCGGCACCGGGGCCCCCATCAAGATCATGTCCCCCTTCTGGGGCTCTCCGCCCAAGGGTGACTGTGCCTACTACAAGGCGCTCGACTCCGCCGCGGGCACCAAGATCACCTGGCAGAACCAGGACGGCAACACCTACGGCCAGAAGCTCGGCGCCGTCCTCGCCTCCAGCTCCATACCCGACATGGTCGTGGTGCCGAGCTGGGAGCTGGTCGGCAAGATCGCGAACGCGGTCACCGCGAAGTTCATGGACCTCGGCCCCTACCTCGCGGGCGACAAGGTCAAGAAGTACCCGAACCTGGCCGCGATCCCCTCCGACTCCTGGCGCATGGGCATCTTCGGCGGCGCGCTGCGCGGCATCCCGATGCCCTCGGCCGCCGCGACCTTCATCGTGCCCTACTACCGCAAGGACATCTTCGACAAGAAGGGCTACACGGTCCCGAAGTCGCCCGACGAGTTCCTCAGCTGGGCCAAGGACGTCACCAGCGCCAAGGCGAAGGTGTACGCCTGCGGCGACATGTCCTGGACCGCCTTCAACATCTTCGGCGTGCGCGGCTCCGGCCCGCTCGGCTGGAACATCGGGTCCGACGGCAAGCTGACGTACCGCATCGAGCAGCCCGAGTACCTCGAGGCCCTGGAGTGGACCCGCAAGCTGTTCGACGCGGGCGTGGTGCACCCCGACGACAAGGCGCGCTCGGGCGACGCCGGCCAGCGGTTCACCGCCGGGCAGATCCTGGTCTTCAACAGCGACACCTCCGCGTGGTACGGGAAGACCGCCGAACAGGCCAAGGCCAACCCGGACTTCCGGATCGAGGGCATGGACATCTTCGGCGCCGACGGCGGCAACCCGAAGCTGTGGGCCTCCTCGCCCGCCACCATCTGGTCGCTGATCCGCAAGGGCGCCTCGAAGACGACGATCGAGAACGCCCTGGCCGCCGCCGACTTCTCGGCCGCCCCCTACGGCACCAAGGAGCGGATGCTCGTCGACTACGGCGTCGAGGGCACCCACTACACGGTCAAGGACGGCGTCCCGGTCAAGACCGACCAGGGCAACAGCGAGGTGATCAACGCCTGGGTGATGCTGGCGGCCCCGGCTCCCTACTTCGCCCACCCCGACTACCCCGACGTCGCCCGCAAGCAGGTCGAGTGGCAGCAGCGGATGGGCGCCTTCATGAAGAAGTCGTCCACGTACGGCATGAACATCGTCGAGCCGAGCCGCTTCGCCAACCTCTCCAGCCAGTTCGAGCAGATGGAGATCGACTACGTGCGCGGCAACAAGAAGCTGTCCGACGTGCAGGCCGCCATCTCCACCTGGAAGTCCTCCGGCGGCGAGAAGCTGCGCGACTGGTACAAGCAGCTCATCGACAAGAACGGCAGCGCCAACTGATGTCTCTCACCGCCGGGAGCAGGCCCGACGGGACTCGTCCCCCCGCGGCCGTCGAGGAACCGACGGCCGCGGTCACCGCGGCCGCGGCGAAGGGGCGGGTGCTGCCCCGCGAGGCGGGCACGGCCGGCCGGATCCCCTTGCGGGTCCGGTGGCGCCGGGACCGCGCGCTCGTCCTGATGACGCTGCCCGTCATCGTCCTGCTCCTGCTCTTCAACTACGTTCCGCTGCTCGGCAACGTCGTCGCCTTCCAGGACTACGACCCGTACGTCTCCAGCAACGGCGTCACGGCGATCTTCCACAGCCCCTGGGTCGGCGTGGAGCAGTTCTCCCGGATGCTGGACGACCCGCTGTTCTGGGACGCCGTCAAGAACACCATCGTCCTGTTCGTGCTCCAACTGGTGCTGTTCTTCCCGGTCCCGGTGGCCCTCGCGCTGGTCATCAACAGCGTGATCCGGCCCCGGGTCCGGGCCGTGGCGCAGGCGGTCATGTATCTGCCGCACTTCTTCTCGTGGGTCCTCGTGGTCACCGTGTTCCAGCAGATCTTCGGCGGCGCGGGCGTCATCGCCCAGACCCTCGAGAACCACGGCTGGAGCGGCTTCGACCTGATGACCAACGCGAGCCTGTTCAAGTACCTGGTCACCGCGCAGGCCGTGTGGAAGGACGCCGGCTGGGGGATCATCGTCTTCCTCGCCGCGCTGGCCGCCGTCAGCACCGATCTGTACGAGGCCGCCGCCATGGACGGCGCCGGGCGCTGGCGGCGCATGTGGCACGTGACGCTGCCCGCGCTGCGCCCGGTGATCGCCCTGCTGCTGGTGCTGCGGGTGGGCGACGCGCTGAGCGTCGGCTTCGAGCAGTTCCTGCTCCAGCGGGACGCGGTCGGCGTGGGAGCCAGCGAGGTCCTCGACACGTACGTGTGGAACATGGGTATCCAGAACGGCGACTTCAGCTACGCGGCCGCGGTGGGCCTCGTCAAGGGAGCCATCGGACTGTGTCTCGTCCTGGCCGCGAACAAGTTCGCGCACCTGCTGGGCGAGCAGGGGGTGTACCAGAAGTGAGCCTCAACACCCAGCTCATCCGCAGCCTCAAGGCTCCGGCCCGCCCCGTGTGGGAGGAGCCGCCGGGCAAGGCGGGTCTCACCGCGAAGGGCGCGTTCCTCGCCCTGTGCTGCCTGGGAGTGCTCGGGCCGCTGTGGATCGTGATCGTCACCAGCCTGTCCCCGAAGCCCGTGATCGACCGGGTCGGCGGTCTCGTCGTGATTCCGCAGGGCATCACCTTCATCAACTACACGGAGCTGCTCAGCGGCGGCCAGGTCAGCCGGGCCATCATGGTCTCGGTCGGCGTGACGCTCGTCGGCACCCTGTTCTCGATGACGGTGTCGGTGCTCGCTGCCTACGGCCTGTCCCGGCGGGGCACTCTGGGCCACCGGGTGCTGCTGATGATCATGATGGCGACCATGTTCTTCGGGGCCGGCCTCATCCCGACGTACCTGCTCGTGCAGTCCCTGAGACTCACCGACACCTACCTGTCGCTGATCCTGCCGAGCGCGGTGAGCGTCTTCAACATCCTCGTGCTGCGTGCCTTCTTCATGGGGATCTCGCCGGAACTCACCGAGTCGGCCCGCATCGACGGCGCCAGTGACCTGCGCATCCTGCTCACCATCATCCTGCCGCTGTCGCGGGCGGTGCTGGCCGTCATCTCGCTGTTCTACGCCGTCGGGTACTGGAGCGCCTGGTTCAACGCGTCCATCTACCTCTCCGACCAGGACATGATGCCGCTGCAGAACGTGCTCATCCAGCTGGTCCAGAAGAACAGCGAGGCGCCGACCGGCCTCCAGCAGGCCGTCCGTACCGGGCAACTCTCCTCTCTGGGGCTGCAGATGGCCGTCATGGTCCTCGCCCTGATACCGGTCGCGGTCGCTTCCCCGTTCGTCCAGCGGCACTTCAAGAAGGGCATGCTCACGGGAGCGGTCAAGGGCTGAACCGCGCCCTTTCCGGTCCGGGCGGCGCACCGCCCGGACCGGCTCCCCGCGCCCCGGACCGGTTCCCCGCGCCCCCGAGCAGGGGGCGCGCACCCCTCTGAGCAAGAGCGCGCACCGCCCCCTCACCGCTCCGCCAACCCACCACGCCCAGCGAGGCTCCCATGTCATCCACCCCCCGGCGGCCGACGCCCACCCTCGCCGGCGCCACCCGCGGCCGCGTCCTCTTCGGCGGCGACTACAACCCCGAGCAGTGGCCGGAGGAGACCTGGCACGAGGACGTCCGCCTCATGCGGGACGCCGGCGTCAACTCCGTGACCCTCGGTGTCTTCTCCTGGGCGAGGATCGAACCCCGGCCGGGAGAGCGGCGGTTCGGCTGGCTGGACACGCTCATGGACCTGATGCACGAGGGCGGCATCGGCGTCGTCCTCGCCACCCCCACCGCGTCGCCCCCGCCCTGGCTCGGCCGCCTGTACCCCGAGACGCTGCCCCGCGACGAGGACGGCCGTACCGAATGGTGGGGCGGCCGCCAGCACTTCTCCCACTCCAGCGCCGCCTACCGCCGCCACGCCGCCGCGGTCACCGAGGACCTCGCCGCCCGCTACGCGAGTCACCCCGCGCTCACCATGTGGCACATCAACAACGAGTACTGCACCTACGACTGGGGCGACGAGGCCGCCGCCCGCTTCCGCACCTGGCTGCGCGACAGGTACGGCGACCTGGACGCCCTCAACACCGCCTGGGGCACCGCCTTCTGGAGCCAGGGCTACGGCGACTGGGCGGAGGTCCTGCCGCCCCGCCACGCCCACTACCTGAAGAACCCCACGCAGGTGCTGGACTTCAAGCGGTTCACCTCCGACATGCTCCTGGAGTGCTACACCGCCGAGCGCGACATCGTCCGCCGGCACACCCCGCACCTCCCGGTCACCACCAACTTCATGCCGCTGTGGGCCGGCCAGGACGCCTGGCGCTGGGCCGAGGAGGAGGACGTCGTCTCGGTCGACCTCTACCCCGACCCGCGCGATCCGTTCGCCGCCCAGCAAGCGGCTCTCGTACAGGACATGACCCGCTCCCAGGCGCGCGGACCCTGGATGCTGATGGAGCAGGCGGCCGGCGCGGTCAACTGGCGCGGCGTCAACCACCCCAAGCCGCAGGGCCTCAACCGCCTGTGGTCCTTCCAGGCCGTCGCCCGCGGCGCCGACGCCGTCTGCTACTTCCAGTGGCGCCAGTCCCGGCAGGGCGCGGAGAAGTTCCACTCCGGGATGGTCGGCCACGCCGGAGAACACGGACGCACCTTCCAGGAGGTCAAGCGGATCGGCGCGGAACTGGCCGCGGTCGGCGCCGAGGTGGCGGGCCGGCACAGCGCCGCCGGCATCGCCGTCCTGCACGACTGGCACTCCTGGTGGGCCGGCGCGCACGAGGCCCGGCTCTCCACCCGCGTCGACTACGCCGACGTCCTCACCGCCTGGCACCGCGCCCTCTGGCAGGCCGGCCTCGCCACCGACTTCGCCCACCCCGAGCACGACCTCTCCGCCTACCGGATGGTCGTCGTCCCCCAGTTGTACGCGCTCACCGACGCGGCGGTCGACAACCTCCTCGCCCACGTACGCGGCGGAGGCGTCCTGGTCAGCGGCTTCCTGACCGGCGTCGCCGACCAGGACGACCGGGTGCGGGCCGGCGGCATGGACGCCCGGCTGCGCGAGCTGTTCGGCATCCGCACGCTGCACGAGTGGTGGCCGCTGGAGGCCGGGGAGACCGTCCGGACCGACGGGTTCACCGGGACGCTGTGGTCGGAGGAGATCGAGGAAACCGAGGACGCCTCGGTCGAGGCCGCCTACCGGGGCGGCGAGCTCGACGGCCGGCCCGCCGTCCTGCGCAACGGCCGCGCCTGGTACCTCTCCACGCTGCCCGAGCCCGACGCGCTGCGCCGCGTCCTCACCGGCATCGCGGCCGAGGCCGGCGTCCGCCCGGTCCTGGACGGCCTGCCCGGCCAGGTCGAGGCGGTCCGCCGCGGTGACCTGCTCTTCGTGCTCAACCACGGGCGCGAGCCGGTGACCGTGGAGGTGCCGGGCACCCACCAGGACCTGCTGACCCGGGCCACCGTCACCGACCGGCTCACCCTGGAGCGTTACGGGGTGGCGGTGCTGCGGCCATGAGCGTCGTCCACGGCACCTGGGAACCCGCGCCCGCCACCCGCTGGGAGGACGGCTTCCTCAGCGGCAACGGCCGCCACGGCGCCCTCGTGTTCGGAACGCCGGACGACGAGCGGGTCGTCGTCACCCACCACACCCTCGTCCGCCCGGGCGACGGCGTCCCGCCCCGCCCGCCCGAGCTGGCCGACCGGCTGCCCGGCCTGCAGGACCGGCTGCTCGACGGCGACCTGCACGCGGCGGAGGACTTCACCGACGGACGCGGCCTGCAGTGGGTGCGGCCCTTCCACCCGGCCTTCCAGATCCGCGTCCGCCGCCCGGACACCCCGGCCGGCCCTTACCGCCGCGAAGTCGACTTCACCACCGGCGTCGTCGGCACGCGCTGCGAGGGCGCCGAAGCCCGGGTGTTCGTCTCCCGCGCGGACGACGTGATCGTCCAGCACCTCACCGGCCCCGACCTGCTGATCACCCTCGACCACCGGCTGCCCGGCGCGCCCCTCGGGCTCGCCGTCGGCGAGAGCACGGTGCTCACCGCCGAGGGCGCCCTGCTCACCCTGCGCGTCCGCTACCCCGGCAGCGACACCGCCTACACCGGCGTCACCCTGGTCGCGGTCACCGGCGGCCGGGCGACCCTCACGCCGCCCGCCCTGCGGATCACCGGCGCCGCGTCGGTGCTGCTGCTGACCCTGGTCGTGCGGCACACCGCCGAAGCGGACGTGGCCGCCCTCGCCGCCGAACTGCGCGCGCTGCTGCCCGAGGACGCGGACCCCTGCGCCCGCCTCCTGGAGCGGCACACCGCCCTGCACCGCACCGCCTACGCCCGGGTGACCCTGGACCTGGACGCCGACCCCGCCGAACGCGCCCTGCCCGGGTCGCAGTTGCTCACCAGCCCGGACAGCCCCGCCCTGCTGGAGCGGCTCTTCGCCGCCGGGCGCTACCACCTGCTCTCCGCCAGCGGCCTCTTCCCGCCCCGCCTGACCGGCCTGTGGACCGGCGACTGGGACACCGCCTGGTCCGGCGCCTTCACCAACGACGCCAACCTCAACCTCCAGACCGCCTCCGCGGCCGCCGCCGCCCTTCCCGAAGTCACCGAGGCGCACGCTGCCCTGATCGCACGTCAGCAAACCGACTGGGCCGAGAACGCCCGGACCGTCTTCGGCTGCCGCGGAGTCGTCGCCCCCGCCCACACCGACGGCGAGTCCGGGCTGTCGTACCACTTCAGCCGCGAGTACCCGCTGCACCTGTGGACGGCCGGCGCCGACTGGCTGCTCAAGCCGCTCGTCGACCACGACGAGACCCGCGGCACCCGCGACCCGCGCACCGCCGCCGTGCTCGCCCAGGTCGCCCTGTTCTACGAGGACTTCCTCACCCGCACCGGCCCGGACGGCCGGCTGGTCGTCGTCCCCTCCTACTCGCCCGAGAACCGCCCCGCGAACGGCAGCTGGGGCGCGATCGACGCGGCCATGGACCTCTCGGCGGCCCGGCACGCGCTGCGCACCGCCGCCGACTACCACCCCCGGCACGCCGAGCGGTGGCGCGCCCTCGCCGACCGGCTGCCGCCGCACCGGATCAACGCCGACGGCGCCCTCGCCGAGTGGGCCTGGCCCGGCCTGGAGGACAGCTACGACCACCGGCACCTCAGCCACCTCTACGGCGTCTGGCCGCTCGACGAGATCAACCCCTACGACACCCCGGACCTCGCGGCCGCCGCCCACCGCGCCCTCGAACTGCGCGGCGCCGAGAACGACTCCGCCCACGGGCACCTCCACCACGCCCTCGTCGCCGCCCGGCTGCGCGACGGCGAACGGGTCGCGCACGCCCTGGGCCGGGTCCTCGGCGGCGACTTCTTCCACGCGTCGCTGATGAGCGCCCACTATCCGCGCCGCCACGTCTACAACGCGGACGCCGCGCACACCCTGCCCGCCGTGCTGATCGAGACGCTCGTGCAGTCCACCCCTGACCGGCTGGTGCTGCTGCCGGTGCTCCCGGCGGCGTACCCGACGGGCCGGCTGTGCGGCGTCCGCACCCGGTTCGGCGCCGAACTCGACCTCACCTGGAGCCCCCACGAAGTGACCGCGGTGCTGCGGCCGAGCCGCACCCACCGCGTCGAACTCCGGACTTCCTCCGGCGGCCGGCCGCTCGATCTGGTCGCCGGAGAAGACCACGTCCTCACCCTGGGGGCGTGGTAACTCCCCGCAATCCCCCCACCCATGGAAGGGACACCATGGCAACACGCACGCTGAAGAAGAGGGTCGCGACCGCGCTGGCGGCACCCGCCCTGGCCCTCGGCATCACCGTCGGCGCCGCCTCCGCCCCCGCCTCCGCGGCCGTCTGGAGCTCCTGCGACCAGTGGGGCAACACCACCCTGAACGGCTACACGCTCTACAACAACATCTGGGGTTCCGGCGCCGGCAGCCAGTGCATCTGGGCCAACTCCGGCACCAACTGGGGCGTCAACGCCAACCACCCCAACACCGGCGGCATCAAGTCCTACCCCAACGCCAAGAAGGTGATCAACAAGTCGATCACCTCCCTCGGCTCGCTCTCCAGCAGCTACAACGTCACGGTCCCGTCGTCCGGCGCCTACAACACCTCGTACGACATCTGGGACACCGGCTACAAGTACGAGATCATGCTCTGGGTCAACAAGACCGGGGCGGTCGGCCCGCTCGGCACCTCGCAGGGCACCCTGACCCTGGGCGGTCACACCTGGACCGTCTACAAGGGCAACAACGGCTCCAACGACGTGTTCTCGTTCGTGCGCACGTCCAACTCCACCTCCGGCACGGTGAACATCCTGCCGATCCTGAAGTGGATCAAGGACACCAAGGGCTGGTTCGGCAACGTGACCATCGGTGACGTGCAGTTCGGCTTCGAGATCACGTCCTCCTCCGGCGGCCTGGACTTCACCGTCAACAGCAGCTGAGCACCGGGAAAAGGGGGAGCCGCCGCGGCCCGCGGTGGCTCCCCCGTCCGTTCCGGTCCCGCGCGGCTACTCCGCCACCGGCAGGCTCGCCCCGTCCCGCAGGAACAGCGGGATGCGGTCCAGCGGAGCGTCGACCGTGACGGACGCGCCGCCCTCGTACGTCTCACCCGTCCACGCGTCCGTCCAGCGCGCGCCCGCCGGGAGGTACGCCGTGCGGGTCGTCGCGCCCGCGTCAAGCACCGGGGCGACCAGCAGGTCCGGGCCGAAGAGGTAGGCGTCGTCGACCGACCAGGCGCCGGGGTCGCCGGGGAACTCCAGGAACAGCGGCCGCATCACCGGCAGCCCCTCCTCGTGCGCCTCCCGCATGACCCGCAGCACGTACGGCCTCAGGCGCTCGCGCAGCCGCAGGTACTTCTCCAGGACCGCGCCGGCCTCCTCGCCGTAGGACCACACCTCGTTGGGGCCGCCGGTCATGTCCGGGCCGAGCGGCATGCCCGGGTCGCGGAAGCCGTGCAGCCGCATCAGCGGGGACAGCGCGCCGAACTGGAACCAGCGGACCATCACCTCGCGGTAGGCCGGGTCGTCCGGGTCGCCGCCGTGGAAGCCGCCGATGTCGGTGTTCCACCACGGGATGCCCGACAGCGCGGTGTTGAGGCCGGCCGCGATCTGGCGGCGCAGGGTCGCGAAGTCGGTGCCGATGTCGCCGGACCACAGGGCCGCGCCGTAGCGCTGACTGCCCGCCCACGCCGACCGGTTGAGGGTGATCACCTCCTCGCCCTCGGCGCGCAGGCCCTCGTGGAAGGTGCGGGAGTTCTCCGCCGGGTAGATGTTGCCGACCTCCAGGCCGGGGCCCGCCCAGTAGCGCAGGTTCTCCTGGAAGCCCGGCTTCAGCTCCGGCTCGCAGGCGTCCAGCCAGAACGCCGTGATGCCGTACGGGTCGAGGTAGTTCTCCTTGACCCGCGACCACACGAACTCCCGCGCCTCGGGGTTCGTGGCGTCGTAGAAGGCGACCTGGACGGTGGAGGCGACCTCCTTGTCCGGCCAGTCGGCGTGCGCCATCGGACCGTACTGCGTGCCGATGAAGTAGCCGCGCTGCTCCATGAGCTGGTGGTTCTCGCTCAGCGGCGACACCGACGGCCAGACGGAGACGACGAGCTTGATGCCCAGCTGCTCCAGCTCGCGCACCATCGCCGCCGGATCGGGCCACTCGCGGGGGTCGAACTTCCACTCGCCCAGGTGCGTCCAGTGGAAGAAGTCGCACACGATCGCCGAGATCGGCAGCCCGCGCCGCTTGTACTCGCGGGCCACGGCGAGGAGTTCGTCCTGCGTGCGGTAGCGCAGCTTGCACTGCCAGAACCCCGCCGCCCACTCCGGCAGCATGGGCGTGCGGCCGGTGACCGCGCTGTAGCGGCGCTGGCCGTCGGCCGGGGTGCCCGCGGTGATCCAGTAGTCGATCTGGCGGGCCGAGTCCGCCACCCAGCGCGTGCCGTTGTGGGCCAGCTCCACCCGGCCGATCGCCGGGTTGTTCCACAGCAGGGTGTAGCCGCGGCTGGAGCTGAGCACCGGGATGCCGACCTCGGCGTTGCGCTGGATCAGGTCGAGGACCAGGCCCTTCTGGTCGAGCCGGCCGTGCTGGTGCTGGCCGAGGCCGTACAGCTTCTCGTCGTCGTAGGGGGCGAACCGCTGCTCCAGGCGGTGGTGGCCGTTGCCGACGGCGGTGTAGAGGCGGGGGCCGGGCCACCAGAAGTGGGCGCGTTCCTCGGCGAGCAGTTCCGAGCCGTCGCCGGTGCGCAGGAAGCGGACCAGGCCCTCGGCGTCCATCTCGACGGTGAGGGCGCCGACGGTCAGCCGCCCCCGCCCGTCCTCGATCTTGACGGTGGACGGCGCGGCCGGTGGGTCGTCGAGCAGGGCGCCGGGCAGGCCGTCGAGGACCGGGCCGCCGAGCCGGGCACGGACGCGCACGGCGTCCGGACCCCACGGCTCGACGCGCACGGTCTCCTGACGGCCGCTCCACTCCAGCGCGCCGTCCCGCTCGCGGAAGGTGCCGACGGTGGGCGCGGACTGGGCCAGGCTCACCTGGGGCTGATTCGGGGCAGGCTGATTCACGTGGGGTGCTCCTGAAGGACGTGAAGGTGCCCCGGAGGGCAGCGAGAGCTGGGTCAGGAGGTGGCGGAGGGCGCCGGTCCCGTGCTCGCCCGTACCGTCAACTCGGGTGCGAGCAGCACCACTTCGTCCGAGCCGTGGCCGTCGAGCTTGGCGACCAGGCGTTCCACGGCGTGCCGGCCCATCTCCTGGGCGGGGATGGCGACGGACGTCAGCCGCACCGAGGCCTGGACGGCGACCTGCTCCGGGCAGATCGCCACCACCGACACGTCCTCGGGCACGGCGCGGCCCTGCTGGCGCAGCAGGGCGAGCAGCGGTTCCACGGCCGACTCGTTCTGGACGACGAAGCCCGTGGTGCCCGGGCGCTCGTCGAGGATGCGGGCGAGGGTGACGGTCATCGCGCCGTACCCGCCCTCGCACGGGCGGTGCAGCAGCCGGATGCCGAGCTCCCGTGCGCGCGAGCGCAGCCCGTCGAGGGTGCGTTCGGCGAACCCGGTGTGCCGCTCGTAGACCGCGGGGGCCTCGCCGATGACGGCGATGTCGCGGTGGCCGAGCATCGCCAGGTGCTCCACGCACAGCGCGCCGGTCGCCCGGAAGTCGAGGTCGACGCAGGTGAGTCCGGCGGTGTCGGCGGGCAGCCCGATCAGCACCGACGGCTCGGCGTCCCCCACTCTCGACTTCGCTCGACCGGGGGCGCCCCCACCCCGCAGCAGCGGCAGCCGCTCGTCGTCGAGTTCGACGTCCATCAGGATCATGGCGTCCGCGAGCCCGCTGCCGGTGACGCGGCGGACGGCGTCGGGGCCCTCCTCGCCGGTGAGCAGCAGCACGTCGTACCCGTGCGTGCGGGCGGTGGTGGCGACCGCGATGGCGATCTCCATCATCACCGGCACGTACATGTCGGTGCGCAGCGGGATCATCAGCGCGATGATGTTCGACCGGTTGCTCGCCAGGGCCCGCGCGCCCGCGTTGGGGTGGTAGCCCAGCTCGCGGATGCTCCGCTCGACCCGCTGCCGGGTGGTCGCGGAGATGGACCGCTTGCCGCTGAGGACATAGCTCACCGTGCTGGCCGAGACTCCGGCGTGCTGGGCGACCTCGGCGAGGGTGACCATCCGGCTCTCCAAGCGGTGTGAAGCGCTTCGACAGTGCGCAGTGCGAACAGGGGCGGGTGAGGGGTGGTTCGACCCTAGCTCCAGCGAGATCGAGTGTCCATAGGTTGTCGAAGCGCTTCGACAGCTTTTCCCGGGCGAGTCCCCGCCTGATCCTCCGCGCCGGCGTTCCGCTGCCCCGGAGCCCGGGCTCCCCGGCGGGCGGCGGACGCCCGCCGGCCGTCCGTACCCCGAACGGTCCCCCGGAAGCCGCCCCGGTGCAACTCCGCCACCGGCGGCGTCCGTCCGGCCCAGCGGTCCCCTCACATCGGCTGAACGATTGCACGAAGGGTGGTGCCCGCCCCCCGAATCGGGTACATACGATCGCGTAGAACCCGTCGGTAACCAAAACGGACCAAGATCCCCAATTCGCGGCGAGGTGAGCCTCGATGTCCGCACCAACACCACCCCGGCCGAACGTCACGGAACGTGAGGCCCGGCAGGTGGCGGAGGAAGCCCGGGAGCAGGACTGGCGCAAGCCCAGCTTCGCCAAGGAACTGTTCCTCGGCCGCTTCCGCCTCGATCTCATCCACCCCCACCCACGGCCCGCCGACGAGGCCGCCCAGCGCGGCGAGGAGTTCCTCGCCAAGCTGCGCGACTTCACCGAGACGAAGATCGACGGCGCCCTGATCGAGCGCGAGGCACAGATCCCCGACGAGGTCGTGAGCGGCCTGAAGGAGATCGGCGCCTTCGGCATGAAGATCGACACCAAGTACGGCGGCCTCGGCCTCACCCAGGTGTACTACAACAAGGCCCTCGCCCTGGTCGGCTCCGCCAGCCCCGCCATCGCGACCCTGCTCTCCGCCCACCAGTCCATCGGCGCACCCCAGCCCCTGAAGCTCGCCGGCACCGACGAGCAGAAGGAGATCTTCCTGCCGCGCTGCGCCCGCACCGACATCTCCGCCTTCCTGCTCACCGAGCCCGACGTCGGCTCCGACCCGGCCCGCCTGGCCACCGTCGCGGTCCCCGACGGCGACGACTACGTCATCGACGGCGTGAAACTGTGGACCACCAACGGCGTGGTCGCCGACCTCCTCGTCGTCATGGCCAAGGTCCCGAAGTCCGAGGGCCACCCCGGCGGCATCAGCACCTTCATCGTGGAGGCGTCGTCGCCCGGCATCACCGTCGAGAACCGCAACGCCTTCATGGGCCTGCGCGGCATCGAGAACGGCGTCACCCGCTTCCACCAGGTCCGGGTCCCCGCCGCGAACCGCATCGGTCCCGAGGGCGCCGGCCTGAAGATCGCCCTGACCACGCTCAACACCGGCCGGCTCTCGCTGCCGGCGATGTGCGCGGGCGCCGGCAAGTGGTGTCTGAAGATCGCCCGCGAGTGGACCGACGCCCGCGCGCAGTGGGGCAGGCGCATCGCCGAGCACGAGGCCGTCGGCTCCAAGATCTCCTTCATCGCCGCGACCACGTTCGCCCTGGAGGCGGTCGTCGACCTGTCCTCGCAGATGGCCGACGAGAACCGCAAGGACATCCGCATCGAGTCCGCCCTCGCCAAGCTGTACGCCAGCGAGATGGCCTACCGCATGGCCGACGAACTCGTCCAGATCCGCGGCGGACGCGGCTTCGAGACCGCCGCCTCCCTCGCCGCCCGCGGGGAGCGCGCCGTGCCCGCCGAGCAGTTGCTGCGCGACCTGCGCATCAACCGCATCTTCGAGGGCTCGACCGAGATCATGCACCTGCTCATCGCGCGCGAGGCGGTCGACGCCCACCTGTCGGTCGCCGGCGACCTGATCGACCCCGAGAAGTCCCTGTCGGACAAGGCGAAGGCGGGCGCGAACGCCGGCGCCTTCTACGCGAAGTGGCTGCCGAAACTGGTCGCAGGCCCGGGGCAGCTCCCCGGCGCCTACGCCGAGTTCCGGCACGGGGTCGACCTCTCCCGGCACCTGCGCTACGTCGAGCGCAGCGCCCGCAGGCTGGCCCGCTCCACCTTCTACGGCATGTCCCGCTGGCAGGGCCGGATGGAGACCAAGCAGGGCTTCCTGGGCCGCGTCGTCGACATCGGCGCGGAGCTGTTCGCGATGAGCGCCTCCTGCGTCCGGGCCGAACTCCTGCGCAGCGAGGGCGACCACGGCCGCGAGGCCTACCAGCTCGCCGACGCCTTCTGCCGCCAGTCCCGGGTCCGTGTCGAGGAACTCTTCGGCCGGCTGTGGACCAACACCGACGACATCGACCGCCGGGTCGTCAAGGGCGTCATGTCCGGCACGTACACGTGGCTGGAGGAGGGCGTCGTCGACCCGTCGGGCGAGGGCCCGTGGATCGCCGACGCGTCTCCCGGACCGGCGAAGAAGGAGAACGTGCACCGGCCCATCCGGTGAGGCCGGGCGGGGCGGCGGCTCAGCAGTACTTGTAGCCGCTGCCCCGCGACGACCAGGTGCACGAGTCGGCCTTCGTGCCGCCGGCCCGGTAGAGCTTCGCGGTGTCGCCGGTGTTGTTCCACACGTACCAGGCACGGCCCCAGTACTTGTCGGTCCCGGTGTTGGTGCCCTTGCCGGTGTGCACCTTCTTGCTGCTGCCCGGGCCGATCTTCACGTCGCCGAAGGTGTACGTGTGGCCCGTCGCGTCCTTGATCTTCCAGTTCTTCAGGGAGACCGTCGACGACGTGGAGTTCTTGATCTTGACCCACTCGGCGTTGAGGCTCGTGTTGGAGCCGGTGTCCGAGCCCGGGCTGTCGTAGTACACCTCGTAGATGTGGACGCTCCCGGCCGCCTCGGCCGGAGAGCTGAGCAGCGTGCCGGTGAGCAGCGCGGCGCCCGCGAGCGCGGGCAGGGCGGCGCGTGTCCGCATGGAATTCCCCCCAGGGTCTTCGTCTGCCGGCCGGTCGTCCACGGCCGGTGAAGAAGTGTTATCACATGATCTTCACGTGGGTTTCACAAAGGGCGTTTTCGCTCCGATCCGCGCAGTGCGCGACAACCCGCCCGCGCGAGGGACGCCCTGTCCTTCTCGGGGCCCGCCTCGGCAACAATGGGGGGATGAGCGACAGTCCAGCCCCACTCGCCGATCCCCACCTCGTCTACGACCCCGTAGCGGGCGACGGCCCGAAGGACGTGGTGATCCTCGGCTCCACCGGCTCGATCGGCACCCAGGCCATCGACCTCGTACTGCGCAACCCCGACCGCTTCCGGGTCACCGCCCTGTCCGCCAACGGCGGCCGGGTGGCCCTCCTCGCCGAGCAGGCGCACCGGCTCAGGGCGCGGACCGTCGCGGTGGCCCGCGAGGACGTCGTACCGGCCCTGCGCGAGGCGCTCGCCGCCCGCTACGGCGCGGGGGAGCCGCTCCCCGAGATACTCGCCGGACCCGACGCGGCCGCCCAGGTCGCCGCCTCCGACTGCCACACCGTGCTCAACGGCATCACCGGCTCGATCGGCCTGGCCCCCACCCTCGCCGCCCTGGAGGCGGGCCGCACCCTCGCGCTCGCCAACAAGGAGTCGCTCATCGTCGGCGGCCCGCTGGTCAAGGCCCTCGCCAAGCCCGGGCAGATCATCCCGGTCGACTCCGAGCACGCCGCCCTCTTCCAGGCGCTGGCGGCCGGCACCCGCGCGGACGTCCGCAAGCTCGTCGTCACGGCCTCCGGCGGCCCCTTCCGCGGCCGCACCAAGGAGCAACTGGCCCACGTCACCGTCGAGGACGCCCTCGCCCACCCCACCTGGGCCATGGGACCGGTCATCACGATCAACTCCGCGACCCTGGTGAACAAGGGCCTGGAGGTCATCGAGGCGCACCTGCTGTACGACATTCCCTTCGATCGGATTGAGGTGGTCGTGCACCCGCAGTCGTATGTCCACTCGATGGTCGAGTTCACGGACGGATCCACGATGGCCCAGGCGACGCCCCCCGACATGCGGGGGCCGATCGCCATCGGTCTCGGCTGGCCCGAGCGCGTCCCCGACGCGGCGCCCGCCTTCGACTGGAGCAAGGCCTCGACGTGGGAGTTCTTCCCGCTCGACAACGACGCGTTCCCGTCGGTGAACCTCGCCCGGCACGTGGGCGAGCTCGCGGGCACCGCCCCGGCGGTGTTCAATGCGGCCAACGAGGAGTGCGTGGAGGCGTTCCGCGGCGGCGCGCTGCCGTTCAACGGGATCATGGAGACCGTCACCCGGGTGGTCGAGGAGCACGGCACCCCGCGCACGGGAACCTCACTCACCGTGTCGGACGTCCTCGAAGCGGAAACCTGGGCCCGGACCCGGGCCCGGGAACTGGCGGCACAGACGGCGGAGGCCGGTGCATGACGACCCTGATGTTCTTCCTCGGCATAGTGGTCTTCGCGTTCGGCCTGCTGGTCTCGATCGCGTGGCACGAGCTGGGGCACCTGTCCACGGCCAAGCTCTTCGGCATCCGCGTGCCGCAGTACATGGTCGGCTTCGGCCCGACCATCTGGTCGCGCAAGAAGGGCGAGACCGAGTACGGGATCAAGGCAGTCCCGTTCGGCGGGTACATCCGCATGATCGGCATGTTCCCGCCCGGCCCCGACGGCCGGCTCGAAGCCCGCTCCACCTCGCCCTGGCGCGGCATGATAGAGGACGCCCGCTCGGCGGCCTTCGAAGAGCTGCGGCCGGGCGACGAGACCCGCCTCTTCTACACCCGCGCCCCCTGGAAGCGGGTCATCGTGATGTTCGCGGGCCCCTTCATGAACCTGATCCTGGCGGTGGCGCTGTTCCTCACCGTCCTGATGGGCTTCGGCATCTCGCAGCAGACCACCACCGTCAGCTCGGTGTCCCAGTGCGTCATCGCGCAGAGCGAGAACCGCGACACCTGCAAGAAGAGCGACCCCGCCTCCCCGGCGGCGGCGGCCGGCCTGAAGGCGGGCGACAAGATCGTCTCCTTCGACGGCGTCCGGACCGACGACTGGAACCAGCTGTCGGACCTGATCCGCGCCAACCCCGGCAGGAACGTGCCGATCGTCGTCGAGCGCAAGGGCGCGGAGATCACCCTGCACGCGAAGATCGCCAGCAACCAGGTCGCCAAGAAGGACTCCAGCGGCCAGATCGTCCAGGGCAAGTACGTCACCGCCGGCTTCCTCGGCTTCAGCGCCGCCAGCGGCATCGTCCGGCAGGACTTCGGCGAGTCGCTGACCTGGATGGGCGACCGGGTCGGGGACGCCGTCGACTCCATCGCGAGCCTGCCCGCCAAGATCCCCGGCCTGTGGGACGCGGCCTTCGGCGACGGCAAGCGCGCGGCGGACTCCCCGATGGGCGTGGTCGGCGCGGCCCGGGTCGGCGGTGAGATCTTCACCCTCGACATCCCGGCCAGCCAGCAACTGGCGATGTTCGTCATGCTGGTCGCCGGCTTCAACCTCTCCCTGTTCCTGTTCAACATGCTTCCGCTGCTGCCCCTGGACGGCGGCCACATCGCGGGGGCCCTGTGGGAGTCGCTGCGCCGCAACACGGCGAAGCTGCTGCGCCGCCCGGACCCGGGACCGTTCGACGTGGCGAAGCTGATGCCGGTGGCGTACGTGGTGGCGGGGATCTTCGTCTGCTTCACCCTGCTCGTCCTGGTGGCCGACGTCGTCAACCCGGTCAGAATCTCCTAGCCATCGGGAGTTCACGACGGCCCGGCACGCTGTGTGCCGGGCCGTCGTGCGTCGGGCGGCGGCGCGGAGCGTGATGTGCCGTCGCGCGTCGGGCTGGGCACCGGGCGTGATGTGCCGTCGTGCGTCGGGCGGGGCACGGGCGTGATGTGCCCGGGGCCTCGCCGGTGCCGTAATCTCGGAGCCCGGAGCCCGGTGTTGACGGGACCGGACCTTGGATCACGACTTGGGGTTGCACAGCAGATGACTGCGATTTCTCTCGGCATGCCGTCCGTTCCGACCAAGCTCGCCGAGCGCCGCAAGAGCCGGCAGATCCAGGTCGGCTCCGTGCCGGTGGGCGGCGACGCCCCGGTGTCGGTGCAGTCGATGACGACGACGCGTACCTCCGACATCGGTGCCACGCTCCAGCAGATCGCGGAGCTGACGGCGTCGGGGTGCCAGATCGTGCGGGTGGCGTGTCCGACGCAGGACGACGCGGACGCGCTGGCGACGATCGCGCGGAAGTCGCAGATCCCGGTGATCGCGGACATCCACTTCCAGCCGAAGTACGTGTTCGCGGCGATCGAGGCGGGCTGTGCGGCGGTGCGGGTGAACCCGGGCAACATCAAGCAGTTCGACGACAAGGTCAGGGAGATCGCGAAGGCGGCGAAGGACCACGGCACGCCGATCCGGATCGGGGTGAACGCGGGTTCGCTGGACCGGCGGCTGCTGCAGAAGTACGGGAAGGCGACGCCGGAGGCGCTGGTGGAGAGCGCGCTGTGGGAGGCGTCGCTGTTCGAGGAGCACGACTTCCGGGACATCAAGATCTCCGTGAAGCACAACGACCCGGTGGTGATGATCGAGGCCTACCGGCAGCTCGCCGCGCAGTGCGACTACCCGCTGCACCTCGGCGTGACGGAGGCGGGCCCGGCGTTCCAGGGCACGATCAAGTCGGCGGTGGCGTTCGGGGCGCTGCTGTCGCAGGGGATCGGGGACACGATCCGGGTGTCGCTGAGCGCGCCGCCGGTGGAGGAGATCAAGGTCGGCATCCAGATCCTGGAGTCGCTGAACCTGCGGCAGCGTGGTCTGGAGATCGTCTCCTGCCCGTCCTGCGGCCGGGCCCAGGTGGACGTGTACAAGCTGGCCGAGGAGGTCACGGCGGGGCTGACCGGTATGGAGGTCCCGCTGCGGGTGGCGGTCATGGGCTGTGTGGTCAACGGTCCCGGTGAGGCGCGGGAGGCCGATCTGGGTGTCGCCTCCGGCAACGGCAAGGGGCAGATCTTCGTCAAGGGCGAGGTCATCAAGACGGTCCCCGAGTCGAAGATCGTCGAGACCCTGATCGAAGAGGCCATGAAGCTGGCGGAGCAGATGGAGGCCGAAGGCGTCGCCTCCGGCGAGCCCTCGGTGTCGGTCGCCGACTGACCACGGCACATGCGCGGCCGACCTGGTGGAACGCCCCCGGGGCCACGGCCGCCGCACCCGTCCCACCGTGCCGCCCCACGGGGCGGCGCCCCACAAATTCGCCAGGTACAGTGCGGAGATCAGCGAAACCTCAGGGTGAGGCCCCGCACGTGTTGACGCAGACCACCTCCAGAGTGCTCGAACCGGGCGACCTGGACGCCGCGCTCGCCGTCCTGGACCGCGAGCCGGTCGCGAACGCCTTCGTGACCTCCCGCGTCCAGGTCGCCGGCCTCGACCCGTGGCGGCTCGGCGGCGAGATGTGGGGCTTCTACGAGGACGGGATACTCACGTCCCTGTGCTACGCCGGCGCCAACCTCGTCCCCATCTGCGCCACCCCGCGTGCCGTGCGGGCCTTCGCCGACCGTGCCCGCCGGGCCGGCCGCCGCTGCTCCTCCATCGTCGGCCCCGCCGAGCCCACCGCCCAGCTCTGGCGCCTCCTCGAACCGAGCTGGGGCCCGGCCCGCGAGGTCCGCAGGCACCAGCCCCTCATGGTCACCGACCGCATGCCCGCCGACATGGCCCCGGATCCCTACGTCCGCCGCATCCGCAAGGACGAGATGGACACGATCATGCCGGCGTGCGTGGCGATGTTCACCGAGGAGGTCGGCGTCTCCCCGCTGGCCGGCGACGGCGGGCTGCTCTACCAGGCCCGGGTCGCCGAACTGGTCGGCTCCGGCCGCTCCTTCGCCCGCCTCGACGAGCACGGCAAGGTCGCCTTCAAGGCGGAGATCGGCGCGGCGACGCCGCAGGCCTGCCAGATCCAGGGCGTGTGGGTGGCCCCCGAGTACCGCGGGAAGGGCCTGGCGGCCCCCGGCATGGCGGCGGTCCTGCGGTACGCGCTGGCCGACGTGGCGCCGGTCGTCAGCCTCTACGTCAACGACTTCAACACCGCCGCGCGCAGGACGTACCGGAGAGTGGGCTTCCGCGAGGTCGGCGCGTTCATGAGCGTGCTGTTCTGACCCAGGTCCGGCTCCGGGACCCGTCGCTGTCACGAGCCCTGTAGTCTCCCCGCATGCTGCGCTTTCCCGGTCACGGTCACTCCCAGCCCGACGACGTGGTGATCGGCCCGCTCGACCTTCCGGCCCGGGTCGACGAAGCGCTCGCCGTCCAGGCCGTCGCCTTCGGACTCGGCGCGGAAGAGGTCGCCGTACGCCGTCAGATCGTCCTGCGCCACATGACCTTTCCCGGCGCGAGGGCCCTGGGCGCCACCACCGCCCGGAACGACCTCGTCGGATTCGTGTACGGCATGCCCAACGACCGCACTCACTGGTGGTCCACCGTCGTCGAGCCGTACCTGCGGGCGCAGGGCCACGACGACTGGCTCGACGACTCCTTCGTGATCACCGAGCTGCACGTCCACCCGCGCTACCAGAACCGCGGCATCGGCCGCTCCCTCATCACCACGATCACCGACGGCGCCACCGAGCCCCGCTCGATCCTGTCCGCGATCGACATCGAGAGCCCGGCGCGCGGCCTCTACCGCTCCCTCGGCTACCGGGACCTGGCCCGCCAGGTCCTCTTCCCGAGCGCCGCGAAGCCCTACGCCGTGATGGGCGCCCCCCTGCCCCTGCTCCGCCGTCGGTAGGCCCGTCGGCCCGCCCCAACCGATTTCCGCCGCCCCCGGCCGCCCGGCTAACCTCCTAGGCATCACCCTTACGCCGCAGCAGGAGTACGAGAACCATGGCGAACACACCGGTCCAGCGCATGTCCCAGTTGATGGCGAAGACGCTGCGCGACGACCCGGCGGACGCCGAGGTGCTCAGCCACAAGCTGCTCGTCCGCGCCGGTTACGTCCGCCGGACCGCCGCCGGCGTCTGGAGCTGGCTGCCGCTGGGCCGGAAGGTCCTCGCCAACGTGGAGCGGATCGTCCGCGAGGAGATGGACGCCATCGGCGCGCAGGAGGTGCTGCTGCCCGCCCTGCTGCCGCGGGAGCCGTACGAGGCGACCGGCCGCTGGGAGGAGTACGGCGCCGAGCTGTTCCGCCTGAAGGACCGCAAGGGCGGCGACTACCTCCTCGGCCCGACGCACGAGGAGATCTTCACGCTGCTGGTGAAGGACCAGGCGTCCTCCTACAAGGACCTGCCGGTGATCCTCTACCAGATCCAGCACAAGTACCGCGACGAGGCCCGCCCGCGGGCCGGCATCCTGCGCGGCCGCGAGTTCCTGATGAAGGACTCCTACTCCTTCGACCTCACCGACGAGGGGCTCGCCCAGTCGTACGCCCTGCACCGCGAGGCCTACCGCCGGGTCTTCGACCGTCTCGGGCTCGACTACCGCATCTGCGCGGCGACCGCCGGCGCGATGGGCGGCTCGAAGTCGGAGGAGTTCCTCGCCCCGGCCGACGCCGGCGAGGACACCTTCGCGGACTGCCCGAACTGCGACTTCGCGGCCAACACCGAGGCGATCACCTACGAGCTGCGCCCCCAGGACGCCTCCGGCGTGCCGGCCGCCGAGGACATCCCGACCCCGAACACCCCCACCATCGAGACCCTCGCCGCCTCCCTCGGCGTCCCGGCCTCCGCCACCCTGAAGAACCTCCTGGTGAAGGTCGACGGCGAGATCGTCGCCGTCGGCGTCCCCGGCGACCGCGAGGTCGACCTGGACAAGGTCGAGGCGCACTTCGCCCCGGCCGTCGTCGAGATGGTCACCGAGGAGGACTTCACGGGCCGGCCGGACCTGGTACGCGGCTACGTCGGCCCGCAGGGCCTGGAGAAGACCAAGTACATCGCCGACCCGCGGGTCGCCCCGGGCACCGCGTGGATCACCGGCGCCAACAAGCCGGACCTGCACGCCAAGAACGTGGTGGCCGGCCGTGACTTCGAGGTCGACGAGTACGTCGACGTCGTGGTGGTGCAGGAAGGCGACCCGTGCCCCAAGTGCGGCACCGGCCTGAAGCTGGACCGCGCCATCGAGATCGGCCACATCTTCCAGCTGGGCCGCAAGTACGCCGACGCCCTCAAGCTCGACGTCCTCGGCCAGAACGGCAAGCCGGTCCGCGTGACCATGGGTTCCTACGGCATCGGCGTCTCCCGCGCCGTCGCCGCCCTCGCCGAGCAGTCCGCCGACGAGCAGGGCCTGTGCTGGCCGGCGGAGGTCGCCCCGGCCGACGTGCACGTGGTGGCCGCGGGCAAGGCCCTGCAGATCGAGCTGGCGCTCGACGTCTCCGAGCGGCTGCGCGCCGCCGGCCTGCGCGTCCTGGTCGACGACCGGGCCGGGGTCTCCCCGGGCGTGAAGTTCACGGACTCCGAGCTGATCGGCGTACCGAAGATCCTGGTGGCGGGCCGCCGCTCCGCCGAGGGCGTGCTGGAGCTGAAGGACCGTAAGACCGGCGAGCGCGAGGAACTGACGGTCGAGGAGGCCATCGCCCGCCTCACCGCGTGAGCGGGGCCTTACGGACCGTTCCTCCGGAGACGTTCCGGGCCTTTCCCCGGAGGGGTTTCGGGCCGTTCCCTGGCGGGGTTCCGGGCCGGCCCCCAGCGGGATTGCGGCCAGCCCCAGTGGGGTTTCGGTCCGTTTCCCGGCGGGTTTCGGTCCGTTTCCCGGCGGGTTTCGGGCCGTTCCCCTTGCGGGGTTCCGGGCCGGCCCCCAGCGGGGTTTCCGGTCGGTTCCCCCGCGGGATTTGGGGCTTTCCTTCGGCGGACTTCCGGGCCGCCGTTCCCCGGCGGGCGGCCCGGGGCCGCCCCGGCCGCAGGGGGCGACCCGGGCCCGGTGGCGCTGGTCGGCGGTGGCTGAGCAGCGCAGCAGGTGCCGCGGCCGGGCGGTGCGGAGCGCGCCGCGCGGGCCGGGCCGGTGCTCGCCACCCCCGTCTCCCGCGACAACCGGGCCACCGGGCAGACGTCCTCTCGTCGCGCGCGTCGGCAGCGTGCTCGTGCTCCCGGCCCCGCACCGCACCGCACCGCGCATCCGGCCCGGCGCCGGCGTGGGCCGGGGTCAGAGCCAGCTCGCGAACTCCAGCAGCAGCTCGGCGTCCCGTTCCCGCCCGACCCTGCGCGCCCGCACGCCGGATTCCACGGCCCTGAACAGCGTCCAGCCGCGCAGCCGCTCCCGGTCGACCTCCAGCGCCTCCGCGAGCCGCTTCACGCGCCGCCGGGTCGTGGTGGCCCCGGACGGCGAGGCGATCAGGTCCTCCACCCGGTCCCGTACCAGCCGTGCCAGGTCGAAGGCGCACTCGCCGACCACCGGGTCCGGGCCCACCGCCAGCCACGGCATCCGCTCCCCGGCGAGCACCTTGCTCTGCCGGAAGGTCCCGTGCAGCAGACGCTGCTCGGGCGGCGCCGCCAGCAGTTCCTCGCGGGCCGCGAGCGCCGCGTCGACCAGCGGGGCCAGCTCGGGGGCCGCCGACGCGCTCGCCCGCATCGCCTCCGCCTGCCGGCCGGTCCGCTCGGCCACCGTCTCGAAGGAGTGTCCGGCGGGCGGCCCCACCCACAGCCGCCGCAGCGTGCCCGCCGCCTCCAGCTGGGCCCTCGCCTCCGGCAGCGACCGCACCGAGACGTCCGGGTGCAGCCGCTCCAGCAGCAGCACGCCCTCGGTCACGAACGGCTCCAGCAGCTGCACGGCGCCCAGACCGTCCCAGTGCGCCAGCGCGGCCCGCTCGCTCTCCGGACGCGCCCGGGGCGGCGCCAGCTTGAGCACGGCGGGGGTGCCGTCCGGCCGCCGCACCAGCACCACCAGACTGCTGCGCCCGCCCGGCACCTGGACCCGCTCGACGGTCAACTCACGCAGAGCAACGGCCTGTTGGACCGCCCGGGGCAGCTGCTCCAGCCAGTCGTCACCGCCCGGCGCGCTCTCACCGAGCGCCCTGACCAGGCGTCGCGGGGGTTCCAAGGCCATGCGCGAGTCGTCCCCTTCCAGTCCCGGTCACGCCGTCGGCGTCGCCGACGGGCCGGCGTCGGCCGCCCGCTCGGCGAGACCAGGGAAGGCTACGCTCTCCCCGCGCCAGCGCACCGCGCGCACCGCCGCCTCGCGCAGCGCCTCGGCTGCACCGCGCCGCAGCTCGCCTCCGGACGCCCGCACCAGGTCGGAGTACACCCCGGCCACCCGGTCCTCCAGTTCGGCGGCCAGCCGCACCGCCGCGGCCGAGTCCGGCACCGGGAAGGGCAGCGCGTACGCCGCCGCGGCGGCCGCCGGGGTGCCGCCCAGGTCGCGCACCTCGCGCACCAGCGTGTCCCGCCGGGCCCGGTGGGCGTCGTACGCGGACCGGGCCTCCGCCCGGCGCCGCTCACCGATCCGCCCGCCGACCACCCCGTACCCGTACACGGCGGCGTGCTCGGCCGCCAACGCCGCCTGAAGGGCCTGCAACCGCCTCTGCTCGCTCACCGGGCGCCTTCCGTCAGCAGGTACGCGTGCGCGGCGCCCGCCGCCGCCACCGAGGCGAGCAGGCGTGCCAGTTCGCCCGGCAGGCCGTCGAGCGCGGCCGTGCGGCGGTCGGCCAGGGCGCGCTCCGCGGCGGCGAGCCCGGCGAGGGCGGACTTCTCGTCGGCGGGCGCGGCGGCCGACGCGGAGGCGGTCACCGACGCGGACGCGGAGGCGGTGGCCGACGGGGCCGAGGCGGACGGCGGGACCGAGGGGGACGGCGACATCGTCCCGCCCCTGCCCCCGAACGCCTCCGCATGCCGCGCGACCTCGGCCCGCAGCGGTGCCAGCCGCTCCGCGAGCCCGGGGAACGCGGCGATCACACCGTCGTACCGCTCCAGCAGGCCCGCGCTGTCCCGGGCCGCACGCGCGCGTGCCCGCTCGGCGGCCGACGGACGGCCGCCCCCGCTCTCCTCCGACGGGCCGGCTCCGGACGAGCAGCCCGCCAGCAGGGCCGCCCCGGCGGCCGAGGCGAGCAGGGATCTTCTGCGCGGCGCGGACAGGGCGCGCGACGGCGGGGGGTACGGCACGGCAGACGTCCTCGGAGGCTCGTACGAACACACGGGCGGGAAGGGCGGCCCGCCGTGATCACGGTACCCGCGCCCCCGCCCGCCGCCAGGCACCGGCACCGTCCGTTCCGGACGCCGGCGCCTGGCCCTGTCTCCGCGCGCCGCCGGCACCGACCCCGTCTCCGCCCGCCGCGCGCCGCCGACACCGGCCGCGCGCCACCGGCACCGCCGCGCCCCGCGCCCCCTCGGGCGCCTCCGCCCGCCGCCAGGCACCGGCGCCGGCCGTGTCCCGTCCGCCGCGCGCCGCCGGCTCCGGCCGCGGCTCCGCGCGCCGTCGGTAGCCGGGTCCGGTCCTGCCTCCGCGCGCCGCCGGGCGGCGGCACCGGCCGTGCCTGTGTCCGCCGGGGTGCGTCGGCACCGTCCCCGCCTCCGCCCGCCGTCAGGCGCGGGAATCGCCCGTGTCTCCGTCCGCCGCGCGTGCCGGCGGCACCGGCCGTGCCTGTGTCCGCCGGGGTGCGTCGGCACCGTCCCCGCCCCGTCCCCGCCGGCCGCCGGCCGCCGGCCGCCGGGCACCGACCCCGCCCCCGTCCCCGCCCGCCGCCGGGCACCGGCACCGCCCGCGCCCCCGCCGCCGTCAGGCACCGGTGTCCGCCCGTGCCGGCGTGGACGGCAACACCCTCCGCGACCCGATACCCTTTGACCAGACACGCGACCCATCCCACAACAGCACACGCGGCCGAGGAGTCACCCGGATGAGCACCACCCACAGCGAGAGGCTGCGAGAGCTCCTGGAACCGCTCGTCAGCTCCCAGGGCCTGGATCTCGAGGAGATCGCGGTGGACTCGGTCGGACGCAAGCGGGTGCTGCGCGTGGTCGTCGACTCCGACACCGGTGCCGACCTGGACCAGATCGCCGATGTGAGCCGCGCGCTCTCGGCGAAGCTCGACGAGACGGACGCGATGGGCGAGGGCGAGTACACCCTCGAGGTCGGCACCCCGGGCGCGGAACGCCTCCTCACGGAACACCGGCACTACGTCCGCGCGATCGACCGGCTGGTCAAGTTCCAGCTGGCCGAGGGCGGCGAGCTGGTCGCCAGAATCCTCCAGGTCGACGACGAAGGACTCGACCTCGAGGTGCCCGGGGTCAAGGGTCGCAGGGCCACCACGCGCAGGATCGCCTTCCCCGAGATCGAGAAGGCCCGCGTGCAGGTGGAATTCAGCCGCAAGGACAAGCACGAAGAGAACGCAGAGGAGGCGTAGCCGTGGACATCGACATGAGTGCCCTGCGGGGCTTGGTACGGGAGAAGGAGATCTCCTTCGACCTGCTGGTCGAGGCGATCGAGTCGGCCCTCCTCATCGCCTACCACCGCACCGAGGGAAGCCGCCGCCACGCGCGCGTGGAGCTCAACCGGGAGACCGGGCATGTGACCGTGTGGGCGAAGGAGGACCCCGAGGACCTCGAGGAGGGCCAGGAGCCCCGCGAGTTCGACGACACCCCGTCCGGTTTCGGCCGCATCGCCGCCACCACCGCCAAGCAGGTGATCCTGCAGCGGCTGCGCGACGCCGAGGACGACGCGACGCTCGGCGAGTACGCCGGCCGCGAGGGCGACATCGTCACCGGCGTGGTCCAGCAGGGCCGCGACCCGAAGAACGTGCTCGTGGACATCGGCAAGCTGGAGGCCATCCTGCCGGTGCAGGAGCAGGTGCCCGGCGAGACGTACCAGCACGGCACGCGCCTGAGGTCGTACGTCGTCCGGGTGGCGAAGGGCGTCCGCGGCCCGTCCGTGACGCTCTCCCGCACGCACCCGAACCTGGTGAAGAAGCTGTTCGCGCTCGAGGTGCCGGAGATCGCCGACGGGTCCGTCGAGATCGCCGCGATCGCACGTGAGGCCGGTCACCGCACGAAGATCGCCGTCCGGTCCACCCGATCGGGCCTGAACGCCAAGGGCGCCTGCATCGGTCCGATGGGCGGACGTGTGCGCAATGTCATGGGCGAGCTGAACGGCGAGAAGATCGACATCGTCGACTGGTCGGACGACCCCGCGGAGATGGTCGCCAACGCGCTGTCACCCGCCCGGGTCTCCAAGGTGGAGGTCGTGGACATGGCCGCCAGGTCCGCCCGGGTCACCGTGCCGGACTACCAACTGTCCCTCGCCATCGGCAAGGAGGGGCAGAACGCCCGGCTCGCCGCCCGGCTCACCGGATGGCGTATCGACATCCGCCCGGACACCGAACAGGCCACCGGGGAATAGTTCCAAGCCGCAGGTCGCTTAGATCACGACAGTTATCTGCGCAGCAACGTTCGATCTCAGCCCCAAAGGGGTGAGGTCGGTACGGGGAGGTAGACTTAAGAGTGTCTGGCCGGACGCGCGCCCGAACATGCCCTGAACGCACGTGTGTGGGATGCCGGGAGCGAGCGGCCAAGGCCGACCTACTGCGCATCGTGGCGATCGAGGACGAGTGTGTCCCCGATCCTCACGGTACGCTGCCCGGCCGGGGTGCCTATGTGCACCCCGCCTCGGTCTGTCTCGACCAGGCGGTACGCCGCCGGGCGTTCACGCGGGCACTGCGCGCCCCGGGAGCGCTCGACACAAAGGCGTTGCGCCGATACGTCGAGCAGTCGACAGTTGCCGATCGGGCAACACCGTAAGTCGTGCCGCACGGAACCCCGTGCGGCCTGGTACCTCGCGAGTCGAAAGCAGGTCGAGATTGCGATGAGCACTCGATGAGTACGCGATGAGTACGCCCATGAACTAGCGACGGTCCGGCCGCAACCCGGACCTCAAAGGAGCGAAGTGGCTAAGGTCCGGGTCTACGAACTCGCCAAGGAGTTCGGTGTCGAGAGCAAGGTCGTCATGGCCAAGCTCCAGGAACTCGGTGAATTCGTCCGTTCGGCGTCTTCGACCATCGAAGCGCCCGTAGTACGCAAACTGACTGACGCCTTCCAGGCGGGCAGCGGCAACGGCAAGTCCGGCGCCAGGCCCGCACCCCGGAAGGCCGCCCCCAAGCCCGGCGCGCCCTCTCCGGCGCAGGCTGGGGGTCCCTCCCACGGCGTTAGGCCAGTGGGTGAACGTCCGGCTGCCCCGAGGCCGCCGGCCGCGCCCAGGCCCGCCGCGGCTCAGCAGCCCGCGGCCCCGTCGGCCCCCGCGCCGGCTCCGGGACCGCGCCCGACGCCGGGCCCCAGGCCCGCACCTCGTCCGGCTCCGGCCGCGCCCACCACGCCGGAGTTCACCGCTCCGCCGTCGGCGCCGGCTCCGGCCCCGTCCGCGCCGGCCTCCCAGGGCCCGCGTCCCGGCGCCCGTCCCGGTGCCCCCAAGCCCGGCGGCCGTCCGGCCGGCGGTCAGGGCCAGGGTCAGGGCCGTCCCGGTCAGGGCGCCCCGCGTCCCGGCGGTCAGGCCCCGCGTCCGGGTGGACGCCCGGCCGGTCCGCGCCCGGGCAACAACCCCTTCACCTCCGGTGGCTCCACCGGCATGGCGCGCCCGCAGGCGCCCCGGCCGCAGGGGCCTCGTCCGGGCGGTCCCGGTGCCCCCGGCGCCGGTCCCCGGCCCCAGGCGCCCGGTGGCGCCCAGGGCGGCGGTCCGCGTCCGCAGGCTCCGGGCGGTCCGCGTCCGACGCCGGCCGGCATGCCCCGTCCGCAGGGCGGTCCGCGTCCCGGCGGCGGCCCCGGCGGCCCGCGTCCGAACCCCGGCATGATGCCGCAGCGTCCCGCTGCGGGTCCGCGTCCCGGCGGCGGCCCCGGCGGCCGCGGTCCCGGCGGCGCCGGTCGTCCCGGCGGTGCCGGTCGTCCGGGCGGCGGCGGCTTCGCCGGCCGTCCCGGCGGCGGTGGTGGCGGCGGCTTCGCCGGTCGCCCCGGCGGCCCCGGTGGCGGCGGCGGTGGCTTCGCCGGCCGTCCGGGTGGTCCCGGCGCCGGCGGCGGTGGCCGTCCCGGCTTCGGCGGTCGTCCCGGTGGTCCGGGCGGTCGCGGTGGCACGCAGGGCGCCTTCGGCCGTCCCGGCGGTCCCGCGCGCCGCGGCCGCAAGTCGAAGCGGCAGAGGCGCCAGGAGTACGAGGCCATGCAGGCCCCGTCGGTCGGCGGCGTGATGCTGCCTCGCGGCAACGGCGAGAGCATTCGCCTGTCGCGCGGTGCGTCGCTCACCGACTTCGCCGAGAAGATCAACGCCAACCCGGCGTCGCTCGTCGCGGTGATGATGAACCTGGGCGAGATGGTCACGGCCACGCAGTCCGTCTCCGACGAGACGCTGCAGCTCCTCGCCGACGAGATGAACTACACGGTTCAGATCGTCAGCCCCGAGGAGGAGGACCGCGAGCTGCTCGAGTCCTTCGACATCGAGTTCGGCGAGGACGAGGGCTCGGAGGAGGACCTGGTCGTCCGTCCGCCGGTCGTCACCGTCATGGGTCACGTCGACCACGGCAAGACCCGCCTGCTCGACGCCATCCGCAAGACGAACGTCATCGCGGGCGAGGCCGGCGGCATCACCCAGCACATCGGTGCCTACCAGGTCGCGACCGAGGTCAACGACGAAGAGCGCAAGATCACCTTCATCGACACCCCGGGTCACGAGGCGTTCACCGCCATGCGTGCCCGCGGTGCGAAGTCGACCGACATCGCGATCCTGGTCGTCGCGGCCAACGACGGCGTCATGCCGCAGACGGTCGAGGCGCTCAACCACGCCAAGGCGGCCGACGTCCCGATCGTCGTCGCGGTCAACAAGATCGACGTCGAGGGCGCGGACCCGACCAAGGTGCGCGGTCAGCTGACCGAGTACGGCCTGGTGGCCGAGGAGTACGGCGGCGACACCATGTTCGTCGACATCTCCGCCAAGCAGGGTCTGCACATCGACTCGCTGCTGGAGGCCGTGATCCTCACGGCCGACGCCTCGCTCGACCTGCGGGCCAACCCGAACCAGGACGCGCAGGGTATCTCGATCGAGTCCCGTCTCGACCGCGGCCGCGGTGCCGTGGCGACGGTCCTCGTCCAGCGCGGCACGCTGCGGGTCGGCGACACGATGGTCGTGGGCGACGCCTACGGCCGGGTGCGCGCCATGCTCGACGACAACGGCAACAACGTCGCCGAGGCGGGCCCGTCGACGCCGGTCCAGGTCCTGGGCCTGACCAACGTCCCGGGCGCGGGTGACAACTTCCTGGTGGTCGACGAGGACCGTACGGCCCGTCAGATCGCCGAGAAGCGCGCCGCCCGCGAGCGCAACGCGGCCTTCGCCAAGCGCACGCGTCGCGTGTCCCTCGAGGACCTGGACAAGGTGCTCAAGGCCGGCGAGGTCCAGCAGCTGAACCTGATCATCAAGGGTGACGCTTCCGGTTCGGTCGAGGCGCTCGAGTCCTCCCTGCTCCAGCTGGACGTCGGCGAAGAGGTCGACATCCGGGTCCTGCACCGCGGCGTCGGTGCGGTCACGGAGTCGGACATCGACCTGGCGATGGGCTCCGACGCCATCGTGATCGGCTTCAACGTCCGCGCGGCCGGCCGCGCGGCGCAGATGGCCGAGCGCGAGGGCGTGGACGTCCGGTACTACTCGGTCATCTACCAGGCGATCGAGGAGATCGAGGCGGCCCTCAAGGGCATGCTCAAGCCGGAGTACGAGGAGGTCGAGCTCGGCACGGCGGAGATCCGCGAGGTCTTCAAGTCGTCCAAGCTGGGCAACATCGCCGGTGTCCTCATCCGGTCCGGCGAGGTGCGCCGCAACACCAAGGCCCGCCTCATCCGCGACGGCAAGGTGGTCGCGGAGAACCTCACCATCGAGGGCCTGCGTCGCTTCAAGGACGACGTCACCGAGATCCGCGAAGGCTACGAGGGCGGTATCAACCTCGGAAACTTCAACGACATCAAGGTCGACGACGTCATCGCGACGTACGAGATGCGGGAGAAGCCGCGCGCGTAAGCGCCCGGCCTTCCGAGACGGTCCGGTCCGGGGCCGGTCGACGGAGAGTAATTTCCGTCGATCGGCCCCGGCCGTTCGTTGTACGGTGCTGATGTTCCCGCCGGTGGTCCGGCGGGCCCCTCAATCCCGTACCGGCGGGTCATCCGGGCACACATGTATGTGGGGACTCTGTCCTTCGACCTGCTCCTCGGCGACGTACGGTCGCTGAAGGAGAAACGCTCCGTCGTCCGTCCGATCGTCGCCGAGCTGCAGCGGAAGTACTCCGTGAGCGCGGCCGAGGTCGACCACCTGGACCTGTACCGCAGGGCCGGCATCGGCCTGGCGGTCGTCGCAGGCGACGCGGGCCACGTCACCGACGTACTGGACCGGTGCGAGCGGCTGGTCGCCGGGCGCCCCGAGGTGGAGCTGCTGTCGGTGAGACGGCGCTTCCACGGCGACGACGACTGACCACAGAACGCAGAGAAAGAAAGAACGGGAGACGACCAGTGGCCGACAACGCGCGGGCTAAGAGGCTGGCGGACCTCATCCGAGAGGTGGTGGCCCAGAAGCTGCAGCGCGGGATCAAGGACCCGCGGCTCGGCTCGCACGTCACCATCACGGACACCCGGGTCACCGGGGACCTCCGGGAGGCGACCGTCTTCTACACGGTGTACGGGGACGAGGAGGAGCGCAAGGCCGCGGCCGCCGGTCTGGAGAGCGCCAAGGGCGTGCTCCGCTCGGCGGTCGGCGCGGCGGCGGGCGTGAAGTTCACCCCGACCCTGACCTTCGTGGCGGACGCGCTCCCGGACACCGCCCGGACCATCGAGGACCTCCTCGACCGGGCGCGCGAGTCCGACGCCAAGGTGCGCGAGGCGTCCGCGGGCGCCGCGTACGCCGGCGGCGCGGACCCGTACAAGAAGCCCGGTGAGGACGAGGACGACACCGCCGAATGACCCAGAACAACCGGACGCCCGACGGCCTCGTCATCGTCGACAAGCCGTCGGGCTTCACTTCGCACGACGTGGTCGCCAAGATGCGCGGCATCGCCCGGACCCGGCGCGTCGGCCACGCGGGCACCCTCGACCCGATGGCGACGGGGGTCCTGGTCCTCGGCGTCGAGAAGGCGACCAAGCTCCTCGGCCACCTGGCGCTGACCGAGAAGGAGTACCTGGGCACGATCCGGCTCGGCCAGACCACGGTCACCGACGACGCCGAGGGCGAGATCACGGCGTCCACCGACGCCTCCAAGGTCACCCGCGACGCCGTCGACGCCCAGATCGCCAAGCTGACCGGCGACATCATGCAGGTGCCGTCCAAGGTCAGCGCCATCAAGATCGACGGCGTGCGGTCGTACAAGCGGGCCCGGGACGGCGAGGACTTCGAGATCCCGGCCCGCCCGGTCACCGTCTCGTCCTTCGCCGTGTACGACGTCCGGGACGCCGTCGCCGAGGACGGCACCCCGGTCCTCGACCTGGTCGTGTCGGTGGTCTGCTCCTCCGGCACCTACATCCGGGCCCTGGCCCGCGACCTGGGCGCCGGCCTGGGCGTCGGCGGTCACCTCACGGCGCTGCGCCGCACCCGCGTCGGCCCGTACAAGCTGGACGCCGCCAGGACGCTGGACCAGCTCCAGCAGGAGCTGACCGTGATGCCGATCGCCGAGGCGGCCGCCGCCGCGTTCCCCCGCTGGGACGTGGACACCCGCCGGGCCCGGCTGCTCCTCAACGGCGTACGCCTGGAGATGCCGGACGTGTACGCCGGCGCCGGAGCCGTGGCCGTCTTCGACCCCGAGGGCCGGTTCCTCGCGCTCGTCGAGGAACAGAGGGGCAAGGCCAAGAGCCTGGCCGTCTTCGGCTGAGCCGGCGGCCTTCGGCCGGGCTCCCGTCCGTGGGGCGGGCTTCGGCCCGGCCTGTCCGTGGAGCGGCGGTCACGGGGTTCGATGTGCCCGCCGCTCCACGGTCCCCCCTCGGTTCCCCCACCCCTAGGGTGTCCAACCCACCCCGTCGATTCACCCGTCCGGGCAGGCGCTCGGAGTGAACCGGGGGAGTGCGAGGGGGCGCGTTCCCGCCGCGCTCTGTGCCGCCGATCATGCCGTGCCTACCGTCGAGGTCGGTGCACAGATGTAGTGCACAGATGTAGTGCACAGATGTAGTGCACAGATGTACGGCGGACGTACGGCGGAAGGTTCGACCATGGCGGGAGAGGCCCCTCGGCACGAACGGGCTCCCTGGAGCGCCCGGCCGGCCCCCGACGCCGCCCTGGCCCGCGTCCATGACCTGGCCGGCCGTCCCCGGGGCACCGCATTCGCGGCGGACCGCCACGGCACCCTGATCACCGCCCACGAAGCGGTCGACGGCCTGGCCGGGCTGGTGCTGCACGGCGCCGGTGACCGCCGCTGCCGGGTGACCGCCGACGCGGTGACCGCGCTGCCCGCGCTGGGACTGGCCCTCGTCCGCACCGAGGGCCTGGGCCTCGAGCCGCTGCCCGTCACCGTGCGGGACCGCGTCGAGAGCGGCACGTACGTCAGCGTCGCGGCCGGCTGCTGGCGCGAGGCGCGGGTGCTCGGCGCGACCCCGGTGACGTACCCGACGGGCGACCGCCTCCATCATCTCGGCGACGCGCTGGAACTCGCCGTCGGCACGGCGGGCCGGGACGCGCTGCGGCCGGGCGGCGGGGCGGCCGGGGGACCGGTCCTCGACGCCGCGACCGGCGCGGTGGTCGGCGTCCTCGGCACCGTGCTGCAGTCCGGCCACCGCGACACCGGCTTCGCCGTACCGCCGCGCGCCGCCGAGGGCCCGCTCGCCGCGCTCCTCGCCGAGAACGCCGCCACGGTGCCCGCGTACGGCGCCGACCTGAACCTGGCCGGAGTCCTCCACCTGACGGCCGCCTCGTCCGGCCCGGACGCACCACCGGACGTACCGGATGTGCCGGATGTACCGGACGCACCGAGGGTGCCGTCGGGGGCGCCATCATGGTCGCCGTCGCCGTCGCCGTCGCCGTCGCCGTCGCCGTCGTGGTCGCTGTCGGGGCGGCCGGTCGAACGCGCCGTGATCTCTCGGGAGTTCGCCGCGTTCACCGCCGGTCCGGCCGCCGTTCTCGCGCTCGTCTCACCGCCGGGCAGCGGCCGCACGACGGAACTCGCGGCCCTCGCCGCCCGCCGCACCCGCGGCGCGCAGCCCGCGCCCACGCTGTGGCTGCGCGGCGCCGACCTGCGGGACACCGACGCGTCGGTCGCGGACGCGGCCCACCGGGCGCTGGTCCGGGCGGTGGGCCCCGGACTCGGCGACGCCACCCCGGCCCGCCTCGCCCACGTCGCCCGCACGGCAGGCCGGCCGCTGCTGATCCTGCTCGACGACCCCGAGGGGGCGCCTCCCGCGTCGGCCCGCCGGCTGTCCGAGTGGGCGGCGGGGACGGCGCGGTGGCTGCGGGAGACGGGCGCGCGGCTGGTGGTGGCGTGCCGGGCGGAGTACTGGGAGGAGGCGGGCACCCGGTTCCCTCAGGACCTGCTGCACCGGGCCGCGCCTCCCTCCGCCGGTGACCGGACCCCGGCGGCTCCCGCGGGGCTGCCGCCCTGCGTGCACCTGGGCGACCTCACCGAGGACGAGGCCCGCCGGGCCCGCGCGCATCACGGCATCCCCGAGGGCGCCCTGCGCGGCGCCGACGCCCGGCACCCGCTCACCATCCGGCTCCTGTCCGAGGTCCGCGCCGCCCTGCCCGACGCCGCCGACGCCCCCCGTACCCGAGCGGATCGCGACGACGTCCTCGCGGCCCACCTGGACCTGATGTGCCTGCGCGTCGCCGGACGCCTCGCCGCCGCGAACGGGCTGCGCGGCTCCGCCGTACGCCGGCTCGCCGCCAGGGTCGCCGGCCAGGTCCATGAGGCCGCCCGCCGCAGCCTCGGCTCCGGCCGGGGCACGCTCGACCGGGCGTCGTTCGAGGCGGTGTTCCCTCCGGACCGGGCCCCCGCACGGCTCGGCGGCGGCACCGGCTGGGCGTCCGCCGTCCTCACCGAGGGCCTCCTCGTGCCCGCCGGCTCCGGCTACCGCTTCGCCCACGGGGAGTCGGCCGACTGGCTCCAGGGCATGCACCTCGACCTCGACGAGGCCCTCCACCGCCTGGTCCACCACCGCACCCCGCCCGACGCCGGGCCGGACCCCGTGCCGCGCCATCGCGCCGGCCCCGTCGTCGAGGCACTGCTGTTCCTCGGCCGCCGCCACGGCGCCCGCGAACTGGCCGCGCGACTGGGGGAGTTGGCCGACGCGCTGGACGACGCCCCGGACCCGGGGCCGCACTCCTGGTGGGCCGCCCGGCTGCTCGCCGAGACCCTGCGGCGGGTGCCGGACGCCACGCCGTACGAGGAGGTGCTGCGCCGGATCGCCGACCGCATCGTGGCCGAGCGGCCCCGACAGGGCGCGTTCGCGCGGGAGTTCGGGCCCGGCTTCTGGAGCGCGCTGCCCGTCCCGGAAGCCGTCCGCTTCGGCCTGCTGCGCACCCTCGTCCTCGCCGACGGCCCCCCGCAGGACACCGGCCCGCGCTTCCTGGACACGGCCGCCCGGCTCCTCGCCGCCGACCCCACCGCCGTACAGCCGCTCCTCGTCCGCTGGTTCGACGACGACCGGCCGCTGCCCGCGACCCCGCACGCGACCGTCGCCGACGCCGCGCAGGCGCTGCTGCACACCCACCGGCGGCGCGCCCTGGACGAACTGACCGAGGTGCTCGTCGGGAGCGGGCACCGGCGGGCCGGCGAACTGCTCGGCGTGCTGGCGCAGGACGAGCCGTCCGGCCTGTGCCGGGCCGTCGGCCGGTGGGCGCACGACGAACGGCCGGCCCGGCGCGCCGCGGCGGTGACGCACGGGCTGCGCGCCGCCCCGCACGTACGCACGGAGGCCGACCGCGCCCTGCTGCGCTACGTGGCCCTCGCGCTGCTCGCCCGCCCCGCCGACCGCGCCCTGCACGGCGGCGCGCTCGCCCTCCTCGTCCGTGATCCACGCACCCGCTCCAGCCATCTCCCGCAGGCCCTGCGGCACTTCGCGGCGGGCGACCCGTCGTTCCCGCCCGACGCGCTGGCCGGTGCCCTGACGACCCACCCGGCCCCGGTCCTGGACGCCTTCCGCGCCCGGCTGCGCGGACCCGACGCGGCCGAGGCGCTGCGCACGCTCGTCCACGCGGCCACGCCCCCGGTGGCCGACCTGGTCGCCACGCTCCTCCGGCAAGCGGTGGGGCGGTGCCGGGAGGCGGCCGGGTGTCACCGGGAGACCACCGGAGATGCCTGCGCCGACGCCTGCGCCGACGCCTGCGCCTGCGCCGGTGGTGGCGTGTGTGCCGCCGTCGCCGCCCACGTCGACCGGCGTCTCGACCGGGGCCCCGCCGCCCGCGCCGCGCTCCTCCCGCTGGTCACCGGGCTGCTCGACGACGGCGCCGAGGACATGCGCGCCGCGCTCGCCGCCGTCCTCGCCGCTCCCGGGGCCCCCGCCTCCCGGCCCCTGCGCCGCGAACTGCTCGACGTCCTGCTGGCCCGCGAAGAGGACCCCGCCGTCCTGGACGCCGTGCTGCACACGGCCGTCCGCCACGGCGGCGACGACGTCCGCGCCCTGGTCCACCGCACCGGCCTGCTCCTCACCCGCACCCCGGACGGCGCGGCCCGCCTCGACCGCCGCCTGGCCGACCTGGGCCGCCGCGTACCCGGATTCGCGGGCCGCGTGCTCGGCTGGACGGCCGACGCGCCGCAGGCCTGGGCGGCCGTGGTCGGACCCGGCGCCCGCCGTACGCTCGAGAACATCGCGGGCGTCCGCGTCCCGGCCTGAGCGCAGGTGACACGTGCGTCCGGTCACAGCCTCGATGCCGGTGCGGGCAGGCCGCCCCCGGCATGGCACCCTTAGACCTGCGTAAGTGGTCAATGGTAAATACGGACACGGGTTCGAGGAGCGGTCACAGTGCAGCGCTGGCGTGGCTTGGAGGACATCCCCGAGGACTGGGGGCGCAGCGTCGTCACCATCGGTTCCTACGACGGGGTGCACCGCGGGCACCAGCTGATCATCAGGCATGCCGTGGACCGTGCGCGGGAGCTGGGCGTTCCCGCCGTCGTCGTCACCTTCGACCCGCACCCCAGCGAGGTCGTCCGCCCCGGCAGCCACCCGCCGCTGCTGGCCCCGCACCACCGCCGCGCCGAGCTCATGGCCGAGCTCGGTGTGGACGCCGTGCTGATCCTGCCGTTCACCACCGAGTTCTCGAAGCTGTCGCCGGCCGACTTCGTCGTCAAGGTCCTCGTCGACAGGCTGCACGCCAAGGCGGTCGTCGAGGGCCCGAACTTCCGCTTCGGCCACCGCGCCGCGGGCAACGTCGAGTTCCTGGCCGAGCAGGGCAAGATCTACGACTTCGAGGTCGAGGTCGTCGACCTGTACGTCAGCGGCGAGGCGGGCGGCGGCGAGCCGTTCTCCTCGACGCTCACCCGGCGCCTGGTCGCCGAGGGCGACGTCGAGGGCGCCGGGGAGATCCTCGGCCACCCGCACCGGGTGGAGGGCGTGGTCGTACGCGGGGCCCAGCGGGGCCGGGAACTCGGCTTCCCGACCGCCAACGTCGAGACGCTGCCGCACACCGCGATCCCGGCCGACGGCGTCTACGCCGGCTGGCTGCACGCCCAGGGCGAGGCGATGCCGGCCGCGATCTCCGTCGGCACGAACCCGCAGTTCGACGGCACCGAGCGCACGGTGGAGGCGTACGCCATCGACCGCGTCGGCCTGGACCTGTACGGCCTGCACGTCGCCGTGGACTTCCTGGCGTTCGTCCGCGGACAGGCGAAGTTCGAGTCGCTGGAAGCGTTGCTGGAGCAGATGGCCAAGGACGTCGAGCGCTGCCGGCAGCTGGTGGCCGCGGCCGGGTGACCGCCGCTGTGACGCCGAAGGGCGGCCGGTGCCTCGCGGGCACCGGCCGCCCTTCTCTCGCTCCCGGCCGGCCGCCGGCCTACTGCTGGGGCGGCGGAGGCGGGCTCTGCCCTTCCGGCTGCTGCGGCTGCGGCGGCTGTTGCGGGTAGCCGTAACCGGGCTGGGGCTGAGGCTGTGAGGGCTGCTGGTAGTGCTGCCCCGGCTGCGGGTAGGCCGGCTGGCCGGGCTGGGCCTGCGGGTACGGCTGCCCCGGCGCGTACGGCTGACCGGGCTGGGGCGTCTGCGGGTGCGGGTGCGGGTGCGGGTGCGGGTGCGGGTGCGGGTGCGGCTGCTGGTGCTGCGGCTGCGGTGCCTGCGGGTAGGGGCTCGGCTGGCCGGGGACCTGCTGGCCCGGGACGGGCTGGCCGGGGACGGGCTGACCGGGGATCGGCTGGCCCGGTGGCGGGAGCGGCTGGCCGGGGAACTGGCCCGGCAGCGGCGGTGCGGCCACCGGCGGCGGGTTGCCGTCGGAGGTCCACAGACCGTGCGACTGCTGGTGCCGGACGAAGTCCTCGGCGACCATCGCGGCGAGGTTGAAGTACGCCTCCCTGACCTTCGGCCGCATCATGTCGAGATCGACCTCGGCACCGGCGGAGAGGTGCTCGTCGAAGGGCACCACGACCACACCCCGGCACCGCGTCTCGAAGTGCGACACGATGTCCTCGACCTTGATCATCTTTCCGGTCTCGCGGACCCCCGAGATCACGGTGATGGACCGCGAGACGAGGTCGGAGTAGCCATGCGCGGACAGCCAGTCCAGCGTCGTGCTGGCGCTGCTCGCCCCGTCCACCGAAGGCGTCGAGATGATGATCAGCTGGTCGGCGAGGTCGAGCACGCCGCGCATGGCGCTGTAGAGCAGACCGGTGCCGGAGTCGGTGAGGATGATCGGGTACTGCCTGCCGAGCACGTCGATCGCGCGCCGGTAGTCCTCGTCGTTGAACGTCGTGGACACGGCCGGGTCGACGTCGTTGGCGATGATCTCCAGCCCGGACGGCGCCTGGGAGGTGAACCGGCGGATGTCCATGTAGGAGTTGAGGTACGGGATCGCCTGGACGAGGTCACGGATGGTGGCACCGGTCTCCCGGCGCACGCGGCGGCCGAGCGTGCCGGCGTCCGGGTTGGCGTCGATCGCGAGGATCTTGTCCTGGCGCTCGGTGGCGAGCGTCGAGCCGAGGGCGGTGGTCGTGGTCGTCTTGCCCACGCCGCCCTTGAGGCTGATGACGGCGATCCGGTAGCAGGAGAGCACGGGCGTCCGGATCAGCTCCAGCTTCCGCTGCCGCTCGGCCTCCTCCTTCTTCCCGCCGATCTTGAACCGGGACGACGCGGCGGTCGGCCGCCCGCTCTTCGCCTTCTGCTTCTTGTTGTTGAGCAGCCGGTCGGACGACAGCTCCACGGCGGCCGTGTAACCGAGCGGCGCGGCGCCGGGGTTGATGGGCTGCCGCTGGTCGTGCTGAATGGGCTGCGGCCACGCGGTCCCGACCCGGGGGTCGACGGGAGGCTGGGGCATCTGGGGCGCCTGAGCCTGCGGGGGCACGCCCTGCGGGGGCACCCCTTGCTGGGGCTGGGGCTGGGGCTGGGGCTGGGGCTGGGGCTGGGGCTGGGGCGCGGGGGCCTGGGGGAAGCCGTAGCCGCCGCCCGGGGCGGGGGGCGCGGGTGCGGGTGCACCGGGGTGGGGGAAGCCGTACCCGTCCTGCGGTGCCGGGGCAGGTGCCGGCGGGGCGGCCGGGTGCTGGGCAGCGTGCTGTGGGGGAGTGGGTGCCGGGGCCGGTGCGGGCGCGCCGGGGTGCGGGAAGCCGTACCCGTCCTGCGGTGCCGGGGCAGGTGCAGGCGGGGCGGCCGGGTGCTGGGCAGCGGGCTGCGGGGGAGCGGGTACCGGGGCCGGTGCGGGTGCGGGTGCGGGTGCGCCGGGGTGGGGGAAGCCGTAGCCGTCCTGCGGGGCAGGTGCCGGCGGGGCGGCCGGGTGTTGGGCAGCGGGCTGTGGGGGAGTGGGTGCCGGGGCCGGTGCGGGTGCGGGTGTGGGCGCGCCGGGGTGGGGGAAGCCGTAGCCGTCCTGCGGGTCGGGGGGCTGCGGGGCGGCGGGAGCCGGTGCTGCCTGGTGCGGGAAGCCGTAGCCGTCCGGTGCGGGCGGTGTGGGCGCGGCCGGTGGCTGCTGGGTCCAGGCCGCCGGGGCCGGCTGCGGAGCCTGCGGCTGGAACGGCTGCGGCGGCACGGGCTGCTGGCCCTGGACGGGCGCCGGCTGCGGCTGCGGCTGCAGGGGCGTCGGCGGCTCCGCCTGCTGCGGCTGCGTCGGCCACTGGGCCGCCGGTGCCGGGGCGGCTGGCTGGTATGACGGCGGCAACGGCGGCAGCCCAGGCTGCGGCGCGGAAGCCGCAGCCGGAGGCGCGTCCTGCGGGGCGTCCTGCGAGGCGTCCTGAGGTACGTCCGAAGCGGCCTGAGCGGCGTCCTGGGGCCCACTGTCCTGATGAGGCACGGCGTCCGCAGGCACGGCGTCGGAGGGCTCGATGTCAGCGACCACCGCGTCCGAAGGCTCAGCGTCCGGCTGCCCGGCCTCCTCGCTCACGGCGTCGGAGGGCTCGGCCGCCTCGGGCGCACTGTCCTCGGGCTCCGCCTCGTCGCCGGCGTCTGCCTCAGCCTCCGCCGCTTCCTCGACCTCGGTCTCTTCCTCGGCCTCCACCTCGGCGTCGCCCGGTGCGGTGTCCTCCACCGCGTCCTCGGGCCGGGCGTCCTCCGTCTCCGGAGCAGCGGGCAGGCCCCCGGACTCGCCGCCGTCCTCACCGGACGTCTCACCCGCCGGGCTCTCCGCGACCGGCTCCTCGGCCGACTCCGGCTCCGGCTCCGGCTCCGGCGCGGCAACGACCGCGGCGTCGGCGCGCTCCGCCAATTCCCGCTTCACCGAGACGGCGGAGATCCGCATGGTGGCGCCGCTCTCCAGGTCACCGTTCCCGGACTCCTCCGCGACCTGCGGCTCAGGCCGCGGGGGCTCCGGCTGCGGGAGCTGCGGCTCGAATCCACTGCCCACCGGAAGCCTCGGCACCGCGACGGGACCGCCGACCGGCGGCGCGGGCGGCACGGGAGGCGCGAGCGGCGCGGGAGGCGTGAACGGAGCACCGGGCGCGGGAGCCGGCGGCGTGAAGGGCGCCCCGGGCGCAGGCGCGGGCGGCGGCGTGAACGGTGCCCCCGGAGCCGGAGCCGGAGCCGGAGCCGGAGCCGGAGCAGGCGGAACGGGCGCGGGATCCGCGGCCGGGGGCCGGGGATGCACATGAGCCGGCGGGGTCAGCCCGGGCAGCGACGACAACGAGAAACCGGAGGGCGAGCCGGCCGCAGGAACGGACGTCCCGGAACCCGCACCAGGACCGGCACCAGGACCGGCGTCGGCCCCGCCGGAAGCCGCGCCAGCACCCTGCCCCGGATCCTGCGCGGCCCCGGACTCCTGCGACGGCGGCGCCGAAGCCTCCGCGGCACGCGAACCGAAACCGGAACCAGAACCGGAACCAGAACCTCCGGAGGCGTTCTGCGTGTACCAGGCGGGCGGCGCGTAGTCGATGGTGAACTCGCCCGTCGTCTCGATGGCGGACTCCGCGTCGGGCTGGTCATCGCCGGGTGTGGCCCAGCCCCCGCGGATCCCGTCCCGATCGCTGCTCACAGTTCCTCCTGGTGTGGTCGAGCACCCTCATGCCGTGCTGGGGCGACCATTGCTTGTCGTCCTGAGTCGTTCGAGGTCGTCCGACGCGCCGGCTCTCCCCCTCGGACGCCACCGCCGGGTCCACGGGTTCTGGCGACGCGCCCTGTCCCAGCCTAATCACCACAAGCCCCGCCCCGGCAGGCCTGTCCGTCTCCGAGAGCCCGCCCGCTGCGTCACAACCTGCCCGTAAGTGCCTTATGCAGCCAGCGTATTGGCGAACAAAGCGGGCCATGTACCGGAATGCCCCGCACGGGGGCCAACCGACAACGCCCGCAGTCCCGTTCACACCGCCGTCACGACGCACCTCCTCTCTTCGACGCGCGGACCGGCGGGCATAGTAGGGGCCGCTCCGAGCCGTCTCCCCCACTGCCCCGACTACAGCCGACCACCCCTGACTGCATTCAACTGAACCCGATCGAAAAGGACTTCTTCGCGTGAGCTTCGGCCCACCTCCCTCGATCTACACCCAGTCCACACTCGCGGCCGACCGTGCCCGCAGGCGCCGTCGTCTCCAACTCCTCGGCGCCCTGGCGGCCGTGGCGGCCGTCGTCGGCTGCGTGGGCGGCTGGCTCGCGCTCTCCGACGGCGACGCCCCGGACCACCGCGCCCCGGCCGCCGCCGTCCAGAAGCCGGACGAGATCAGGGACACGGTGGAGAAGGACCCCGTCTCGCCCGAGGGTCAACCGGTGATCGAGCACAAGGAGACGGACCTCGCCGCGAACTCCGACACCAACCCGCGCTACGCGCCCGGAACCTGGGCCACCAAGAAGATCCTCGCCAAGGGCGTCGCCAACCGCATCGAGGGCTACCGCATCGAGCCCGGCTACGACGACGTCGCCTGGAAGCTGAAGTTGAGCGGCCACCTGTGCGCCACCAGCCGCCATGTCACCGCCGACGGCCGCACCGCGGTCGTCGTCCAGCCGCCGGCCCCCGCCGGAGCGAAGACCGAGGGCGTCTGCGACCAGGTGGTCTTCGTCGACCTCGACACGGGCAAGAAGCTGTGGCAGGCCAAGATGCCGAACGCCGGCTCCGCCTTCGTGACGAACACGAACCTGACCCTGACCGAGGGCGTCGTCGCCGTCGCCTGGGGAGAGGGCTCGGTGTCGTACGACATGAAGACCGGCAAGCAGCTGTGGAACAGCACGAGCGTCTCCCGGTGCGAGGACAAGGGCTTCGCCGGCGGCGGCGCGCTGCTCGCGCTCGAGGCATGCGGGCCGCTGCCCGACACCCGGTACCGGGTGCAGAAGCTCGACCCGCGCACCGGCCGGGCCGAGTGGACGTACCGGCTCGCGGCCGGGGTGCAGGACGTCTACGTCCCCTCCTCCGACCCGCCGGTCCTCGCCGTGGCGGCCGGCGACACCCTGGTCACCGACATCATCACGCTCGACGACCACGGCAGGCACCTCGCCACGATCTCGACGAGCGGCTACGACCCCAAGTGCGAGGACCGCTACTTCGGGGCGGGCTACTTCGGCGTGGTGGAGAACTGCGACGGCGTGGTCGCGGGCCGTACCCAGGTGTACGTCATGAGCAAGGAGAACTTCGACGCCGGCCAGGCACCGGACTGGATCGTGGCGTTCGACCGGAAGACCGGCCGGACGGCCGGCAAGTTCGAGGGACGCGAGCGGCAGATGGTGTATCCGCTGCGGATGAGCGGCGACGACCTGCTGGTCTACCGCCGCAGCGGCGACCCCGTCCAGCCCGCGGCCGTGGTGCGCTGGAACCCCCTCACGGACAAGGAGACCCCGCTCCTGCTGTTCCAGCTGCCGGAGGACGAGGAGTACGACCTCAGCGACCCGGAGCAGTCGGACATGGTCTACGAGCAGGGCCGGATGTTCTTCGCCAAGCGCGAGCTGGTCCGGGACGACAAGGCCCCGAAGGACCCGGTGCTGCTGGCCCTCGGCATCGGAAGCGCCGGGCTGAAGCACTGACCCCGATGAACCCGTCCCGATGAACCCGTCCCTATGAACTCAGGCCGATGAGCCGATCCCGATGAACCCAGTGCGATGAACCGATGCACCGGAAGCCGGGCCGCCGGACACGTGAGACCGGACACGGGAGACCGGACACGGAAGAGGGGCGGCACAAGCGTGTGCCGCCCCCTCCGGTTCTTCGACGCCCGTGCGTCCCGCGCCTCACTCCGCGGCGGGCTCCCCGCTCCCCGGCGCCGGCTCCAGGTCGAACTCCCCGTCGCGGGCGCCGAGCACGAAGGCCCGCCACTCCGCCTCGGTGTACCGCAGCACGGTGTCCGGGTCGAGCGAGGACCGCATGGCCACGGCACCGTCGGGAAGGTAGGCGATCTCGACCCGCTCCTCGTGCTCCTCCGTGCCTGGCGCGCTGTGCCACTCGACGCCGGAGATGTCGAGGGCGTAGAGCTCGTCCCGCTCGCGTTCCTTGCGCGCCTTGATCTCCTGCTCCGTCTCCGCCATCCCGCAGCGACCCCTTCCCTACGTTACGTAACGGTCCGCGCTCACCTTAGTGGCCCCGCGGGCCCGCCCCGGGCGGTTCGGTGACCGCGGTCAAGGGGCCCGCCACCTCCTGGTACCCTGAGTGACGGCCGTTCGTGTACGCGCCCCCGGAGCCCCTCGCCCTGGAGGCCGCGCCCAGCGGATCCCCGCCTTCCGAGTCACGGAAGCTCCCCCGAGAAGCAGACCGGGGGCACTCGGTGGCCGTTCACAGACTATGAGGAGTACGCGTGTCGCTCGACGCCGCCACGAAGAAGCAGATCATCTCCGAGTTCGGTACCAAGGAGGGTGACACCGGCTCCCCCGAGGTCCAGGTCGCTCTGCTCTCCCGTCGGATCTCCGACCTGACGGAGCACCTCAAGACCCACAAGCACGACCACCACTCCCGCCGCGGCCTGCTGATCCTCGTCGGTCAGCGCCGCCGCCTGCTGCAGTACCTGGCGAAGAAGGACATCCAGCGCTTCCGCGCGCTCGTCGACCGCCTCGGCATCCGCCGCGGTGCGGCGGGCGCCAAGTAAGACGCCGTGAAGGGAGCGGTTCCCGGGGGATCGGGGACCGCTCCCTTTGCCGTACGTACGGAAACCTTCACCGTGCGTGCGGAAACATGCGGAGTGTCACCCGCGCTTTGTAGTGTGGTAGCAAAACGCACAACGCGAAACGCGCAACGCACGACCTACGACACAGCGAGAAGCGCACCTCGCCGCCGCCGGTCCTCGGTAGTGGCCCCCGGGCGTGAGCCCCGGGTGCTTCGATCGAAGACCGGCCCGCACCAGACGGCGCGCTTCTCCGTGACGGTCCCCCTGTCACACGGGCAGGCGGGGACAAAAGACGAAAAGTATCGGAGAAAACGCTAGTGGAGAACGAGACCCACTACGCCGAGGCCGTCATCGACAACGGTTCCTTCGGCACCCGCACCATCCGCTTCGAGACGGGCCGCCTGGCCAGGCAGGCCGCCGGTTCCGCAGTGGCGTATCTGGACGACGACACCATGGTGCTGTCGGCCACCACCGCGTCCAAGAACCCCAAGGACCAGCTCGACTTCTTCCCGCTGACGGTGGACGTCGAGGAGCGGATGTACGCCGCCGGCAAGATCCCCGGCAGCTTCTTCCGTCGTGAGGGCCGGCCGAGCGAGGACGCGATCCTCACCTGCCGCCTCATCGACCGCCCGCTGCGCCCGTCCTTCAAGAAGGGCCTGCGCAACGAGATCCAGGTCGTCGCCACGATCATGGCCCTCAACCCCGACCACCTGTACGACGTCGTGGCGATCAACGCCGCGTCCGCGTCCACGCAGCTGGCCGGTCTGCCCTTCTCCGGCCCGATCGGCGGCGTCCGCGTCGCGCTGATCCGCGGTCAGTGGGTGGCCTTCCCGACGCACACCGAGCTCGAGGACGCCGTCTTCGACATGGTCGTCGCGGGCCGCGTCCTGGAGGACGGCGACGTCGCGATCATGATGGTCGAGGCCGAGGCCACCGAGAAGACCATCCAGCTGGTCAAGGGCGGCGCCGAGGCGCCCACCGAGGAGGTCGTCGCCGCCGGTCTGGACGCCGCGAAGCCCTTCATCAAGGTCCTGTGCAAGGCCCAGGCCGACCTCGCCGCGAAGGCCGCCAAGCCGACCGCCGAGTTCCCGATCTTCCTCGACTACCAGGACGACGTCCTGGAGGCGCTGGCCGCCGCGGTCAAGCCCGAGCTCGCCCAGGCGCTCACCATCGCCGGCAAGCAGGAGCGCGAGGCCGAGCTGGACCGCGTCAAGACCCTCGCCGCCGAGAAGCTCCTGCCGGAGTTCGAGGGCCGCGAGAAGGAGATCTCCGCCGCGTACCGCTCGCTGACCAAGTCCCTGGTCCGCGAGCGCGTCATCAAGGAGAAGAAGCGCATCGACGGCCGCGGTGTCACCGACATCCGCACCCTGGCCGCCGAGGTCGAGGCCATCCCGCGGGTCCACGGCTCCGCGCTGTTCGAGCGTGGCGAGACCCAGATCCTGGGCGTCACCACCCTCAACATGCTGCGCATGGAGCAGCAGCTGGACACCCTCTCCCCGGTGACCCGCAAGCGCTACATGCACAACTACAACTTCCCGCCGTACTCCACCGGCGAGACCGGCCGCGTCGGCTCCCCCAAGCGCCGCGAGATCGGCCACGGCGCCCTCGCCGAGCGCGCCCTGGTGCCGGTCCTGCCGACGCGCGAGGAGTTCCCCTACGCGATCCGCCAGGTCTCCGAGGCCCTCGGCTCCAACGGCTCGACGTCCATGGGCTCGGTCTGCGCCTCCACCATGTCGCTGCTGAACGCCGGTGTGCCGCTGAAGGCCCCCGTCGCCGGCATCGCCATGGGCCTGATCTCCCAGGAGGTCGACGGCGAGACGCACTACGTCACCCTCACCGACATCCTCGGTGCGGAGGACGCCTTCGGCGACATGGACTTCAAGGTCGCCGGCACCAAGGAGTTCGTGACCGCCCTCCAGCTCGACACCAAGCTGGACGGCATCCCGGCCTCGGTCCTGGCCGCCGCCCTGAAGCAGGCCCGTGACGCCCGACTCCACATCCTCGACGTGATGATGGAAGCGATCGACACGCCGGACGAGATGTCCCCCAACGCGCCGCGGATCATCACCGTGAAGATCCCGGTCGACAAGATCGGCGAGGTCATCGGCCCCAAGGGCAAGATGATCAACCAGATCCAGGAGGACACCGGCGCCGAGATCACCATCGAGGACGACGGCACCATCTACATCGGTGCCGCCGACGGTCCCGCCGCGGAGGCCGCCCGCGCCACGATCAACGGCATCGCCAACCCGACGATGCCCGAGGTCGGCGAGCGCTACCTCGGCACGGTCGTGAAGACGACCACCTTCGGCGCGTTCGTCTCCCTGCTGCCCGGCAAGGACGGCCTGCTGCACATCTCGCAGATCCGCAAGCTGGCCGGCGGCAAGCGCGTGGAGAACGTCGAGGACGTGCTCGGCGTGGGCCAGAAGGTCCAGGTCGAGATCGCCGAGATCGACTCCCGCGGCAAGCTCTCCCTGATCCCCGTGATCGAGGGCGAGGGCGACTCCGGCAACGGTTCCGACGAGACCAAGAAGGACGACGCCGACCAGTGACGTCCCGTGGCTCCGAGGCGACGGCCCGCACCTCTTCGGAGGCGCGGGCCGTCGCCCGTACCCAAACCCTCATCAAGGGCGCGAACGGCATCGGCACCGTCCGCAAGACCACCCTCCCCGGTGGCCTGCGCGTCGTCACCGAGACCCTGCCCTCCGTGCGCTCGGCGACCTTCGGCATCTGGGCGCACGTCGGCTCCCGCGACGAGACCCCGGCCCTGAACGGCGCCACGCACTACCTGGAGCACCTGCTCTTCAAGGGCACCTCCCGGCGCAGCGCGCTCGACATCTCCTCCGCCCTCGACGCGGTCGGCGGCGAGATGAACGCGTTCACGGCGAAGGAGTACACGTGCTACTACGCGCGCGTGCTCGACACCGACCTGCCCCTCGCCATCGACGTCGTCTGCGACATGCTGACCGGCTCCCTGATCCTCGAGGAGGACGTCGACGTCGAACGCGGCGCCATCCTCGAAGAGATCGCCATGACCGAGGACGACCCCGGCGACTGCGTGCACGACCTGTTCGCGCACACGATGTTCGGCGACAACCCCCTCGGCCGTCCCGTCCTCGGCACCGTCGACACCGTCAACGCCCTCACCGCCGACCGCATCCGCCGCTTCTACAAGAAGCACTACGACCCCACCCACCTCGTGGTCGCCTGCGCCGGCAACGTCGACCACAACAAGGTCGTACGACAGGTCCGCGCGGCCTTCGAGAAGGCGGGCGCCCTCACCGACGGCCACGCCACACCCATCGCCCCGCGCGCCGGGCGGCGCACCATCCGCACCGCGGGCCGCGTCGAGCTGATCGCGCGCAAGACCGAGCAGGCGCACGTCGTCCTCGGCATGCCCGGCCTGCCCCGCACCGACGACCGCCGCTGGGCCCTCGGCGTGCTCAACACCGCCCTCGGCGGAGGCATGTCCTCCCGGCTGTTCCAGGAGGTCCGCGAGAAGCGCGGCCTGGCCTACAGCGTGTACTCGTACACCTCCGGCTTCGCCGACTGCGGCCTGTTCGGCGTGTACGCGGGCTGCAGGCCCTCGCAGGTGCACGACGTGCTCAAGATCTGCCGCGACGAACTCGACCACGTCGCCGAGCACGGTCTGTCCGACGAGGAGATCGGCCGCGCCGTCGGCCAGCTCCGGGGCTCCACGGTGCTGGGCCTGGAGGACACGGGCGCGCTGATGAACCGTATCGGCAAGAGCGAACTGTGCTGGGGCGAGCAGATGTCGGTCGACGACATGCTGGCCCGGATAGCGTCGGTGACCCCGGACGACGTGCGCTCGGTGGCCCGCGACATCCTGGGACAGCGGCCGTCCCTGTCGGTCATCGGCCCGCTGAAGGACAAGCAGGCGTCCCGCCTGCACGACGCCGTCACCTGACCCCTCCCGTTTGAGTCCGTAGTCCCCGTAGTCCCGTCGTCCCGTAGTCCCGTAGTCCCGTTAAGGAAGCAAGAACATGAGCAAGCTGCGCGTGGCGGTCCTCGGCGCCAAGGGCCGGATCGGCTCGGAGGCGGTACGGGCCGTCGAGGCCGCCGAGGACATGGAACTGGTCGCCGCCCTCGGCCGGGGCGACCGGCTGGAGACGCTCGCCGGGACCGGCGCCCAGGTCGCCGTCGAACTCACCACCCCCGACTCGGTGATGGCCAACCTCGAGTACTGCGTGGGCCACGGCATCCACGCGGTCGTCGGCACCACCGGCTGGACCGACGAGCGCCTCGCCCGGCTGCGCGGCCTGCTGGAGCGGTCCCCGGAGACGGGCGTGCTCATCGCGCCCAACTTCTCCATCGGCGCCGTGCTCACCATGAAGTTCGCGCAGATCGCGGCGCCGTACTTCGAGTCCGTCGAGGTCGTCGAGCTGCACCACCCGAACAAGGTGGACGCCCCGTCCGGCACCGCCACACGCACCGCCCAGCTCATCGCCGCGGCCCGCGCGAAGGCCGGCTCGCCCCCCGCGCCGGACGCCACGGCGACGGGCCTGGACGGCGCGCGCGGCGCGAACGTGGACGGCGTCCCCGTCCACGCGGTCCGGCTGCGCGGCCTGCTGGCCCACCAGGAGGTCCTGCTGGGCGGCGAGGGCGAGACCCTCACCATCCGGCACGACTCCCTCCACCACAGCAGCTTCATGCCGGGCATCCTGCTGGGCGCCCGCCGGGTGGTGACGGCCCCCGGCCTCACCTTCGGCCTGGAACACTTCCTGGACCTGGGCTGAGCCCGGCGACATCATGCGCGCGAAGATCTCCTACACCGTCACGGCCGCCGTCCTGGTCTTCTACTTCGTCCTGGTCGGCAGCCGCGGCGTCATGCTCATCCAGTCCGGCACCCTGCTGACCGTCACCTTCGGCGTGGCGGTGCTGATCCTGCCGGTCATCGGCGTGTGGTTCCTGTGGAAGAACACCCAGTTCGTCCGCAAGGCCAACCGGCTCGCCGCCGAACTCGAAGCCGAGGGCGGCCTGCCGGTCGACGAGCTGAAGCGCACCCCGGCCGGCCGCATCGACCGTGACTCAGCCGACGAGGTCTTCGCCCGGCGCAAGGCCGAGACGGAGGCCGCGCCGGACGACTGGCGCAGCTGGTTCCGCCTGGCCGTCGCCTACCACGACGCCCGCGACACCCCACGGGCCCGCAAGGCCATGCAGCGCGCCATCGCCCTCCACGACGGCCGCACCGCCGACGTCTGAGCACACACCTGCACGGCACGCCCGAGCGCCCGCCCGCACGTGCCTCAAGCGCGCCTGAACCCGCCCCGCCCTCGCCCCGCTGCCCTCGCCCCGCGCCCGCGCCTGCACACGAGCCCGAAGCACCGCCCGGCCGCACACACGGGGCACGGAAAGCCCACGCGGCGCCCGCCCCCTGCCACCGGCTGCTCCGGCGCGGACGGGACGCGGTTCTCCACGGGTTGCGCTGCGGCGACCGGACGCGGACGCGGAAGGGGCCGCCCGCACCCGGACGGCCCCCTCCGCACGATGCTCCCGGCCTCAGCCCCGCCGGTTCTCCGCGGCCCACGCCTCGATCGTGTCGGCCGCCCGGTCGAACGCCTCGAAGCGGCCGAGGAAGTCGGCGTTGTGCGTGGTCATCAGCGGCGGCGCGCCGCCCGCGGAACGGTCCCGCCGCACGAGCGTCAGCGCCTGACCCTGCACGGTCCGCGGCAGCCCCAGCCAGCGCACCGGCTGCTGCACCGTCCGCACCGCCACGACCCGCTCCCAGGGCGTGGTACGGGTCCCGGCGAAGCCGACCTGGCGCAGGCCCCGCGGGCTCACCCACACGCCCATGCGCAGCAGCCGCAGGGCGCCCACGATGACGGCCAGGGCGACGCCGAAGACCACGCCGGCCTGCGCCGGGGGCGCGGTGAACGCGATGGCGACCGCCGCGAACAGCACGAACGAGGCGAGCAGCAGCAGGATCGCCGCCGCCCCCACCCGCCACGGCCCGGGCCGGTAGGGACGCCGCCAGCGCTCCCGGTCGTCGAACGGCAACGCGACGTCGTCGGTCGCCTCGAAAGCACGGTCGGCCGTCAGGAAGGGCAGGGGCACGACTGGTCCTCACTCGATCCATGCGTGGGCTGTACTGACCGGTGAGGCTATCCGCCCGTGCCCCCGCCCACCAGCATCGGTGCCCGGAGGAGTCAATGCTCCCGGGGGAGGCCTGGCGGCTGATTTGCCCGGAGATGTCGTACCCCGACACCGAGCGCCCCGATGTCGGTGTCGGGCCGTAGAGTGGGCGCCGCCCGAGAGATGTGATGGAAGGACCCTGCAAGCCGTGACCGACACCCCCGCCGACGACCTCAAGCCCAGTTTCCGGAGCGATGTCACCGTCGAGCTGGTCAAGCACAGCGCGGCCGACTCCGACGTCGTGTGGGCCGCACGCGTCTCCACCGCCGGCGAGCAGTCCCTGGACGAGCTGCGGAAGGACCCTGAGCGCTCCAAGGGCCTGATCAACTACCTGATGCGGGACCGGCACGGCAGCCCCTTCGAGCACAACTCGATGACCTTCTTCATCAGCGCCCCGATCTTCGTCTTCCGTGAGTTCATGCGACACCGTGTGGGCTGGTGCATCGCCGGTGACACGGAGATCACCCTGGAGAGCGAGGCCGGTCAGCTGCGCCGCCGCCCGATCGCCGAGTTGTACGAGCTCTGGCACCTGGGCGTGGAGGACCGCCTGCCGCATTCGGCCGGCGGTGTCACCTGGCACAGCCGGGCGGGCAAGTGGATGGCGCAGGTGCGGCACGGCGACACCGACCACTACCTGGGCCTGTACGAGAACCGTGAGGCTGCCGAGTCGGCCGTCGCCGAGTTCCGGGAGTCGCACCCCGGCACCCGCATCCGCAAGCTCGAATCAGTGCGCCGCAGCCACGTTCGCTGTTACGACGAGGAAACCCTGCTCGCCCAGCGGGCCAGGATCGCCGATGTGATCGAGTCGGGTGTCAAGCCGCTCATCAAGATCACCACCGCCTCCGGCAAGACGCTCCGCTGCACCGTCGACCATGCTCTGTTCACCCCCGAGGGCTGGTGCAAGGCGGGGGAGCTCACCGTCGGGGACGCCGTACTCGTCGCCGGCACGGCGCCGCGCCCGTCACAGGCTCCGATCCCGCCGAGTCTGCGCCGTGGCATCGGCGTATGGACCTCGATGCAGCGCGAGAGGCTCATCAAGGAGGTCGACGTCTGCCACCTGTGCGGCCAGGACTTCCCGCGAGAGCGTCTCGCTCTGGACCACGTCGTGCCGGTGACCGGTGACCTGCTCCAGGCCCTCGACGAGCGGAACCTCGCTCCCGCGTGTGAGCCGTGCCACGCCATCAAGAGCGCGGGTGAGCAGGCGCCGGCCCAGCGAGCCGGAGAGGTCGCCAAGGCGGTGCCGGACCCTGTCGTCGCCATCGAGGCCGCCGGCGAGGAGATGACGTACGACCTCTCCGTGGAAGGCCCCTGGCACAACTTCCTGGCCGACGGCTTCGTCGTCCACAACTCGTACAACGAGGAGTCGGGCCGCTACCGGGAGCTCCAGCCGGTCTTCTACGTCCCGGGCGAGGACCGCAAACTGGTGCAGCAGGGGCGTCCCGGCAAGTACGAGTTCGTGCCGGGTACCGAAGCCCAGCAGGAGATCGTGGAACGCTCGATGCAGGAGTCGTACATCCAGGCGTACAAGCACTACCAGGAAATGCTCGCCGCCGGCGTCGCCCGCGAGGTGGCCCGTTCCGTCCTCCCGGTCGGCCTGTTCTCCTCCATGTACGCCACCTGCAACGCCCGCTCCCTGATGCACTTCCTCGGCCTGCGCACCCAGCACGAGGCGGCCAGGGTGCCGTCCTTCCCGCAACGGGAGATCGAGATGGTCGGCGAGAAGATGGAGGCGGAGTGGGCCCGGCTCATGCCGCTCACGTACCAGGCGTTCAACGCGAACGGGCGAGTGGCGCCGTAACGCGTCCGCACTCCCCGATGGCGCACACCTGTACGTCTCAGCCGGGTGAAGTGTCCGTATTGCGGCATTTGTGGAAGTTCATCTAGCCTGATCAACGGACCCGGTACTGCTTGAACCCCCGAGCAGGCAGTACCGGGCTCCATCTTTGTCCGGACTTTTCGCGCCGACCCGAGGGCAGACCCCGCCGTGAGCAACGAGTAGCGTGTTACCCATGGCTCCGACCTCCACTCCGCAGACCCCCTTCGGGCGGGTCCTCACCGCCATGGTCACGCCTTTCACGGCGGACGGCGCACTCGACCTCGACGGCGCGCAGCGGCTCGCCGCCCACCTGGTGGACGCAGGCAACGACGGCCTGATCATCAACGGCACCACCGGCGAGTCCCCCACCACCAGCGACGCGGAGAAATCGGATCTGGTACGGGCGGTCCTGGAGGCCGTCGGCGACCGCGCCCACGTCGTCGCCGGCGTCGGCACGAACGACACCCACCACAGCATCGAACTCGCCCGCGCCGCGGAGCAGGCCGGCGCCCACGGCCTCCTGGTCGTCACGCCGTACTACAACAAGCCCCCGCAGGAGGGCCTCTACCGGCACTTCAAGGCCGTCGCCGACGCCGCCGACCTGCCGGTCATGCTGTACGACATCCCGGGCCGCAGCGGCGTCCCCATCAGCACCGAGACCCTGGTCCGGCTCGCCGAGCACCCGCGGATCGTCGCCAACAAGGACGCCAAGGGCGATCTCGGCCGGGCCGGCTGGGCCATCGCCCGCTCCGGACTCGCCTGGTACTCCGGCGACGACATGCTGAACCTGCCCCTGCTCTCGGTGGGCGCGGTCGGCTTCGTCTCCGTCGTCGGCCACGTCGTCACCCCGGACCTGCGCGCCCTCGTGGAGGCGTTCGTCTCCGGGGATGTCCAGAAGGCGACGGAGATCCACCAGAAGCTGCTCCCCGTCTACACGGGCATGTTCCGCACCCAGGGCGTCATGACGTCGAAGGCCGCACTCGCCCTCCAGGGCCTGCCCGCCGGCCCCCTGCGCGCACCCATGCTCGAGTGCACGCCCGAAGAGATCGAGCAGCTCAAGATCGATCTTGCCGCGGGCGGGGTACAGCTCTGACATCGGACTTCACAACTGAATAGGCGGGCCACCGGTGCCCGCACCACAACGACAACTGCTCATGCACGAACGTCACGCGCGCCACGTGCCCACCGGTACGTGGCGTGTGTGGTGAGGAGAGTCTTTTGAGTCATCCGCATCCTGAACTCGGCTCGCCCCCGCCGCTCCCCGAAGGCGGCCTGCGAGTCACCCCGCTCGGCGGTCTCGGCGAGATCGGCCGGAACATGACGGTCTTCGAGTACGGCGGCCGCCTGCTGATCGTCGACTGCGGAGTGCTCTTCCCCGAGGAGGAGCAGCCCGGAATCGACCTGATCCTGCCGGACTTCTCGTCCGTCCGGGACCGCCTCGACGACATCGAGGGCATCGTCCTCACCCACGGCCACGAGGACCACATCGGCGGCGTCCCGTTCCTCCTGCGGGAGAAGCCGGACATCCCGCTGATCGGCTCCAAGCTGACCCTCGCCCTGATCGAGGCCAAGCTCCAGGAACACCGCATCCGCCCCTACACCCTCGAGGTGGCGGAGGGGAACCGCGAGCGCGTCGGCCCCTTCGACTGCGAGTTCATCGCGGTCAACCACTCCATCCCGGACGCCCTGGCGGTCGCGATCCGCACCCCGGCGGGCATGGTCGTCCACACGGGCGACTTCAAGATGGACCAGCTCCCGCTGGACAACCGCCTCACCGACCTCCACGCCTTCGCGCGCCTGAGCGAGGAGGGCATCGACCTCCTCCTCTCCGACTCCACGAACGCCGAGGTCCCGGGCTTCACCCCGCACGAGCGGGACATCTCCAACGTCCTGCGCCAGGTCTTCGCGAGCGCCCGCAAGCGGATCATCGTGGCGAGCTTCGCCAGCCACGTCCACCGCATCCAGCAGATCCTGGACGCGGCGCACGAGTACGGCCGCCGGGTCGCCTTCGTCGGCCGCTCCATGGTCCGCAACATGGGCATCGCCCGGGACCTGGGCTACCTGAAGATCCCGCCGGGCCTGGTGGTGGACGTCAAGACCCTCGACGACCTGCCGGACCACGAGGTGGTCCTGGTCTGCACGGGCTCCCAGGGCGAGCCGATGGCGGCCCTGTCCCGCATGGCCAACAGGGATCACCAGATCCGCATCGTCGACGGCGACACCGTGATCCTCGCGTCGTCCCTGATCCCCGGCAACGAGAACGCGGTCTACCGCGTGATCAACGGTCTCACCCGCTGGGGCGCCAACGTCGTCCACAAGGGCAACGCCAAGGTGCACGTCTCGGGTCACGCGTCCGCGGGCGAGCTCCTGTACTTCTACAACATCTGCCGGCCCAAGAACCTGATGCCGGTCCACGGCGAATGGCGCCACCTCAGGGCCAACGCCGAACTGGGCGCCCTCACGGGCGTCCCGCACGACCGCATCGTCATCGCCGAGGACGGCATCGCCGTCGACCTCATCGAGGGCAAGGCGAAGATCTCGGGCAAGGTCCAGGCGGGATACGTCTACGTCGACGGCCTCTCGGTGGGAGACGTCGGCGAGCCGGCGCTGAAGGACCGCAAGATCCTCGGCGACGAGGGCATCATCTCGGTCTTCGTGGTGATGGACTCGACGACCGGCAAGATCACGGGCGGCCCGCACATCCAGGCCCGCGGCTCCGGCATCGACGACTCGGCCTTCGGCGCGGTGATCCCGAAGATCACGGAGGCACTGGAGCGTTCGGCCCAGGACGACGTCGTGGAGCCCCACCAGCTGCAGCAGCTCATCCGCCGCACCCTGGGCAAGTGGGTCTCGGACACCTATCGGCGCAGGCCGATGATCCTCCCGGTCGTCGTGGAGGTCTGACGGCCCGACGGACCCTCGTCCGTGCGAACCGGCAGCGGGGCGCCTCGATTTGCATCGGGGAGCCCCGCTCCAGTACGTTTACGGCTCCGCCTGAACGGGAACCCGGTCGCTTCGTGCCCCGGGAGCCAGTCCCGGGAGGGGCGGGAATTCCGACTCAGAACTTCTGATAAAGTCGGAACCGCCGGAAAGGGAAACGCGAGAGCGGGAACCTGGAAAGCACCGAGGAAATCGGATCGAGAAAAGATCTGATAGAGTCGGAAACGCAAGACCGAAGGGAAGCGCCCGGAGGAAAGCCCGAGAGGGTGAGTACAAAGGAAGCGACCGTTCCTTGAGAACTCAACAGCGTGCCAAAAATCAACGCCAG
>NZ_JBIRUY010000012.1:197257-203111 GCF_044335305.1 Streptomyces sp. NPDC020490 | reverse complement strand
GCCCACCGTTTGTTCCGCGCTCGTGCCCCGCCTACCGGGCGCCGCGGCCCAAACACTGGGGGTCGCCGCCCGCCCCCCCCCGCGCCTGCCCGCCGCGGCACGCTGCGTGCCGGGCTTCCGGGTCCGGCCTCCCGCTCAGGCCCCTCAGGCCCCCTCAGGCCACCCTCCTCGTGCCCTCCCCAGGCCCCGGCTCAGGCCCCGGCTCAGGCCCCGGCTCAGGCCCCGGGACGGATCCACGGCGGACCGCCGGAGGGGGTGCGCAGGGCCAGCAGGGCGACATCGTCGTCGAACACCTGCCGGCTTCGGCTGATCAGGGTGTCGCACAGCTCCTCCAGCGGGGCCGCCGCCAGACGCGCGGCCTGCTCGGCCAGGTCGCCCAGTCCGGTGTCGATGTCCTGGTCACGGCGCTCGACCAGCCCATCGGTGAACAGCAGCAGCGTGCTGCCGGACGGGAGCGGGTGTTCGTGGCTGAACCGGGAGACGGACGCGTCGATACCCACCGGGATCCCGTGCCGGGCGGGCGCCAGGTAACGCGCATCGCCGTCCGCGCCGACCAGCAGCGGCGGCAGATGCCCGGCGTTGCTCCAGCCGAAGCTGTACCCCCCGCCCTCCGCCCGGCCGCGCTCGATACGGCCGAGCACCAGGGTGGCCGTGGGCGGGTCGGCGAACCTCGTCAGCGCCTGGTCCAGCCTTGACATGACGAGGCCGGGCGGCTCGCACCGGTCGAGAGCGATGGCCCGCAGCATGTTGCGGATCTGTCCCATCAGCGAGGCGGCCTCCACGTCGTGGCCGGTCACGTCGCCCACGACGACACAGGTGGCGCCGTCGGGCAGGACCATCGCGTCGTACCAGTCCCCGCCCAGCCGCAGCAGCCGGGAGGCGGGTTCGTAGCGGGCCGCGGCCTCGAGCGGCGAGAGGTCGGGAAGCCTGGGCAGCATGCGGCGCTGGAAGTGCTCGGTGGCGTGCTTGAGCTGCTCGTACAGGCGGGCGTTCGCCAGGCTGACGCCCGCGGCGCCGGCCAGCGCCGTCAGCAGGTCCTCGTCGTCGTCGTCGAAGGGCGTACCGTCCAGCTTGTCGGCGACGTAGAGGTCGCCGTAGACCGTGCCGCGCACCATGAGCGGAACGCCCAGCAGCGTCCGCATCACCGGATGACCGGGCGGGAAGCCGACCGGAAAGGGGTGCGCGGACACGTCCGCCACCCGCAACGGCTGCCGGTCGTCCACCAGGGTGTGCAGCAGCCCGTGGCCCTGTGGCAGGCCCATGGCAGCGCGGGCCGCCTGCGGGTCGTCGATGCCCACCGTGATCAGGTCGATGACCTCGCCGCTCTCCGAGAGCACACCCAGTGCCCCGTAACGCGCGGCCACGAGGTCGGTGGCCGCCTCCACGATGCGGTGCAGCACCGTGCGGGTGTCCATGTCGGCGCTGACCGCCCCGACCGCGTCCAGCAGGCGCCGCAGCCGGTGCCGGTCCAGAGCGAACTGCGGCGACCACACGGTTCCCTCGTCCCGGGTCCGGCCCCGCCCCCGCTGCTGCCAAGGGCTGTGCGCCATGGTGCTTCCTCCCGGCGCCGCCGGGCGCCGTCCCTGTCCTCGCCGTTTCCGCCATGCCTCGTCACGCCGCGCGCTCACCCGGCCGGGAACGGGCCGCAGCGGCGCGCCCGTCCGCGCCGGTCCCGGGCGCCGCAGCACCCGGCTTCCCCCTGCCGTGCGGGCCTACACACGCGGCACGGGCAGGACTCGGCGACGGCAGGGCCGTGCGGGCCGGCCGTACACCGGCGGACCTCGCTCAGCAGCTCGCCGCATGACCGAAGCCCGGCCGTGCGCGAGCGAATTGCATCCTGCTGCAGCCGGGCGAAGTGGACTTCTGTCCGCCCCACTCGCCCGCCGTGCGCGGCATGGCGGCCGGGCGTCCGGTGGTGCCCTGTTCACCGATCCGGCCGCGCAGGCCTGGCGGAGGGACCAGCCGCCGCGCGCCGACAGCGTCCGGGAGCACGGCTACCGGTCGATCACGAGCCTGCCGCTGCGGGCCAGGGGCACCGAGCTGGGCGTCACCGTGCTGCTGCGTCTCCGGGAGGAGCCGTTCAGCGACGAGGACCGGTTCCTGGCCGAGGAACTCGCGGCGCGGGCCGCCGTGTGCCTGGACAACGCGCGCCGCTTCACCCGGGAGCGCGCCGCCGTGCTGACCCTGCAGCGCAGCCTGCACCCCAGCCGGCTGCCGCCGCTGATGGCGGTCGAGACCGCATCCCGCTACCTGCCCGCCCACGGGGCCGGCGGGGCCGGCGGGGCGGGCGGCGACTGGTTCGATGTGATCCCGCTGGCGGGCGCCCGGGTGGCGCTCGTGGTCGGTGACCTCGTCGGCCGTGGCATGGGCGCGACGGCCACGATGGGCCGACTGCGCACCGCGGTGCGCAGGCTCGCCGACGTGGATCTGCCGCCGGACGAACCGCTGACCCGCCTCGACGACCTGGTCGACCAGAGCGCCCCCGTGGACGACGGCTCGTCCGCGGACGCCGCCGAACTGGGCGGCACCTGCCTCTACGCCGTCTTCGACCCGGTCTCCGGCACCTGCGCGGCCGCCCGGGCGGGCCGTCCGCCGCCGTTCGTGGTGACACCCGACGGCGAGGCCGGGCTGGTCCGGCTGCCCCCGCCCCGCCGCTCGGCCTGGGCAACCGGGTGTACGAGGCAGCCGAGGTCGAACTGCCCGAGGGAAGCCTGCTGGCGCTGTACACCGACGGGCTGCGGGACCCGTCCGACGCCGACCTGAGCCTGCGGCGGCTGTGCTCGGCGCTGTCGCGCCCGCCGGGCGTGCTGGAGGCGGTGTGCGACCACGTCGTCGAGACGGTCGTGCTGTCGGCCCACGCGGACGACGTGGCGCTGGTCGGCGCACGCACCCGCACCTTCGACGCGGGCGAGGAGGCCACCCTCGACGTTCCGCCACGACCCGGCCGCCGTGGCGACGGCGCGCGCCTGGGCCGGGGAACGACTGGTCCGGTGGGGGCTGGACGAACTCGGCTTCGTCACGGAACTGGTGGTCAGCGAGCTGGTCACGAACGCGCTGCGGTACGGCGAACCGCCGGTCCGCCTGCGGCTGCTCAACGTCGACACGCTGATCTGCGAGGTCACCGACGGCAGCAACACCGCTCCGCACCTGCGCCGGGCGCGTCTGTCGGACGAGGGCGACCGGGGGCTGACGCTGGTCGCCGGGCTGACCCAGCGGTGGGGCACCCGGCAGACCCGTCGCGGCAAGACCATCTGGTGCGAGCAGAGCCTGCCCCGGAAAACGGCCGTCCGCGCCCGCTGATCCACGGGCGGACGGCCGCCGCCGACCTCTTGGCGTGTCCTCGCCGGGCCTGGGGCACCGCACGAGCACCGGACCGCCGAACCGCAGCGGTCCGGCGGTCCGGCGGCCCGGTGATCCGGCGAGGTCCGGCCGCCCGGGCGCCGAGCCCGTCCGGGCGCGCCGAGGGTCAGGAGCAGGCGCTTCCGTTCAGGGAGAACGCGGTGGGGGAGGGGTTGCTCCCGCTGAGCGAGCCCTGGAACCCGAAGCTCACCGACGCCCCCGGCGCGATCGTCCCGTTCCAGCCGGCGTCGGAGGCGACGACGTCGGCGCCGCTCTGGGTGACGGTCGCGTTCCAGGCGTTCGTCACGCGCTGGCCGCCCGGATAACTCCAGGTCAGCTTCCATCCGCCGACCGCGGTCGACCCGGTGTTCTTGACGGTCACCGTCGCGGTGAACCCGTCGCTCCAGGCGTTGTCCACCTTGTACGTCACCGTGCAGGACCCCGTGGGCTCTTCACCGCCGCCGCTGGACGTCCGCTCGGCGGCGTAGGCGGCGAGCCAGGCCAGCGGGGCGTTCCAGTTGACGGCCACCTCGTTGGTGGAGTACGAGCCGATGTCGTCGATGTAGCAGGCGGCGGGCGCGCAGCCGGCCAGCTTCTCCTGCGCCACCGGGTCCTGCAGACCGCTGTTGGGGCCGCCCGCGAGCGAACCCGCCGGCGGGTTGGGCAGTGCGGCGTCCAGCTGGTGCGCCCAGAAGCGGTGGTGCTGGTTGTGCGAGGACGTCTCGCCGTACCCGGTCACGTACGACTGGCCGAGGGCGTTGCGGCCGAGCAGGTAGTCCATCGCCTCCAGGACCCCGGCCCGGTAGCGGGCGTCCCCGGTCAGCTCGCCGGCGACGGCCATGACGACCGCGTTGTCCGCGAGCTCGCTGTTGGAGCCCCAGAAGTAGCCGTCCTTGGGGATGGGCACCGCGTAGCCCTGCCCGGCCATCGTGGACAGGTAGCCGTCGGCGGCCGAGGTCACCGAGGACCGGATGCGGGCCAGGTCGGACGCGGGCAGCCCGTTGGGCACGGTGGCCAGGGTGAGCCGGCCCAGCGCGGCCGTGTCCGCCCAGCCGAAGCCGTACGGCGTGAAGGCGCTGGCGGAGGTGTGCCAGGACGAGGAGGTGACCGCGTCCCGGTAGGCGCTCTCGCCGGTCGTCGCGTACAGCTCGGCGGCCGCCCAGTAGAACTCGTCGCTCACCTGGGTGTCGCCGTAGGCCCCGCCGCCCGTGCTGTCCGAATCGGGCGCGTACATCGCGGGGTTGGCCTGCGCCGCCGTCCAGGCCTTGCGGGCGGCCGCCAGGCAGCGGTCGGCGAACGCGGCGTCGTACGGCCGGTAGACGCGGGCGCACTGCGCGGCGGTCGCCGCGAGGTTCAGGGTCGCCGCCGTGGACGGCCGGTGCAGCTCACGGACCTGGGTGTCCTGGTCGGGGCGGGTCGGCAGCGCGGTCCAGGCGGCGTCGTGCACCTTGTGGAACGCCATGCCCGCGTACGGCTTGCCGTCGGGCACCTGCATCCGCATCAGGAACTCCAGCTCCCAGCGCGCCTCGTCCAGCACGTCCGGCACGCCGTTGCCGCGTTCCGGGACGCGCAGGGTGGAGTCGCCCAGCGCGGCGTCGGTGCCCGCACGCTCGGCCCGCTCGAAGGAGTTGACGACGAGCCAGGTGGAGATGCCTCCGTTGACCACGTACTTGCCCTGGTCGCCCGCGTCGTACCAGCCGCCCCTGACGTCCCGGGTGTAGTCGCAGACTCCGGACTGGCAGGGCACGGCGGTGTCGCCCTTGTTCGGCGCGACGCCGAGGTGCCCGGCCGGGCGTGCGTAGGCGGAGCCGACGAGGGAGGACTCGATCGCGATGCCGCTGCGCTGGTGGTAGAAGAACGCCATCGAATCCGAGCGCAGCCCGTCGTAGAGGCCGGCGCGGATGTCGAACGGGTCGCTGGTGCTGCCGTCCACCGACAGGACGTATCCCGTGCCCGTCTCCTGGTACGAGGAGAAGTCGGCCACCTGGACAGACTGTCCGGAGGGCGTGTCCGCGCCGCGCGGGACCGTCGAGCCGGAGGCGACCACCGTGCCGGAGGCGGTGCGCAACTGCCAGGTGAGCGCCGACGACGAGGTGGTGACGACGGTGGCGCGCTTGGGGCCGTCCGGCAGATAGCCGACCTGGTTGACCCGGACTGCCGTGGTCGCCGCCGCGGCGTCGGCGAGTCCCGCGGCGGCCGGTGCGGTCAGCAGCCCGCCGAGGAGGAGTGAACCGGCCAGGAGAACCGTGGGGAGGGTTCTGCGCCTGCGTAACGACACGGAGGGGGGCATGAGCGGCTCCTGAGTCACTGGGGGGTGGCTCCCGGGGTGGGGGTGCTTGGGAGCGCTCCCATGGTGGACCCCCTGGGGTGGGAGTTCAAGAGGTGGCGCAGGGGGCCGCGGTCAGGGGGAGTGGGGCGGGGGGGGGGGGGCCCCCCCGGCCCCCCCCCCCCCCCCCGAAGCCCCCGGGGGGCGGTCAGGGTGAGGGGGGGGCAGGCCCGGTATGCGGGGGCGGGG
>NZ_JBIRUY010000012.1:0-197247 GCF_044335305.1 Streptomyces sp. NPDC020490 | reverse complement strand
GCCCCCGGGGGGGGGGGGGGCCCGGGCGCGGGGGGGGGGCGCGGGGGGCGCGCGGGGGCCCGCCCCCCCCCCCCCCCCCCCCCCCCACTCCGCACCTCACTTCAGGCAGGAGCGGTCACTTCAGGTACGGGCCGTCGCTGCCGATCTTGCCGGGGCCGTTCAGCACGTACACCCGGAGATTGCCCTTGCCCGGCGCCGCGACGGACAGGGTGCCGTTCGAGACGGTCTTCACGTCCCCGGTGACGGCGTCGGTGTAGGTGCCGTTCGGGATGCCGGTGTAGGTGGCGTCGCCGGTGACCGTGACGAGGGCGAAGCTGTCCGTACTGCCGCTGGTGTAGCGGCGCTTGAACGCCATGCCCCCGGAGATGCCGTCGGTGGAGTACTGGCCCATCTGCAGGGCGGGGACGGCCCGGCGGATCTGGTTGAGCCGCTGGAGGTGCTTGACCAGGGGCTGGGCCAGGGTGGTGGCGACCTCGCCGGTGGCGGAGCCGACCTTGCCGAAGTCCGAGGCGGTGACGGTGCCGGCCAGGTGGTCGCCGTAGTAGGCGCGTCCGGTGGAGGCGAGCGGGCAGGTGGGACCGCAGTCGATCTGCTTGCCCTTCTGGAACTCGATCTCCGAGCCGTAGTACAGCGTCGGGATGCCGCGGAAGGTCCACATCAGGGACATGTTCTCGGCCCAGGCGTCGGTGCCGCCGCTGTAGCGGGTGCTCGACTTGTTCGGGCCGTAGTCGTGGCTGTCGACGTAGACGACGTTGTAGGTCGCGTCGTTGACGCTGTCGTCGGAGTCCTTGCCGTTGCTGTAGGCGTTCTGCGCGTCACTGAAGTTCATGTGCATGCGCATGTCGATGATGTTCATGCCGGAGAACTGGCTGTGGTCCGGCGTGTGGTAACTGTTGCCGTTCAGGAAGGCGTTGGTGGAGGTGGGCTGGTTGCCGGTGCCGAGCTGCTCCTCGTAGTTGTACTGGTCGAGGGCGGCCTGGGTGTCGTCGGCGGTGTACTCCTTGCGCTCCTTCCAGGTGAAGAACTGGGCGGAGTGGTTCACCGACCCGCGGTTCCACTTGTCGTTGACGAAGGCTCCGACCTCGCCGAAGACGAAGAAGTTCGCCGCCTTGTCGGCCCCGAACTTCTGGGCGACCCGTTCCTGGATGGCGGGCAGGAAACGGCGGTTCCAGGTGACCCGGGGGATGTGCACGGCCGTGTCCACGCGGAAGCCGTCGACGCCCATGTCGATGTACTTGTCGTAGGCGCCGATGAGGTAGTTCTGCACCGGGGTCGACTCGGTGTTGAAGTCGGCGAGGTCCTCGTGCAGCCAGCAGGAACGCGAGTCCTCGCCCTCCCAGTTGCCGATCCAGCACTGGTGGTAGTACTGCTTCGGGAACATGCCCGAAGTGGGGCTGGGCCACTGGCAGTTGTAGATCGTGTAGCCCTCGGCGCTCTTGCCGCCGGTGGGCTTGCCCCAGTTGACGCAGGTGTTGCCGGAGGGCTCGGCGGTGGACCACAGGTCGCCGTTGTAGTACGACTTGCCGGACTTGGGCTCGACGGTCAGGCCGTCGTACTCGAAGCCGTCGTTCTTCTCGTCGTAGTACCAGCTCCACTGGCTGTCGCGGACGCCGTACACGGTCGGCGTGAACAGGCCCTTGGCGCCCCAGCGGGAGCTGTGGTTGTACACCACGTCCTGGTAGATCTTCATGCCCTTGGCGTGGGCGGCGTTGATCAGGTCCTGGTAGGAGGCGCCGGCTGACTCCAGGCGCGGGTCGACCTTGTAGAAGTCGTAGCCGTGGTAGCCGTGGTAGTCGTAGTCCGAGCGGTTGAGGACCACGGGGGTGATCCAGACCGCGGAGAAGCCGAGCGCCTTGATGTAGTCGAGTTTCTCGACCAGTCCCTTGAAGTCGCCGCGGAACATGGGGTCGTTGTTCGCCGCGTTGCCGGACTTCACGTCCTGGCTGCCGCCCCGGTCGTTGGAGCTGTCGCCGTCGTAGAAGCGGGCGGTGAGGACGAAGTAGATGGGATCCTTGCGCGGGTCGGTGCCCAGCGGGGTGCCGGTGGCGGGCTCCGGCGCCTTCGCCCCGGTGGTCGCGGTGGCCGCCGCGGAGGCGGGTGAGGTGTTGCCGGCCGCGTCGATCGCCTTCACGGTGTACGTGTAGGCGGTGTTCTCCTCCAGCCCGGTGTCGGACAGGACCGTCGAGGTGACGTCCGTGACGGTCGTGCCCTTGGTCCCGCCGGTACGCGTGACCTGGTACTTCACCACGCCCGTGTCGTCGGTGGCCGCGTCCCAGCTCACCACGACGGAGGTGTCGGTGTCGGTGGCGGTGACCTTGGCGGGCGCCGTCGGGGCCTGGGTGTCGGGGTCCGCCGCCGCGCAGGGGTCCTTCGCGTCGGCGGTGACCTTCTGGTCCTTCACCGTGGAGGTGCCAGCGGCGATGGTGTAGTCGGCGCTGTTGTTGTTGTCCCAGACGCCGTTGCCGTTGTTGAACGCCGCCTTGAGCGAGGTGGCGGTGCCGATGTCGACGGTCTTCTTCCACCAGCCGGTGCAGGCGGGCTCCATGCCGACTCCGGGGACGGTGGTCCAGGAGCCGCCGGCCGGGGCGTAGTGGATGTTGGCGGTGGTCCAGCCGGTGGTGGCCGTCGAGTAGTAGACGGTCGCCTCGTTGCCGGAACCCGTGCCGGTGTCCGCGCACGGGTCGCTGTGGGCGATCACCCCGTCCTTGACGGTGACGGTTCCGGTGCCCAGGGCGTAGTTGCTGCCGCCGTTGTTGTCCCAGGTGCCGCTGCCGTTGTTGAAGGTGGCCTGCAGTCCGGTGGCCGAGCCGAGGTCGACGGTCTTCTTCACCCAGTCCGTGCAGGCGGCCTCCATCTGCGTGCCCGGGACGGTGGTCCAGGATCCGCCGTCGGGGGCCCAGTGCAGGTAGGTGGACGGCCAGTTCTTCGTCTTCGTGTAGTAGAAGACGGTCGTCGTGTTCGCGGTGGCGGCCGTCGGCCGCATCGGGACGGACGGGGACTGCGACGGTCCCGTGAGCAGTCCGGTCACCCCCGCGGCCGCGACGGCCGCGGCGAGCGCCCGCCGTAGCAGGCGGGGCCGTGGTCCTGCGCTCGGAGGGGCTGTCGACGTGAATCTCATGGAGTCTCCCGGGCAGCGGGTGGGGAGCTGCTGCAATGTCAGTCAGCAACTTGCTGCAAGTTCTTGCATCAGCGGAAGCTACAGGTACATGACAGCCAGGTAAAGGGATGCGACAGCGGGCGGACACGTGGCAGCGGCGGTGAGGCCGCCTGATGGGGCCTCACCGCCGCGTGTCCGACGGTCTTCTCCGGAGCCGGTCAGTGCGTCCGGCGCAGGATCTCCAGCACGTCCGACTCGCTCGGCAGCCGCGGAGCGTTCTTCGTCACCGCGTCCGCGACCGCCCCCGCCGCGATGGACCGCAGCATCGCGCGGTCGGCGCCGAGGTCCCGCAGCGGCCGCTTGACGTCCACAGCGCCGGAGATCTCCCGCACGCCCTCCACCGCGGCCCGCGCCCAGTCGCCGTCTGCGGGCGGGGCGAGACGCATGGCGCGGGCCGCCTGTTCGTAGGCGTCCCGGGCCGCCGGGGCGCTGAACTCCATGACCTCCTCCAGCACGGCGGCGAGCGCGACGCCGTGGGGGGTGCCGGTGTGCGCCGTGAGCGCGTGTCCGATGCCGTGGACCAGGCCGAGACCGGACAGGGTGAGCGCCTGGCCCGCGAGGTGGGCGCCCATCATCAGCGCGGCGCGGACGTCGAGGTCCGAGCCGTCCCGGTACGCCGCCGGCAGCGCGCCGCTGACCATGGTCACGGCCTGCGTGGCATAGGCGACGGAGACCGGGTTGGCGCCGCGCGAGGCCAGCGACTCGATGCCGTGGACCAGGGCGTCGATGCCGGTGGCCGCGGTGGCCGGCGCGGGCAGACCCACGGTCAGCTCGGGGTCGAGCAGGGCGACCCGCGGTTTCACGGACGGGTGCCCGATGTAGACCTTGCGGCAGGCGGCGGTGTCCTCGATGACGCCGAAGCCGTTGGTCTCGGCGCCCGTGCCGGCGGTGGTCGGGATCGCCACCAGCGGCAGTCCGTCGGCCGCCTCCCACAGGCTGTCGGCGTCGGCGGCCACCGCGTCCGGGTTGCCGACCAGCAGCGCGATGCCCTTGGCCGCGTCGAGCACCGAGCCGCCGCCGAGGGCGACGACCGCGGACGGCCCGAAGGCACGGGCCCGTGCGGCACCCGCGTCCACGTTGCCCGTGGAGGGGTTGGGGGCCACCTCGTCGTAGACGGCGTACTCGATGCCGTCCGCGTCGAGCAGCTTGAGGACGCGCTCGACGACACCCGCCGCGCGCAGGCCGCGGTCGGTGACGACGAAGGCACGGGTGTGGCCCGTCGACGCGACCAGTCCGGGCAGGCGGTCGACGCGGCCGGGGCCGAACTCGATGCGGCAGGTCGGTTCGATGCTGAGCGGCGCGAGGCCGTCGGTGAAGGTCATGGGGTGCGGCTCCTGACTTCTGCGTGCGGGAGGCGGGTACGGCGGGCCGTCAGGCCCCGACCCCTGCGCCGGCCGGCGCGGCCGTCGGGTCGGGCAGGCGGAACTCCCGCCCGGCGAGGGTCTCGTAGAGGCGGACCGGGCTCATCTCACCCGCCAGGTCGCCGTACTGGGCCTTGGCGCGGCGGTAGATCTGCTCGACCAGCGCGGACAGCTCCGTGGACACGCCGATGTCCCGGCCGAGGTCGACGGCCAGACCCAGGTCCTTGCAGGCGAGTGCCATGGCGAACGAGTCGTCGTAGTCACCGTCGGTGAGCACGCACAGCACGTCGTTCTCCAGGAAGTTGGAGGCGGCCGGGCTGGCGAGCAGCGCGTTGCGCAGCACGCCGAGGTCGACGCCCGCCTTCACGCCCATCGCCAGCACCTCGGAGGTGGCGACGAGGTGGCTGAACCACAGCAGGTTGATCATGAGCTTGACGGTGTACCCGGCGCCGAGCGGCCCGACGTGCAGGATCCGCTCCGGGTCGCCCATGGCCTCCAGGGCCGGCAGCGCCGCGCGGAAGTCGTCCACCGCCCCGCCGGCGAAGATCTGCAGCGCCCCGGCCTCGGCGCCGCGCGCCATCCCGCTCACCGGGGCGTCCAGCCGGCGCACTCCGCGCCGGTCGAGCACCTCGGCGGCGACCCGCTCGGCGGCGGCCGGGGTGGAAGTCGACATGTCGATCCAGAGCGCGCCCTCGGGCAGGGCCTCGGCGGCCCCGCCGCGCAGCAGCACGTCCTCGACGGTGCGCGGGTTCGGCAGCATGGTGATCAGCAGTTCGGCGCCGTCGGCGCAGACCGCGGGGGTCTCGGCCCAAAGGGCGCCGAGCGCCAGGTGCTCGGCGGCCGCCTCGGGCCGGGTGTCGTGCACGGTGACCTGGTGTCCCGCGTGGATCAGGTGGCGGGCCATGTGGCGTCCCATGTTGCCCAGGCCGATGAAGCCGATCCTCATGGTGTCCTCGCTACGGCTCTGTAGAGGTCTTGCAAGTGAAGGGGGTCGAGAGTGGGGCCCGTTCAGGCCAGGTTGATCCAGGTGGTCTTGAGCGCCGTGTAGGCGTCCAGCGCGTGCAGCGACTTGTCACGTCCCGCGCCGGTGGCCTTGAAGCCGCCGAACGGGGTGATGACGTCGCTCGCGTCGAAGGTGTTGATCCACACGGTGCCGGCCCGCAGCCGCTTCGCCGTGCGGTGCGCCACGGTCACGTCGCGTGTCCAGACGGAGGCGACCAGCCCGAAGTCGCTCTCGTTCGCGAGCCGTACGCCCTCGTCCACGTCGCCGTCGTACGACACCACCGCGAGGACCGGGCCGAAGATCTCCTCCTGCCCGACCGCCGAGGTGTTCTCGACGCCGTCGAGGATGGTCGGCTCGACGAAGCTGCCGCCCGACTCGACGTGGGTGCGCCCGCCGCCGAGCAGAACGGTCGCCCCGTCCCGCCGGCCGCGCTCGATGTAGCCGAGGACCTTGGACAGTTGCGTCTCGTCGACGATCGGGCCCATGACGGTGGCCGGGTCGAGCGGGTCGCCGACCCGGAAGGTGTCGGCGGTGATCCGCCGTACGGCGGCGAGCAGTTCGTCCTTGACCGAGGCGTGCACGACGACCCGCGATCCCGCGTTGCAGGTCTGTCCGGCGTTGTAGAAGATGCCCCGGGCCACGGCGGACGCGGCGGCCTCGACGTCGGCGTCCTCCAGCACGAGCTGCGGTGACTTGCCGCCGGCCTCGACGGCGACCTGCTTGCCGTTGGACTCGCCCGCGTACACCTGGAAGAGCCGGGCCACCTCCGCCGAGCCGGTGAAGGCGATCTTGTCGACGTCCGGGTGCCGGCCGAGCGCCTGCCCGGCGACCTCGCCCCGGCCGGGGACGACGTTCAGCACCCCGTCCGGCAGCCCGGCCTCGGTGGCGAGCGCGGCCAGCCGCAGGGCGGCCAGGGACGTCTGCTCGGCGGGCTTGAGGACCACGCTGTTGCCCGTCGCGAGGGCCGGGCCGAGCTTCCAACTGGCGATCAGCAGCGCGTAGTTCCACGGCACCACCGCGGCGACGACACCCAGCGGCTCGCGCGTGATCAGCGCCAGGGCGTCGCCGGGGGTCGGCGCCACCTCGTCGTACGTCTTGTCGATCGCCTCGGCGTACCAGGCGATCGTCTCCGCCGCCTTGACCACGTCGATGCGCACCGACTCGGTGATGGGCTTGCCCATCTCCAGGGTGTCCAGCAGCGCCAGTTCCTCGGCGTCGCGGAGGACCAGCTCCGCCCAGCGCAGCAGGACGCGCTTGCGCTCCTTGGGCGCGAGGCCGCGCCAGCGGCCGTCCTCGAAGGCGGCCCGCGCGCAGCGCACCGCCCGGTCCACGTCCGCCTCGCCGGCCGCCTGCACCTCGGCCAGCACCGCACCGTCGCGCGGCGAGACGCTGGGGATGCGGTCGCCGGAGGCGGCATCCGTGAAGGCGCCGTCGATGAACAGCCGCGTCTCGAAGGTGAGCTTGCCCGCCGCGGCCAGCCAGTCGTCGTACGACCGCGTCAGCAACTCGTCTACGGAGTAGGTCACTTGATCCTCCAGCGGTCGATCGCGTCCTCGTCCAGTTCGATGCCGAGGCCGGGCTTGTCGGGTACTTCGAGGCAGCCGTCGGCGTCGACCCGCACCGGTTCGGCGAGCATGAAGTCGCGGCGTTCGGGGGTCCAGCCGGGCGGGTCGTAGGGGAACTCGAAGAACGGGCCGCCCCCGACGCCGGCCGCGACGTGCAGGTTGGCGAGCACGCCGATGCCGTTGGTCCAGCTGTGCGGGGTGAACTGACGGTGCTTCAGGTGCGCCAGTTCGGCGAGCGTGCGGGCGCGGTGCATGCCGATCGCGAGCACGACGTCCATCTGATAGATGTCGAGGGCGTCCTCTTCGAGGTAGCGCAGCAGCTCGGTGGGGGAGTGGTGCATCTCGCCGGCCGCGATGCGCACGCCCGGGTTCTCGGCGCGCAGCCGCTTGAAGCCGTCGATGTCGGCGTAGGGCAGCGGTTCCTCGACCCAGAACACGTCGAGTTCGGCGAGCCGTGCGATCACCTTGCGGGTCTTGGCGAGGTCGGAGGCGTTCGCCGTGTCGCCGGCCATCCGCCAGGACTGGTTGAGGTCGACCATGATCTCGAAGTCCGGGCCCAGTTCCGCACGGACGGCCCGCACCGCCGCGATGCCCTCGTCGACGCGGTTGCGGTCGATGCGGATCTTCATCGCGCGGAAGCCCGCCTCGCGGACGTGCAGCGCCGTGGCGACCCGCTCCTCGGGGGACTTGAGCTCGCCGGAGGAGGCGTACGCGGGCAGCTTGCGGGCCGCGTTGCCGAACAGCTCCGACACCGGGCGGCCGTGCACCTTGCCGATCAGGTCCCACAGCGCCGCCTCCAGGGGCCAGTAGTAGGCGCCGTGGAAGTTGGCGGTCTCGATGGCCCTGACGTGCCGGGTGATGTCGAGCGGGTCCTCGCCGACGAACAGGTGCCGGTAGCTGTCGAAGCCGTCCATCAGGTCACCGGAGCCGATGCCGGTGACGCCCTCGTCGGTGTGGACGCGGACGATCGTGGCGTCGAAGTGGCGGCGCGGCTCGGGGTCCCAGGCGGCGCGGAACGGCGGGTCGAGCTCGAGGCGCAGCCGGTCCAGGGTGATGTCGGTGATCTTCATCGGGCGAGCACCTCGGGGCTCGGGGTGTAGAACGGGTTGGTCGGGCCCTCCTTCGCGGCGGCCTGCACGTCCGCGACGGTGGGAGTCTCGGTCACCGCGGCGCGCACCGCGCCGTACGCGGCGGCGCGCTGGTTGCGGAACGAGACGTCCAGGTCGTCGACCGCCGGGTTCACCCACACCGCGGCGATGATCAGCAGGTCGTCGGCGTCCTCGGCGGGCAGCAGCCCCTCCTCGACCGCGTCCGCGACGCCCTGCGCCAGCCCCGCCTGGGCCGAGCCCCAGGTGGCGCGCTGGTGCAGCTCGCCCTCGGTGGCGGCCTTGGACACGAACAGCGTCAGCGGCTTGACCGGAACCGACGGGCGCACGACGGTCACGAACGGCACGTGCCCGGCGCTCGGGGTGGCCAGCGCGGTCGCCCACGCGGTCTCCACGGGGCCGCCCTTGCGTCCGATCACGATGTTCGTGTGTGCCGCGTTCGCGCCCTCACCGACGAAGGACTCGCCGATGAGTGCGGCCGGGGCGAAGGATGAGGGCATCAGAGGAACTCCTGGGCCTTGGCTGGGGGCGGGGGAGGAAAGGGTCGGGGCAGCGGGTACGAACCTCGCATTCGGTGCAGTTCATCCGGCCCGATGCGGCGAATCTAGGACCGCGACCACCCCCTCGCAAGGCGCTCACGGGAATCGCAATGCCGGTTGCTCTCCTGACAACTCACACGATGACCTGCGGTTCTGTCCGGGGCGGGCGCCTAGGATGGGGTACGTGACGCACATCCCTCCGCGCACCCCCGATCCCTCGGCCGCCCCGCGCGGGCACGGCCTGCGCCGGGACATCGACCTGCTGGAGGCGCTCGCCTCCGACGAGGCGCAGGAGGCCGGCGGCCTGGGCGTCGTACGCCTCGCGCAGCTGGTGGGCCGGGAGAAGACACAGGTGTCGCGGGCGCTGAAGGCGCTGGCCGCCGAGGGCATCGTCGAGCGTGATCCCGACACGCTGGAGTACCGGCTGGGCTGGCGGCTGTTCTCGCTGGTCGCCCGCACCTCGGAGAACCGGCTGGTGCGGACGGCCGAGCCGGTCATGCACCGGCTGTCGGCGGACCTGGAGGAGACCAGCCACCTGTGCGTGCTCCGGGACCGCGAGGTGCTCACCCTGCTGTCGGTCTCCGGGCACTCCTTCCGCGTGCACGGCTGGGAGGGGCGCGGGGTGCCCGCCTGGCAGACCTCGGCGGGGCGCGTGCTGCTGGCCGACGCCACGCCGGACGAGCTGTACGTCCGCTTCGGCACGAGCGGCGACCTGGCCGTGCCCGAGCTGTGGGCGGTCATCCAGGAGGCGGCGCGGCGCGGGTACGGGCGGGTCAGCGAGGAGTTCGAGGAGGGACTCGTCGGTGTCTCCGCGCCGGTGCGCGACTTCCGCGGACGGGTCGTCGCCGCGCTCAACATCTCGGCGCCCAAGTCCCGGCTCGGGGACCGCCTCGACGTGGCCGGACGTACCACGGCCGCGGCGGCGGCCCGGGTCTCCGCGCTGCTCGGCTGGGAACCGCGGCGCACCCCGCCGCGGCGGGCACGGCTGGCCTGACCGCCGGATCCGGCCCGCAAGGCCCCGGGGCCCCGGGGCCGCCCGCCGCCCTCCCCTCCCCCCGCCGCCCGCCGCATCCACCGACCGACGCCGGTCCCGCATGATCGGCCGGTTGCCCTGACAGCAACCACCATTGCGATCCGGGGAGCGGGCCTTGTCGGCCCTGTGACGCGCTCGTAAATTCGCCGCCCACCGGACGATTCCTGTCCGGGAACGGAGAAAAGAGCAGCTCATGAATCTCGTCGGCATCGACACCCTGGCCAAGGCACCGCTGGCCGAGGGCGATGTGCTCATCGGTGGCAGCTGGCGCGCGGCCGAGGACGAGCGGACGTACCCCGTGCACGCCCCGGCCACCGGCGAGCTCCTGCGCGAGGTGTCGGCGGCCGGACCCGGCGACGCCCTCGCCGCGATCGCGGCGGCCGAGGACGCGGCGGACGAGTGGCGTGCCACGCCCGCCCGCCGCCGCTCGGAGATCCTGCACGGCGCCTTCGCGCTGATGCGCGAGCACACCGACACCCTCGCCCGGCTGATCGTCCTGGAGAACGGCAAGGCCTACCGGGACGCGGCCGCCGAGGTCGGCTACGCGGCCGAGTTCTTCCGCTGGTTCGCCGAGGAGGCCGTCCGCATCGGCTCCTCGTTCGGGGACGCGCCGGCCGGCGGCTTCCGGCACGTCGTGCGCAAGCACCCGGTCGGCGTCACCGCCTTCGTCACCCCGTGGAACTTCCCGGCCGCCATGGCCACCCGCAAGATCGCGCCCGCGCTCGCCGCCGGCTGCCCCGTCCTGCTCAAGCCCGCCCCGGAGACCCCGCTGACCGCCCTCGCGGTCGCCGCGCTGCTGACCGAGGCCGGACTGCCCGACGGGCTGCTCAACGTCCTGCCCACCGACCGAGCGCCCGAGGTCGTCTCCGCCTGGCTCGGCGACGAACGCGTCCGCAAGTTCTCCTTCACCGGCTCCACCGGCACCGGCCGCAAGCTGCTGGAGCAGTGCGCGGCGAACGTCGTCAACGTCACCATGGAGCTGGGCGGCAACGCCCCCTTCGTCGTCTGCGCGGACGCCGACGTCGACGCCGCCGTACGCGGCGCGATGGACGCCAAGATGCGCGGCGGCGGGGAGGTCTGCATCGCCGCCAACCGGTTCTACGTCCACGAGGCCGTGGCCGCCGAGTTCACCGAGAAGTTCGGGGCCGCGATGGCCGCCGTGCGCACCGGCCCGGGTCTGGAGGAGGGCGTCACCCTCGGCCCGATGATCAACCGGGCCGCCGTCGACAAGATCCGGTCCCTGGTCGACGACGCGCTCGCCCGCGGCGCCCGCATCGCCGCGCAGGGCACGGTGCCCGACGGACCCGGCCACTTCCACCCGGCGACCGTCCTCACCGACGTACCCGACGACGCCCGTATCCTCCACGAGGAGGTCTTCGGACCCGTCGCGCCACTGACCACCTTCACCGACGAGGACGAGATGCTGGCCCGCGCCAACGCGACGGTCCACGGCCTCGCCTCGTACGTCTACTCCCGCGACCTCGCCCGGGCCCTGCGCCTGGCCGAACGCCTGGAGGCCGGCATGGTCGGCCTCAACCGAGGCCTGCTGTCCGACCCGGCCGCCCCGTTCGGCGGCGTCAAGCAGTCCGGCATCGGCCGGGAGGGCGGGCGCGAGGGCATCGAGGCGTTCCTGGAGACGCAGTACATCGCCCTCGACTGGCCGGCCGTCTGACCTCACCTCACCTCCCCTCCCCTCCCCTTTCCCCGTCACCCCCGTCCCCCGCTGCGCACGCACGGTGTCCCGGTGACCGCCCGGACACCGCCAAGACAAGGACCGCTCATGGCAATGACGCCCGCGACCGAGCACCAGCCGCTCAGCCCGCAGCCGTCCCCGGCCACCGCCTCCCAGAAGGAGCGCAGGCGGCTGCACACCAAGCTGAAGCTCGCCACCCAGATCGGCGAGGGCATCGACGGCTACATCATCGGCGGCATCGGCATGGCGATGGCCGCGCTCACCGCCGACCTCCCCCTCTCCACGCTGATGCAGGGCCTGGTCGGCGCCTCGCCGCTGATCGGCATCTTCGTCGGCGGCCCGCTCTTCGGACGGCTCGCCGACCGGTTCGGGCGGCGCCCGGTGTTCCTCGCCGACATGCTGATCTTCCTGGTCGGCTCGGTCCTGCAGTTCTTCGTGACGGACGGCACGCAGCTGTTCCTGCTGCGCCTGCTGATGGGCGTGGCGATCGGCGGGGAGTACGCCATCGGCGCGCCGCTGCTGTCCGAGTACGCGCCCCGCAAGGGCCGCGGCCGGCTGCTGGCCAGCCTGGAGATCAGCTGGTACGTCGGCTACGCGCTCGCCACCGTCGTCGGGGCGCTGTTCGCGAACGTCGACGGCGGCTGGCGCTGGTCCCTGGCCAGCAGCGCCGTGATCGCGGTCGTCTGCGTGTCGCTGCGCGGCGGCGTCCCCGAGTCCGCGCGCTGGCTGCTGTCCCGGGGCCGCAGGGAAGAGGCCGAGGCGCTCATCGCCAAGTACGGCATCGAGGTCGACATCGACGCCGAACTCGAGGAGCGGGCCCAGACCCGGCAGGCCGGCTTCCGCGCCCTGTTCAACCGCAGAAACCTGCGCGGCACGGTGTTCGCCGGCGTCTTCTGGGCCGCACTGGTCCTGCCGTACTTCGCGATCGGCACCTTCTGGACCCAGGTCTTCGACGCCCTGCACATGGGCGACAACGCGGTCGCGGCCCTGCTCGTGTACTCCTTCACGGCCGTCGCCGGCGTCACCGCGGGCTGTCTGGTCGTGGACCGGATCGGGCGCCGCAAGCTGCTCATCCCGCCGTTCTGGATCACGGCCGGAGCCCTGGCGCTGGTGGCCGCGTGGCCGTCCTCCACGCCCGTCGTCGTCGGCGGCTTCCTGTTCTTCATCTTCCTCAACGCCGCCTCCAGCGCCCTGACCGCCGTCTACCCGCTGGAGGTGTTCCCCACCTCGGTGCGCACCACGGGCGTCGGTTTCGCCACCGCGATGAGCCGGGTCGGCGCCGCCATCGGCACCTTCCTGCTGCCGATGGGCCTGGAGCGCTTCGGCGCGCAGTTCGTGCTGCTGGTCGGGGCCGGGGTACTCGCCGCCGGCGGCCTGGTCTCCCACTTCCTCGCCCCGGAGACCACGGACATGGACCTCGCCATGGCGGCCCGCACCGCCCGCGAGGGAGCGGCCTGACAGACCGGGAAGCTACGACGGGGTGGGCGGCGGTGAGCGTCCCGGCTAGCCGGAGACCGCCGCCGCCCAGCCCTGGTCGACCGTCTCCCGCGCCTTCTCCAGCTGGGCGTCCGTCGGGAACCGCGGCGTTCCCTCGACCGTCGGCAGCCGCGCGGCGGCGGCCTTGTCGAGAGTGCCGTTCCGCCGCATGGCGTCCATGAGCACCGGGCGGGCGTAGGCACGCAGCCGCAGGTTCTGGCCCTCCGGGCTGAACAGGTACTCCTCCCACAGGCGGGCAGCCGCCGGGTGCGGGGCGTTCTTGTTGACCGCCTGCGCGAAGTACTGGGCGAAGGTGCCGTCGAAGGGGATCGCGACCTGCCAGTTCACGCCCTTGTCGCGGAGCTGGTCGGCGTAGTGGAGGTTGATGTAGTCCCAGTTGACGCTGATGGGGGTCCGGCCGTTCTCGACCGTCGCCGAGTTGGAGTGGACAGGGTTGAAGTGGCCGGTCTTCGCGAGCTCCGCGAAGTAGTCGAGACCGGGCTGGACGTTCCCGAACGACCCGTTGTTCGCCAGCGCGGCCGCGTAGACGCCGGCGAAGGCGGTGGCCGACCGGGTCGGGTCGCCCACGAGTGCGACCTTGCCCTTGTGACCCGGCTTCAGCGGATCGGCGAAGGTCGCCGGACAGTGCTTGATCCGGTCTGCGTTGCAGCCGATGGAGATGTAGCCCCCGTAGTTGTTGTACCAGCGGGCCTTCGCGTCCTTCTGGTTGCGGGGGATCGAATCGTAGGCGGCCACTTTGTAGGGCGCGAGCAGATGCTGCGCCGCGGCGTTCCGCGCGAACGTGTCGCCCACGTCGACCACGTCGGGTGCCGTCGGCCGGTTCCCCCTCTTCCTCAGGGCGTCGATCTCGTCCTCGCTGTGGCTCAGCGGATCCACGACCCTGACCTTGATCCCGTACTTCTTCTCGAAGCCGTTGATCAGAGCGCCGTAGTTGGCCCAGTCACGCGGCAGCGCGATCGCGGTGAGCGTGCCCTCCCGTTTCGCCGCGGAGACCAGCGCGGACATGCCGCCCATGCTCTCGGCGGACGTGGCCGCCGACGGCTTCGCGGGCCTGGTGGCCGTGGTGTTCTCGCAGGCACTCAGGCCCAGTGCCACGAGAGCGAGGCAGCCGAAGACCGCGGCCGCTCGGGCACACGCTGTAGTCACGATGGCTCCCGGGCATGAGGGGACGGGGTCACCTCGACCGGCTGCGGGCCGCACCCCCGGGTCCGGAGCGGCGAACCTTCCGCCTGCGCCACCCGGCTCCCTGGGGTCCGTTGTGCCGACGAAACGGTCATCGAGGCCAGGGTACCCGGCCGCCTCGACCGCGGAATGCCGCTCGGGAAGCCCCCGATCATGGTCTTACCCGGGCCGAAGGCGGCTCGCGTACGCCTGTGCACGCTCTTCTCACCCGGCCGTTTCGTCCCATTCGCCCAGCAGGATCTCGCCGAGGTCCTCCGCCTCCGGCGTGGCGGCGTGGTGCAGCGGCTGTTCGGCCCAGATGACCTTGCCGGTGGGCGTGTAGCGGGTCCCCCAGCGTTCGGCGAAGCGGGCGACCAGGAAGAGCCCGCGGCCGCCTTCGTCGGTGACCTTCGCCCGGCGCAGCCGCGGCGAGGTGCTGCTGCCGTCGGAGACCTCGATGATCAGGGTGCCCGCGGCGGAGTCGTCCTTCGGCACCCTGCGGAGCAGCCGTACGGTGATGGGCCCGGCGGCGTAGCGGATGGCGTTGGTGATCAGCTCGCTGAGGATGAGTTCGGCGGTGAAGACGACCTGCTCCAGCCCCCACTCCGTGAGTCGGCGGACGCAGGCGGCGCGTACCGGGGCCACCGCCGCGGGGTCGCGGGGGACGTCCCACTCGGCGACCTCCTCCGGCCCGAGCCGGCGGGTGCGGGCCACCAGCAGCGCGACGTCGTCCCTGGGATGTTCGGACAGCATGGACTCCACCACCGTCGCGCAGGTGGCCTCCGGCGTGCGGTCGGGCCCGGTCAGAGCATCGCGCAGGGCCTCCAGACCGGCGTCCAGGTCCCGGGTGCGGTCCTCGATCAGCCCGTCGGTGTAGAGCACCAGCCGGGAACCCTCCGGCACGGTGAACTCGGCGGTCTCGACGGGCAGTCCGGCGCCGAGTCCCAGGGGCGGGGAGACGGGCAGCTGAGGGAAGTCGACGGTGCCGTCGGACCGGACCACCGCCGGTCCCGGATGCCCCGCGGTCGCGACGGCCAGCCGCCCGGTGACGGGATCGTAGACGGCGTACTGGCAGGTCGCCCCGGTGATCATCGCCGGACCGAAGTCCGCGTCGGCCGCCTCCTCGGCGTCGATCTGCGCCACCAGTTCGTCCATGCGGCCCAGCAGCTCCTCCACGGGCATGTCGAGGCCGGCGAAGTTGTGCACGGCGGTGCGCAGCCGGCCCATGGTCGCAGCGGCGTGCAGACCGTGGCCGACGACATCGCCGACGACCAGTGCCACCCGGGTGCCGGACAGCGGGATGACGTCGAACCAGTCCCCGCCGACCCCGGCCTCGGCCGGCAGGTAGCGGTAGGCCACGTCGAGGGCGGACAGCTCGGGCAGCGCGCGGGGCAGCAGGCTGTGCTGCAGGGTGACGGCCATGGCGTGTTCGCGGGTGTAGCGGCGGGCGTTGTCGACGCACACCGCTGCCCGTGCGGCCAGCTCCTCGGCGAAGGACACGTCCTCGTCCTCGAACGGCGCGGAGCCCTTCGCGCGCCAGAAGTTGACCACTCCCAGCAAGACGCCGCGGGCTCGCAGGGGAACCACCAGCAGGGAGTGGATGCCGTGATCGAGGATCCGGCGGGCACGTTCGGGTTGCTGGGCCTGCCAGCCGTCGGAGGCGCTCAGGTCTCTGATCAGGACCGGCCGGCCCTCGGTCATCGCCGTGGAGAACGGGTGGGCCGGGACGAACCGGATCAGGTCGTGGACGCGGTACAGGGGATGGTCCGCGTCGGGACCGGAGACGGCGGTGCGGCGCAGCTCCGTGATCCCGGCGGCCGTACCGGAGGCCTCCTCGCCGCACAGGACCGGGTCCAGGAGATCCACGGTGGCGATGTCGGCGAACCGGGTCACCGCCACCTCGGCCAGTTCCTCGGCCGTGCGCCGCACGTCGAGCGTGGTGCCGATGCGCAGCCCGGCGTCGTAGAGCGACCGCAACCGCTCGCGTGCCACCTCCGCCCGGCCGGAGAGGGCCCGCAGTTCGGTGGTGTCCCGGAGCGTCACCACGCTGCCGGCCGGTCCGTGCGGTGCGGTGAGCCGCTTGCTGACGGCGAGCAGCCGGTCGGCCGCCAGGTACACCTCGTCGGTGGCGGGGCGGTCGGAGGCCAGCAGCCCGGCGAGGTCCTCCTCCAGCCCCAGACCGGTGATGCGCCGCCCCTCCGCGTCGGCCGGCAGGTCCAGGAGCCGCCGCGCCTCGTCGTTGGCCAGCAGCAGCCGGCCGTCACCGCCGACGATCAGCACTCCTTCCCGCACCGAGTGCAGCACCGCGTCGTGGTGCTCGTACATCCGGGTCATCTCCGTCGGCCCCAGGCCATGGGTCTGCCGCCGCAGCCTCCGGCTGACCAGGCCCGACCCGCCTGCGGCGAGGGAAAGGGCCGCGGCGGCGCCGCCGAGGATGACCGGCAGCTGCCGGTCCACCCTGTGCTGCACCCGGTCGACCGTGACGGGCACGGAGACGATGGCGATGACCGAGCCGTCGGGGCCCCTGACGGGAACCGCCGAGACCACGGAGAGTCCCAGGGAGCCCTTGAACGTACTGGTGAACGGCTTGCCGGTGGCCGCCGCGGCGTAGGGCCCGATGACGCGTTTCCCGATCTGACGCGGGTCGCTGTGGGCGAGGGTGATCCCGTTCAGCCCGTACACGATGACGGCGTCGACGCCCGCGGCCTTCCGGGTCGCCTCGGCGTGCGGCTGGAGCTCCGCGGTCGGGTGTCCGCCGCTCAGCGCCGTCGCGATGCCCGGGGAGTTCGCGAACGTCTGCGCGACGGTGAGCGTCCGCTGGCGGGCGTCCGCCATGACGTCGCGCCGAGCCTGCACCACGAGCGCCACCAGGGCCGCGGCGACGAGCAGCATCACGACCGCCAGCTGGAGCAGGAAGACCTGGCCGGCGAGGCTGTGCACGTTCAGGAGCGACCCCGACCGCCGCACGCCTGCTCGCTGCCCGTTCCGCCTGTCCTGCCCGGAAGGGTGCGGAAATCCGCTCATATTACCTTTCTATCGTTTTTGGGTGGCCTGTCACCAAGTGGTCGAGCCGGACCGAGCCGGACCGAGCCGGACCGAGCCGCGCGGTGGCGCGACCGCGCGGCACCCGACGGTCGACGGCGGGAGGCCATGGGCGGCGCAGGTCAGCCACCGCGCGTTCCCGGCGTCGCCTGCTCGGCCCAGATGACCTTGCCGTCCCTGGTGTAGCGCGTGCCCCAGCGCTCGGCGAACTGGGCCACGAGGAACAGGCCCCGCCCGCCCTCGTCCGTGCTGGCCGCGTAGCGCAGATGCGGCGAGGTGCTGCTCTGGTCGGAGACCTCGCAGACCAGCGCACGGTCGCGGATCAACCGCATCCTGATGGGCCCGGCGGCGTGCCGTATGGCGTTGGTGATCAGCTCGCTGCAGATCAGCTCCGTGGTGTCCACGAGATCCTCCAGTTCCCACTCCGTGAGCCGGGCGGAGACGGCGGTGCGTACCCGGCGGACGTCGGCGGGGTCGCGCTCCACGTCCCACTCGGCGACCTGGCCGGGGCCCAGCACCCGCGTACGGGCGACGAGCAGCGCGATGTCGTCCCGCTGGGACTCCGGGAGCAGGGCGTCCAGCACGGCGTCGCAGGTCTGCTCGGGCGAGAGGTCCGCACGCTCCAGCGTCTCGCGGAGCAGCCGCAGGCCGGCGTCGACGTCCAGGTCGCGGCGCTCGACGAGGCCGTCGGTGAACAGGACCAGCCTGCTGCCCTCGGCCAGCCGCAGCTCGGCGCACTCGAAGGGCAGCCCGCCGATGCCGAGGGGCAGGCAGGACGGCACGTCCAGGAACTCCACCGTACCGTCGGGCCGGACGAGCGCGGGCGCCGGGTGGCCGGCGCTGGCGATGGCGCAGTCGCCGGTCACGGAGTCGTAGACCGCGTACAGGCAGGTGGCGCCGGTGAGGGTGGTACGGTCGCCGGCCGCGATCGCGTCCTGGTCGATGAGGGTGACCAACTCGTCGAGGTGGCTCAGGAGTTCGTCGGGCGACAGGTCCAAGGGGGTGGAGAAGTTGTGCACGGCGGTGCGCAGCTGCCCCATGCTGGCCGCGGCCTGCAGTCCGTGTCCCACGATGTCGCCCATGACCAGCGCCACCCTGGCGCCCGGCAGCGGGATGACGTCGAACCAGTCGCCGCCGACCGCCCGCGCGGGGAGGTAACGGGAAGCGACCTCGACGGCGTTCTGTTCGGGCAGCGCGCGCGGCAGCAGCCTCCGCTGCAGCGCCACGGCCAGGCCGTGCTCGCGGGTGTAACGGCGTGCGTTGTCGAGGGACACGGCGGCTCGGGTGGCCAGTTCCGCCGCGAGGGAGAGATCGTCCTGGTCGAAGGGCTCGGGCTTCTCGGAGCGCCAGAAGTGGACCATGCCCAGCAGCACGCCGCGGGCGGACAGCGGCGCCGTGATGAGCGAATGGATCCCGTAGTCGATGACGCGGGAGCCCCGCGCGGGGTCCAGTTCCACCTCCTGCCAGTCCGTGGAATCACGCAGATGAGGCACCAGGATCGCCAGGCCGCTCTCGACGGCGCGGGCCTGTGGCGAGGACGGCGCGAAAGTCATCAGGTCGCCGACGGCGAACAGGGGAGCGTCGTCGCGGATGCCGCTGAAGGCCGCGCGCCGCATCCGCTTGCTGCCGCCGGTGCCCATGCCGTTCATCCCCGGTTCCTCTTCGCTCAGCACGGATTCGGCCAGGTCGACGGTGACGTAGTCGGCGAAACGCGGAACCGCGACCTGCGTCAGCTCTTCGGCCGTACGGGTCACATCGAGGGTGGTGCCGATGCCGCCGGTCGCGTCGTAGAGCAGCTTCAACCGCCACCGGACCAGCTCGACCCGCTTCGACGCCTCGCCGATCATCGCCATCACCTGCTCCGTGCCGACCTCCTCCTCCCCGGCCACCGTGGCGACCGCGAGCCGGGCGGACGCGGCGCCCACCGAGCCGGCGAGCTGGGCTTCCGCGTGATGGACCAGCTCGGGCGGCGCTTCGGCCGCCGGCGAGTCGGGTCTCCTTCCGGGGTAGGAGCACAGCGCCCGCCGGGCGCCCTCCGGTCCGAGGAAGCGTTCCAGCAGGGTCTGCAGTTCGCCGACCGTGGCACGGACCTGCCAGTGCCGCTGCCGCACCGGCTCCTCGAGGACTTCGACGAACTGCTCCGCCTGCGCCCGCTCGGCAGCGCCGGGCCGGTCCACGAGGGAGACCGCGACGTATCCGCCGAAGTTCAGCAGCACACTCCAGAACATCGCATGGCTGATCGGGTCCAGTCCCGTCACGCCCAGGAGATGCTGCGGCCGGAGCAGCCCGATGCCGAGCGGGCCATCCCGCAGGAACGAACCGGACAGCAGCCCGGCATCGGCGAAGGTCGGCAGCACCAGGGTGTACAGCCACACGGCGAACCCCGCCACCAGGCCGACCAGCACGCCCCGGCGGGTACCGCGCTTCCAGAACAGGCCGCCCAGGATGGCCGGCGCGAACTGCGCCACGGCCGCGAACGACACCAGGCCGATCGACACCAGTGCCGTCGCCTCGCCGGCCAGCCGCAGGTACGCGTACCCGAGCAGCAGGATCAGCACGATGCTCGCCCGGCGAATGCCCAGCACCAGCCCGGCGAGGTTGTCCCGGTGCGCCAGCCGGGACCGGCTGCGCAGCAGCAGCGGCATCACGAGGGAGTTCGACACCATGGTGCTGAGCGCGATCGTCTCGACGATGACCATGCTGGTGGCCGCGCTCAGGCCGCCGATGAAGACGACCAGCGCCAGTGCGTCCTGGCCGCCGGCCATCGGCAGGGTCAGCACGTAGGTGTCGGCGTCGACGGCCGTTCCGAACCGCAGCAGCCCGCCGGCCGCGATCGGGAGCGCGAAGAGGCTGATCACGAGCAGGTACAGCGGGAACAGCCACATCGCCCGTTTGAGGTGCCGCTCGTCGACGTTCTCGACCACGCTGATCTGCCACTGCCGGGGCAGCAGCACGATCGCCAGCATGGACAGCACCGTGAGCCACACCCACGCGCCGTAGCCGGTGTGCTCTCGCAGCGTGAACAGCTGGGTGAAGCCGGCGTCCGCGGCCCGGGAGAACAGGTCGTGGAGCCCCCCGAACATCCAGAAGACCACGAAGATCCCGGCCGAGAGGAACGCCACGAGCTTGACCACGGACTCGAACGCGATGGCGGCGACCATGCCCTCGTGGCGTTCGGTGGCGTCCAGATGGCGGGTGCCGAAGACGATGGTGAACGCGGCGAGCACCAGCGCCGCGTACAACCCCGTGTCCTGGAGCAGCGGGATGTGACTCACCTGCGGGGCGGAGGTGACCTCGGGGTGCCGCCGGATGATCGCGAAGGTGATGGCGACCGCCTTGAGCTGCAGTGAGATGTAGGGAACGACCCCCACCACGGCGATGACCGTCACCAGACAGCCCAGCGCGGTGCTCTTGCCGTAACGGGCGGAGACGAAGTCGGCCAGCGAGGTGACCCGGTGCCGGTGGCTGATCCGGATGATCCTGCGCAGCACCAGCCAGCCCAGCGCGAGCATCAGCGTCGGCCCCAGGTAGATCGGCAGGAAGCCGACTCCGGCCCTGGCGGCCCAGCCCACGCTGCCGTAGTACGTCCACGAGGTGGCGTACACGCCGAAGGACAGCGCGTAGATCGTGGCGTTGTTGATGACGCTCCGACCGGAGTCCGCCCGCCGGTCACCGTAGAAGGCCACTGCGAAGAGCAGGCCGAGGTACCCGGCCGACACGGCGACGATGAACCAGGTCTGGAGCACGGTCTACCCCGATCTGCCGCCGATCACGGCGACCAGACCGATCACGATCGCCCAGACGAGAAACAGGTAGGCCGCGAGAACCGGTACGCCGGAGACCTGTCCCAGGTGATCGAACCGCGCCAGGAACGGCGGAACGATCAGCACGAACCCCGCCGCCGCCACGGCCGCCAGGCGCAGGCCGAGCTGCTCGTCGTCCCGCGACTCCGCCATGAGCCGCCTCCGCATCCTCGATGTCACGCTCTGCGATGTACAGCGGAATGTGCGCGATGTCGGACCGCGGCGTCGATCGGCGCCGCGGTGACGCCCGCTCTGCTCAGTGCAACACGGCACCGAGACGCCCGCTACCTCGCCGAACCGCCCCCGCCCGCCACTCGCTGCGGGTTCCCGAGGTCCGGCGAGTATTTCGGTACCGGTAGCGAATCTTGTGAGAGGCGTCGACGCCGCTCACCGGCCTCCTGACATCCGGATTGCTCGACACTCCGAACGGCGGCAAACGGCACCCTCCTTACGGCTCGACCGTTTCGGTGGGCGCGGCCTCTACGGCCGGCCGCCGTGGCGGCCGGGGTTCCTGGTCACTTCCGGGGGGCGGCCCCCGCCAGTCCCTGGCGCAGCAGGGCGTAGGCGTGGTCGGCGTCGGTCACCGCCTCGGGGTGGACCTCGTCCGCGGACCGGCCGGCGACGATGCGCTGCCAGTTCACCGACGCCAGGATGCGCTCGGTGGCGATGACCTGGCCGGCCAGCAGGGCGGCGGTGATCTCACGGTCCGAGTCGAGGGCGTCGACGAGGGTGCGGGCGAGGGTCTCCTCGGCCTGGGCCAGGTATTGGCCGACGCGCGCCACCAGGCTCGGCGTGGAGTACACGAGGCGATGGAAGGCCAGCACGCCTTCGTCGTCGTTGAGCCCCGTGATGGGGTCCCGGGCCGCCAGCCCGTCCAGGAAGTGCCGGTGCAGGGCGTCGATCGCGGACACCCCCGGCGGCCGCTGCGCCACCACGGTGCTGCTCACCGTCTGGTGGTCGGCGAAGCGGTGGACCACCAGGTCCTCCTTGGTGGGAAAGTACTTGAACAGCGTGGGTTTGGAGACCTCGGCCACGGCCGCGATGTCGACGACCGAGACCTGGTCGAACCCGTGCTCCAGGAAGAGCGTGATCGCCGTGTCGGAGATCGTTTTTCGCGTTCGCTGTTTCTTGCGCTCCCGCAAGCCCATCGGCGCATTCACCGGGCCATCCTAGCACGTTCTTTACTCGGGCAATCACGTGACTGGGTATGGATATTGACTGGGTTAAGCAGACTGTCGAGCAGGCCGTCAGGCGGCGAGCGGCTCTGGGAGCGGCCGGGTGTGCAGGACGTCGAGCCGGGACACCGCACGCGTCACCACCACGTACAGCCGGTGCAGCCCGCGCGGCTCGGACTCGACGATCGCGGCCGGCTCCACCACGACGACATGGTCGTACTCGAGGCCCTTGACGACTGTCGCGGGCAGCACGGTCACCCGGGCGGCCGTGCCGACCTGCTCGGCGGTCGCCGTCTCGATGCCCGCCTCGCGCAGAGCCGCCGAGGCGGCGGTCACCGCGTCGTCGGCGGCGATCACGGCGACCGAACCCTCGCGGTCGAGGGCCGCGCGGACGGCGGACACGGTGGCGGCCGCCAGGTCGTCGACCGCGGTGACCGTCAACTCGCCGTCGTGACGCAGCGAGCGGGCCGGCGGCACATCCACGCCGAGGGCGCCCACCAGCAGGTTGGCCAGCTCCATGACCGCGGCGGGAACGCGGAAACCGGTGGTCAGCGGGACGACCGTGGCCTGCGCCCTACCCAGGTGCGTCAGCTGCTCCTGCCAGGTCCGCGCCGACCAGGGTGCCGTGGCCTGGGCCAGGTCACCCAGTACGGTGATGGATCCGAACGCGCTGCGCCGGGCGATCGCCCGGCACTGCATCGGCGACAGGTCCTGGGCCTCGTCCACGACCACATGGCCGAAGCTGCCGGGGCGTTCGACGATCCCCGCGACCTCGTCCAGGAGCAGCATGTCCGCGGCCGACCAGGTGGCGCTCCTGCCCGACCGGGGAGGCCCGGCCCACAGCAGGGCCCGCTGCTCGGCGGCGTCGAACACACCGTCCGCCGCGGCCTCCAGCACCGCCGGATCACTCAGCAGCGCGGTCACGACCTCCTCCGGTCGCGCCACCGGCCACGCGGCCTCCAGGAACGCGGAGACCGGCTTCGCACGGCCGATCCTGCGGGCCCAGGTGACGCTCTTCGGGCCGGCCCTCCGCTCGGCCTGTCGCTGGATCAGCGTCACCACGCGGGAGCGCACATGCTCACGGCCGACCGCGTACGGCACGCCCATGCCCCGCACCTCGTCGATGACCCGGGCCAGGTCGTACGAGTCGACCCGCCAGCGGTACGAGCCGTCGGTCACCGCGATGGACTCCTCCGGGTGCCTGACCCGGGCGTACAGGGCCCGCTCCAGGACGGTGGCCATGCGGGCGCTGTGCTTCAGGGCGCCGACGTCCTCCCCGTCCACCCGCCGGACCGGGTGGCGGGCGACCAGGTCGTCCACCGTGAGCTGGGCGATGTCGATCTCGCCGAGCGACGGCAGCACCTCCGAGATGTAGCGCAGGAAGGTGCGGTTCGGGCCGATGACCAGCAGACCGCCGCGCCGCAGCCGCTCGGGGAACGTGTAGAGGAGATAGGCGGCGCGGTGCAGGCCGACGGCGGTCTTGCCGCTGCCCGGCGCGCCCTGCACACAGACCGACTCGGTCAGGTCGCTGCGGACCAGGTTGTCCTGTTCCGGCTGGATGGTGGCCACGATGTCGCGCATCGGGCCGAGGCGGGGCCGCTCGATCTCGGCGGCGACGATCGCGCTCGCCGCGCCGGCGGCGTCCTCGCCCCGCGCGTGGTCGAGGTGCTCGTCCTCGAGGCCGGTGAGGTCCTCGGGAGCGCCGTGGCTCCACGGCGCCCACCCGAACCGCCGCCGCACCGCGACTCCGCGCGGCTCCAGGGCGCTCGCCTGGTAGTAGGTACGGGAGACCGGCGCACGCCAGTCGATCACCAGGGGTGGCGCGGCCGGGTGTTCCGAGACCCGCCTGCGGCCGATGTAGTACCGCTGCCGCCGGTGGTCCCCGGCGTCCTCGGAGTCCTCGAAGTCGAGCCGGCCGAAGAACAGCGGGCTGTCGGGCTCCTCCGCCATCCGCCGTGCGCGGGTGCGCAGGTAGCGGCCGAGCGCCTCCGCGCCCGCGCCGTCACCCGACACGTCCTCGCTCGCGACGACCTGGTGCCGGGCATCGTCCACCTGGCGGGTCATCGCCTCGCGGCACACCACGACGTACGCACGCTCCAGGGCCAGTTCGTCGTCGAGTCCGCCGGCCTCCCGGGTGCCGTACGTGGCCTGGACGTGTGACGTCATCGATCGAGACCTTTCCGAAGTCGACGGCCTTGCGCGCCGCCCGGCGGGACCGGACGGCGGGTTCCGTGCCGCAGCATAACTGAACCGGGTTAATAGATTAGCCGAGTTGTGTTATCGGTGGCCGCTCGCCTTATCGGCGGCGCGGGGGGCCGGGTATGGGCGGCGAGCCCGTCGCGCTGACCGCTGTCACCTGCTCCGGGTGGGCCGGCCGTCGGGGCGGCGCCGGCGGTCTCCGCCGGCTCGTGGCCGCGTGTGAACGCGACGCGGCCACGGCCGTATCGGTCATGATCGGGTGAACACTGTGGTGAGTGGTGTCGAGGGAGCTGGGGCACTCGGTGTCGCGGCTCCGGACCAGGGAGACGGGTCAGCGGGTCAGCGGGTGAGGATCTTGAAGCCGAGGTTGCGGCCCATGCCGCGCTCGAAGGCGAGGGTGAACCAGAGGGCGACGAAGTCGTCGACGATCTTGATCTTGTCGTTGTCGCCGACGCGGACGGGACGCAGCCCGGTGGCGTCGACGAGGGCCTCGACGGCTTGCTGGGAGGAGCCGGTGGGGCCGCTGTAGAGCAGGTCGCCGGTGGTGTCCCCGAAGCGGGGATCGGCGAAGTTCTCCCAGCCGAGGCTGTTGAAGGCGCGGTACAGGTGAGCGTTCGGGGCGTACCGGGCGATCAGGTCGAGGCTGTTGAGGGAGGTGGCGCCGATGTTGTTGGTGGCGTCGATGACGGTCTTGCCGTCCAGGCGGCTGCCGTGGGCGGGGATCGCGTCGGCCATGGCGGCGCCGTCGATCGCCCACACGATCACGTCGGAGGAGTCGATCGCGTCGTCGATGCCGGTGACCCGGGCGCCGATCCGGTCCGCGAGGTCGACCAGTTCCTGCTTGCGCGGGTCGCGGGCGCCGAAGGACACGGTATGTCCGGCCTGGGCGAACCGGGTGGCGAGGGTGCGGCCGATGACGCCGGAGCCGATGACGGCGGTCTTGATGGAAGACATGGAGGATCTCCGTTCCGTACGGGGGTGGGTTGAGGGTGTTTCAGACCGTGGTGGGGCGGCGGAGTCGCAGGCTGAGTGCGCAGGCTGCGAGCATGAGGATCACGTCGACGGCGAGAACGGGCTGCAGGGCGTGCACGTATGCGCCGGGCCCGGTGCCGGTGGCGAGGACCGAGAAGAACAGCACGCCGAGGATCGCGACGCCGGCGGCGGAGGCGAACTGCTGCGCGGTGGTGAGCACTCCGGAGGCCGCACCGGAGTGCTGGGGCCGTACGCCGGCCAGGACCGCTCCGATGAGGGAGGGCATGGTCAGGCCGTTGCCGACGCCGATGACGACCAGTGCCGGAATCAGCCGGACGGGGCTGGTGTGCGCGCCGCTCGCCGCGAGGGTCACCAGCAGAAGGATCAGGCCGGCGCCCGCTGTGGCGGTGCCCGCGGTGGTGACGCGGGAGCCGTGGCGGGCGATCAGGCCTCGGGAGAGTACGGAGGTGATCGCGAAGGCGAGTCCGAGCGGGGCGAAGGTCAGGCCGGCTCCCAGCGGGCCGAGACCGAGTCCGGCCTGCAGCAGCAGGGTGAGACCGAAGAGCATGCCCCCGTAGGCGCCCATGAAGCCGGCGTTGATGCCCAGGCCGGCGGCGAAGCCGGGCTCGGACAGCAGCGTGAGGTCGAGCACCGGCTGCCCACCTCGCCGCGTCAGGCGACGTTCCCACCACAACGTCGCGGCCAGCACGGGAACGGCCATGCTCAGACTCGCCCAGGTCCAGATGGGCCAGCCCTGGTCATGGCCGACGGTGAGCGGTACCAGCAGCAGGCCGATGCCCAGAGCCAGGCCACTCGCACCGGTCAGGTCCAGCCGCGGGCGCCGGGCGAGTGCGTGGCGCGGGAGCAGGCGCCAGGCGGCGGCCAGGGTCGCTGCACCGATGGGAACGTTGATCAGGAAGACACTCCGCCAGGCCAGGTGGTACGGGTTCCAGGCCAGCAGGGCTCCGCCCAGCGCCTGGCCACCGACCATGGCCGCCCCGATGGTCACGCCGAACCAGGCCAGCGCCCGGGTCCGCTCGACCGGAGGGAACGCCGCGGTGATCAGGGCGAGGACCTGGGGGACCAGGGCCGCCGCGGTCAGCCCCTGCACCAGGCGGGCCGCGATCAACTCGGTCGGGTTCTGCGCGAGAGCGCACAGAAGTGAGGCGGCGGCGAAGGCCGCCATGCCGGCCAGGTACAGGCGGCCGTGGCCGAACAGGTCGCCGAGGCGTCCGCCGGTGATCAGACCGGCGGCGTAGCTGAAGGCGTACCCCGAGAGCACCAGCTCCAACGCGGTGCCGCTCGCGTGCAGGTCCTCTCCGATCGACGGGGCGGCGACGTTCACCCCGAAGAAGTCGAACAAGGCCATGAACATGGCCACCAGGACCACCGGCAGTACGAGCCACCGGCGCGGATCCGCCGAGGACGGAGAGTCCGGCTGCACCGGAGGAGCGGGGAGCGGAGCGGGAGAGCTGTGGGGCGGTATGGGGAGGGCGGTGCCGCTCATGACGTGGAGGGTCCTTGTTCTCTGCGGCCCGGAGGTGCGGCACGGATGTCGCGCCTCCGGGCACTGCATGGTCAGCTGACCTGCACGCCGCCGTCGACATCGATCACGGTGCCGGTGACGTAGGTGTTGGTCATCAGGAACAGAGCCGCGGAGGCGACGTCTTCGGGGATCCCGGCGCGGCCCGCCGGAACGGAGGCGGCGTAACCGGCGAGCATGCCCTGGCGCATCTCGTCGGGCAGGCCGGCGTAGGCGGGGGTGTCGACGAGACCGGGGGCGATGACGTTGACCCGCACCGGGGCCAGGTCGATGGCGTTGGCCTTGCCGAACGCCTCGATCGCTGCGTTGATCGCGGCCATCACCGGACGCCCGGGCGCGTGCTTGCGGCTGGCGCCGCCGCCGATCAGGGTGATCGATCCGTCCTTGGCCATCCGGTCCGCCGCGGCACGCACCGCGTCGTAATAGCCCCAGAACTTGATGTCCATGAACGGCCGAGCATCGGCGGACGACAGGTCTCGCACCGTGCCCATGGCGCCGGGTCCGACGGACAGCACCAGGTGGTCGATGGTGCCGACCCGGTCGAACAGCGCCTCGACCGAGGCGGTCGAGGTCAGGTCGACGTGCTCGGCCGTGACCCCGGCGGGCAGTGCTGCCGGGGCGAGGTCGAGGGTGCGGGCGGCCACGGTGACCCGGGCGCCCGCCGCAGCGGCGTGCTCGGCCACGGCCAGGCCGATCCCGGAGGTGCCGCCGACGACGACCACGTGCCGTCCGGAAAGAGTGCTGACAGCGTTCATGATTTTCATCCTGCTCATGTGAGTGACTGGTGGAACGGGTGTAAGAACCGTGACGCAGATAATGTGACGGATCGTTCCGGCACAAAGTTTGTGACGGAACGATCCGTCTGTCAACCGGGCTTCGGGGAAAGCCGAGAGGCCGTCCACAGTCCCCACCTCGTGTGGCGTCTTCGCTGGTCAGGCCATGAAGTGGCCGCTGCCGAGGAAGCTCGGCCATCGCCGTCCCGAGGGGGGACGCATCCGCCGAGGTGGCCGGCGAGGTGTCGCGGAGGAAGCCGGCCGGATCACGCCGGGCGGTGCCTCGCCGGCGGCACGCGACCGGGGTGGAGAGCTGTCGCCGGACTGTCAGGCATTGATGACCGCCCGGTCGATGCGGGAGACGACGGGCTCGGTGCCCGGCGGGCGGCGGTGGTGCTGGGCTGGGGCAGTGCGTTCCGCGGCGCCTTCCGCGCAGGCACCCGAGTTCGACTACCGGGGCGATGTCTTCCCGCCCGTCGGCGGTGGGTGCTGGACCGTCGCAGCCTGAGCAAGCCCAGGACGCCTCAAGTGGAAGACCGCGACCCAGGCGTAATCGAAGATCTTCAGTTGCACACCGTCATCGGAGCGGCGGGGACTGGAAACGGGGCATCAGCCACCGTGCCGGTCCCCGCCGCTTGCTCAGCCGCCTGATGCCCTGGGCCCCTGATGCAGCCTGGGCAGCACCGTGTCGGATGCGGCCCGGGACAAGGTGTTCGCATTGCACCTGGCCAACAGGGCCGGCTTCGTAGGCGTGGTGTCGCTCAGGGGCGTTCCGTCCCTGTCACGATGGGTTCCGGCCTCATATTGTGCGTCTGGGCCATTCCCCGCTCCCACAGGTAAATGGCGAGGTCCAGAGTCGCGGCGGCGACCTGGAAGGTCACCACCTTGCCGTCTCGCACGGTGAGCAGGAATACCTCGACCGAGGTGCCCTCACGGCCGGTGGGCTTGATGCCGAAGAAGTCGGCCGAGTGCTTCCAGTGAAGGTTGACGGTGATGAAGGCGCGTTCGCCGCCGTCGAACTCGTCGACAAGGTCGATGCGGGTGGCCAGGACGGCGCGGAACTGTTCGGCCCAGCCCTTGAGGGCGTCAAGGCCGCGCATCTCCCACGACGGTGGGGTGAGCAGCTTCACGTCGGGGTCGATGACGGCGTCCCAGCGGTGGAATTCTCCGCGCTGGAATCCTTCGTAGATCTCACGGGTAAGTGTGGACATGGGGCGGTTTTGCTTCTTTCGTTTGATATGGGTCGGTGGGGTAAAGGTGTCCGACGCTCAGGCCGTCCCTGGTGTTGCTCCGCCCGCAGCGCGGGAGGATGCGTTCCCAAGGGCGGTCAACGTGCTGACGGCGCCTCAGCTGTCCGGGGTGGTCAGGATCTTGAAGGCCAGGTGCCTGCCCCGGCCGCCGTGCAGCGCCAGCGCGAACCACAGGGCTGCCAGGCCGTCGACCTGAGGGAGCGTGTCGAGGCCGCCGACGCGGACCGGGCGCAGGCCCAGGTCGCCGATGAGCTTTTCGGCCGCCGGCACTGTCGCGTCGGGCCCGCACCACAGCAGGTCGGCCTGGACGCCGTCGAAGTCCGGTCCGGCGAAGACCTCCCAGCCCACACTGTTGAACGCCCGGACCGGCAGTGCGCCCGGCGCGTGTCGGCGTATCTCGTCGATGCTGTTCGGCGAGCCGGTAGAGCCGTCGAGCCGGTTCGTCGCGTCGACGACCACCTTGCCGTCCAGTGCCGCCCCGTGCGACGCGACGACATCGGCCACCGCTGCACCGCCGGGTACGGCAAGCACCACGACGTCCGCGGAGTGCAGTCCCGCGCCGATCTCCACGACCTCTGCGCCGTCGATCTCGCGCACGCTCTCCTGAGTTCGCTGCGGGTCACGGGCGGCGAACACCACCTGGTGACCCGCGGCGGTCCACCCGCCGGCCAAGGCCCGGCCGACCGGTCCCGAACCCACTACCGCGATCTTCATCGCGTATCCTCCTTCGTCTTTTCGACGCCGAACAGCGCCTCCCACGGCTGGTACGTCCCGACCTCGACCGCCTCGAAGGCCAGCAGCCCCTCGGCGACCAGTGGCAGCGTGGCCAGCACGGACTGGGCCTGCGCCACCCCGTCGGCCTCCATGACGGCCAACGCTCCGGGGGCGTCGGTGCGGGCGTAGAGTTCACGGATCACTCCGGCCCGCCACAGCGACCAAGTGACCTTGAGCTCGTCGGCGAGCAGTGAAGCGGTCCGGTCCGGGTCGGTGCGCTCGCCCGGTCGAGTCCAGGCGATTACTTTCCGCCCGCCGCCGGGGTCCGCCGAAGGCGGAACCTTCCCGCCACCGCCGGGGCCGCCGAACAGCAGGCCCAGCGGTGTGAACGGTCCGAGCGGCAGTACGACGTCGAAGCGGACCAGGCCGGCCCCGGCCAGGGGAAACCCTTCGAGCACGCGCTCCGCCTCAGCCACGTCGGAGACGTTCAGCGTGACGGCGGCACCGAGCGCGTCGGTGCGCGACCAGACGTCGCGGGCAGTGCCCGCGGCGTAGAGCTGCCAGGTGTGGCGGGCCTCGGCGTCAAGGTGGGGGAGCATCTCCTCGTACGTGACGCCCGGGGCCGGTTCGGCCAGGGCGAACACCTGAGTGGTGACGCTCATGTCACCGCACCTCCCGCAGCCGCCTTCGACAGCGGTCCCGCAATCGGCCGGGCCGCGCGGTGGATGGAGGTGTCACGGACGAGGGCCTGTGCGACGACTCCGCGCCCGGCGGCGTGCTGGGCGGGATCGACGCCGGACCGGCCCGGTGGATCGGTGTGCTTCACGACGGTGCGTCTCCTGTCTTCGTTGAAATGCGGATGAGCCGGCCCCACTCACGGCCGAACGCGACGAGGACTCGGACCCGGGGCAGGCGCTTGTGCTCGCATCGGCTCAGCGCCTCGGACGGCATTTCCTTGGGGGCATTACTTGAGTCCAAGCAATCTATCCATCCGATGTGTTCCCGCTACCCTGAGTCCATGACGGAATCCGGCGAATCCCCTGCATCGCAGGCCCGTGACAGCGTGGACGAGATCATCGGCCAGTGGCACAGTGAGCGGCCCGACCTTCCGGTCGAGCCGGTCGGTGTGATCACACGCATGGCGCGGATCCGCTCTCACCTGGACATGGGCCTCACCGAGGTGTTCGAGGGCTTCGACCTGACTCCCGCGGACTTCCTGGTCGTCGTCACCCTGCGCCGGTGCGGTGAGCCCTACCGGCTGGGGCAGGCCCGCCTGATGGAAGCCCTGGGCCTCACTTCGGGCACGATCAGCGTGCGGCTGACCCGGCTGGAAAAGCTCGGCGTCATCGTCCGCGAGAGCGACCCCGCGGACAAGCGCACGTTCACCGTGCGCCTGACCGAACAGGGCCTGGATCTGTTCGACCGGATCGCCCCCGTCCACCTCCACAACGAGGAGCTGCTGCTGTCCGCTCTCGCCCCTTCCGAGCAGGCTCAGCTGGCTCACCTCCTGCGCAGGCTGCTCACCTCGTTCGAACAGACCGGCCCCCGCGCGGCCCGGCTGTGGGGCATGCGGCTGGAACCCGCGCACGCCGCTCGGCGGCGCCGCGCCGCCGTCGGGCTGTCCGACCGGACCGGACTGCTGGTCAGTGACGTGCAGCCCGACAGCCCCGCGTCCCGGGCCGGGATCCGCGCGGGCGACCTCGTCGTGCGGGCCGGTGGCTCGGAGGTGCGCCACTCCGACGACCTCATCCGTCCTGCGGACCCGGTGATCGAACTGGAACTCCTGCGGGGCGAGCAGCCCCTCACCGCCACCGTCGGCACCGAGGCGGCCGCCCACCCCGCGACACCGGCCGGCACCTTCGCGGACTGAGCCCGTGGGCGAACGGCCTGACGAGTGGCCCAGGATGTCGATCACGACCCGGGCTGCGACTCCGGCCGCTTCCCCATGCCCCGTAGGCCGCCGGGCACCCGATCCAGCGCCTCGTTCGAAGCCGGTCGATCACGCGAGTGGGAACAGCCAGTCAGGCCGCCGACCCAACCGAACAGCGCCTCGACCGAGGCGGTCCAGGTCAGGTCGGCCTGGTCGCCGGTGACTCCGGCGGGCGGCGCCGGAGTGCGGTCGATGGTGCGGACGGCCACGGTGACGCGGGCACCCGCCGCAGCGGTGTGACGAATCGTTTCGGCGCATGGTTTGTGACGGATCGGTCCGTCTGTCAGACTTGGCTTCAGAGAAGAGCTGACACGAACATGGCACCGGGCAGTCGGCGACGCCGCGATCCACGGCGGCCGACCGGGCGGCCCGACGGCAGGGAGGCAGAACATGGCCCGCAGGACGGGGGAGGAGAACCGGCGCCACATCCTGGCTGTCGCGACCGATCTGTACTACCGGCACGGCATCCGCGCGGTCGGCATGGACCTGGTGGTCAAGGAGAGCGGAGTAGGCAACGCCACCGTCTACCGGCAGTTCCCCACCAAGGACGCCCTCGCCACGGCGTACGTCCAGGGCCGCGCCGACGCATGGTTCGAGCGGATGCGCGAGGCCACCGACCGGTTCGACGATCCGCAGGAGAAGCTGCTCGCGATCTTCACTCTCGTCGCTGAGAACACTCGACTGCCCACCTTCCGCGGCTGCCCCATGCTCAACACCCACACAGAATTCCCCGACCCGGAGCACCCTGCCAACCGTGTCTCCGTCGTTCACAAGCAGGAGGTCCGCGACTGGCTGCGCGACCTCGCCGTCGCAGCCGGGGCTTCGGACCCTGAGCAGCTCGCCGACGAACTCCTCCTCGTCCTCAACGGCGCCTACGCCACCGCGGCTGTCCTGGGCCCGGAAGGCCCCGCACGCCGCACGGAGGAACTCGCCCGCCGGATCATCCAGGCCGCCTGCCGCGAACCCGACGTCGCGAAGCCGGCCTCGGTCAGCCCGTAGCCGGGGTGTGCGCTCAGTGGCCCGGAATCGGAAGGGGCCGGTGACCTGTACGGTCGTGGCGCCGGGCGCTCCCCAGGACCGGGCTCGGTGAAGCGGAACTCCTCACTGTGCTTCGGTGGGCGTCCGATCCACGGCGCCGGGACCGGCTTGCGCAGGACGCGGTCGGTGCGTAGCCGTCCGAGTCCCTTCTCCGGCACCCCGTGCAGCAGACAGGCCCACGCGGAGCGCCGTGGCCGACGTGAAGACGATCAGGATGGCGCGGTCGCCCTGCTGTCACCGCCCCGTGCCGGTGAAGTCCTCGACCACGCGGCGGACCTGGGCCGCGACGACCTCAGCGACATCGCCGGCCTGGTCACCGCCGTCCGGCGAGGCTCAGGCCGGCTTTGGTGCCGCGGTCACGACCTCGACGTTCGCGCCGTCGGTGCCGGACTGCCCGGACCCCCTTGACGGCATCGCGCGGCGGAGGTCGGCAATCGTGGCCGGATCAGTGACGGGCGACATGGCAGGCGGCCTGGATGATCCGGCGGGCGAAATCCGCCGTGCGGCGGGCGGAGCATTCCGGCCCCAGTACCGTCGCGGTGGCGTAGGCGCCGTTGAGGACGAGGAGGAGTTCGTCGGCGAGCTGCTCAGGGTCCGAAGCCCCGGCTGCGACGGCGAGGTCGCGCAGCCAGTCGCGGACCCGCTGCTTGTGAACGACGGAGACACGGTTGGCCGGGTGCTCCGGGTCGGGAAACTCCGTATGGGTGTTGAGCATGGGGCAGCCGCGGAAGGTGGGCAGCTGGGTGTCCTCGGTGACAGCGGTGAAGATCGCGAGCAGCTTCTCCTGCGGATCGTCGAACCGGTCGGTGGCCTCGCGCATCCGCTCGAACCATGCGTCGGCGCGGCCCTGGACGTACGCCGTGGCGAGGGCGTCCTTGGTGGGGAACTGCCGGTAGACGGTGGCGTTGCCTACTCCGCTCTCCTTGACCACCAGGTCCATGCCGACCGCGCGGATGCCGTGCCGGTAGTACAGACCGGTCGCGACAGCCAGGATGTGGCGCCGGTTCTCCTCCCCCGTCCTGCGGGCCATGTTTCTGCCTCCCTGCCGTCCGTCGGGCCGCCCGGTCGGCCGCTGTGGATCGCGGCGTCGTGCGTCTGCCCGGTCTTCTCTCTGTCCCAGCTCTCCCGCCCTCCAAGTTTGACAGCCGGATCGATCCGTCACAAACTCTTGTATCGGATCGATCCGTCACTTTTGCGGGGATGTGGTGCTATTTCGCTCCACAGGCCCCACCGAACGGGATGACGAACGATGAGCGCTGTCGCGGTTCTCTTCAGCCGGGCCGAGAGCGTCTGACTGTCGGCTGGTCAGGGGGCTGCGACGGTGGCAGGAGCCAGATCCGTCGGCCGCCGCCCCGGCTGCACGTGGATCACAGGCTGCGCCTCCACGGTTCAGACGACACCGGTTCGTGTCACAGCGCGAGTCGCAGAGGAAGAAGCCGGTATGTTCGGAAAAGTCTACGTAGTGGCGTTCCGTGCTCTCCACAGAGCCGACGGAGGCAGCTTCACCTGCATCTACAAGATCGAGGACGGCACCAGCGCAGTTGCGGCAGTCGAAATGGCACGCGCTTTGGCCGACACGGCGAGCGAACGTGTCGCTCGCGGAGGCATCGACCTCGACCCCGTCTGGTGCGAGGTCTACGGCAGCGGCATCGACTGGTGACACCCATCGCGCCCATCCCTGTCGGACGACTCTCTGCGTGAGCATGCGTCCATCACTCGCCCGGCGAAGGCTCATCGCGACACCGCGTGCATCTGCGCCCTCTTCGTCGCGGCCGCCCGATGGGTGGTGCCGATCAGCTCGGCCGCACCCGTCCGCCGCGGCCGCATCATCTCCGGCAGCCGCACGTGCGTGACCTGGCGAAAACCCCACGAGCGACGAGGACGGACGAACGGCGGGACCTCGCTCACGCGTTCCTCGACGTCCTCGCAGCGACGCCGGAACACCGCAAAGAGGGCCGCAGAAACGACACCACCGGCCCGCCCCGCTCACCGTGGCGGAGCCCGCGAGCGCCGGGCCGAACCGGCACCTGCCGCAGCACACGCCTGCCAGGCTGCCCCTGTCGGTGACAGGCAATGTCTGTCACCGACAGGGAAGCGGCCCTTGCTCCGTTCAGTTGTCGAAGACAGGCTGAACGGAGGAGGCACGATGAAGGCACGGCTGGTCACAGGTTGCCCGAGCGGGCTCGGGCACGCGCTCGCCCGGCGGATTCCCGCTGAGGGCGATGCGCTCGTCGCCACCGCCCGCCGCCCTGACATCCTGCGGACCCTCGTGGCGCAGACACCGGACCGCGCCGTCGCCGTGGCAGATCAGTAGCGATGCCCGCCCCGGCGACAACCGGAGAGAGCGCCGGGCGCCGCCCGTGGCCGGTGCTGCCCCGGCCTGCGTCGAGCAGGTCGGCACACTCGTCGACCAGCTCGGCTTCACTCCCGTCCACAGCGAGCCCCTCGCCGGCAGCGCCCGGCAGCACCACCTACGACGTCACCTCGACCGAGACAGAACTCCACCGCGCGCTCAGCGCCGCCTGACCAGGACACGTACCGAACACGTACACGGAGCACCCCCATGACCACATCCGCGACGCAAGCCGTCGTCATCGGCGCAGGGCCCGGCCTCGGCCGGTCGCTCGCCCTCACCTACGCACGCAACGGGCTCGACGTCGGGCTCGTCGCACGCGACGCCGAACGCCTTCAGCAGCTCGCCGACGAGATCCGGCAGCTCGGCCGGACCGTCACCGTCGAGACCGCGGACGCCGCCGACCCGTCCAGCATCGCGTCCGCCGTCGAAAAGCTGTCCGCAAGGACCCCGATCAGCCTGCTCAGCTACAACGCGGCGATGTGGGGACCGAAGCTTTCCGAGGTCGGCCTCGACACTCTCCGCTCCGCCGGCGAGGTCAACCTGCACTCGGCGGTCGCCGCTGTGCAGGCCGCGCTGCCGGACCTGCGGACCCATCACGGCACCGTCCTGCTCACCGGTGGCGGGCTCGCGCTCCACCCCAGCGGCGACCACGGCGTCCTGTCGGTCGGCAAGGCGGCCGTACGCGCCGCCGCGTACGCCCTCGCCGAGGACCTCGCTCCGGTCGGCGTCACCGTCCGCACCGTCACGATCGCCGGGTTCATCGCGCCCGGCACCGACTTCGACCCCGACCGCATCGCCGAGGCGTTCTGGGACCTCGCCGCCCACCCCGGCAGCGAGGTCGAGCGCGTGTACACCGGGAGCCAGCAGTGACCAGCACAACCTCCGACACGCTCCGACCCACCGGACGCAACATCCCTGACGGCAAGCTGTTCATCGGCGGCACCTGGCGCCAGGCCGCCACCGGTGAGACCTTCCCGTCCGTCAACCCGGCCACCGAACAAGTCGTCGCGCGGATAGCGAAGGGCACCGAGGGCGACGCCCGGGATGCCGTCACCGCGGCCCGTGCCGCCTTCGACGGCCCGTGGGGGCGCACCAAGCCCGAGGACCGGGCCGCGATCCTGCTGCGCGCGGCCGAACTGATCGAGGCCCGCGCCGACGAACTCGCCTACCGGGAAGTCGTCGACATGGGCAAGTTGTGGCGCGACGTCACCACGATCGACATCCCGCACATCGCGCGGATGTTCCGCTACTACGCAGGGTGGGCGACGAAGCTCGAGGGCGCGGTCAAGGACGTCAACCCGGTCCGCCACGACGGCCCCGTCCTCGCCTACACCCGTCGGCAGCCGCTCGGCGTCGTCGCCGCCATCACCCCGTTCAACTTCCCGCTGATCCTCACCGTCAGCAAGATCGCGCCTGCGCTCGCAGCCGGCAACACCTTCATCCACAAGCCGGCCAGCGACACCAGCCTGTCCGCGATCACCCTCGCCGAGATCCTCGAGGAAGCCGGCGTTCCCGCCGGGACGTACAACCTGGTGACCGGACCCGGTTCCACCGTCGGGAACGCCCTCGTCACCGATCCACGCGTGGACAAGATCGCACTGACCGGTTCCACCGCCTCCGGGCAGAGCATCATCCGCGCCTCGGCCGACACCCTCAAACACCTGACGATGGAACTCGGCGGCAAGAGCCCGAACATCGTCTTCGCGGACGCCGACCTCGACAAGGCAGCACTCACCGCCTTCTACGCGATCTTCTGGAACAAGGGTGAGGTGTGTGTCGCCGGGTCGCGGCTGCTCGTGCAGCGCCCGGTCTACGACGAGATGGTCGAACGGCTCACCGCCCTCGCTGCCGACGCGCGCACCGGCGACCCGTTCGACCCGGCGACCGACTTCGGCCCGGTGGCCAGCCGTGCCGAGTACGACAAGGTCAGGGAGTACATCGGTATCGGGCGGAACGAGGCCCGCCTCGTCGCGGGCGGCACGACGGCTCCCGTCGACGGGAAGGGCTTCTACATCGCCCCCACCCTGTTCGCCGACGCCGACAACACGATGCGGATCAGCCGGGAGGAGATCTTCGGCCCGGTGCTGCCGATCATTCCGTTCGACGACGAGGACGACGCCGTGGCCATCGCCAACGACACCCCGTTCGGGCTCGCGTCCGGCGTCCAGACCCGCGACATCGCCAAAGCGGTGCGCGTCGCCCACCGCATCGACGCCGGTACGGTGTGGATCAACACCTGGCACCTGTACGACCCGGCGGCACCGTTCGGCGGGTTCAAGATGAGCGGCTACGGCCGTGAGCACGGCATCGAGTCGTTCGAGTCCTACACGCAGCACAAGACGGTGTGGGTCGCGCTCGACTGAGCCGCACCCGCGCCCCGGCGGCGAGGAGACGCGCGTGGAGGCACGGCAGCTGCGATACGTTCTGGCGATCGCCCAGCACCGCAACATACGGGCGGCGGCGCGGGCGTTGCACATCGCCATGCAGTCGCTGTCGCAGCAGCTCAACGCCGTCGAACGCGAGCTCGGGGTGAAGTTGTTCGAGCGATCACCGGCCGGAGTCAGCCTGACGAAGGCCGGTGAGGTCTTCGTCGCCCGAGCCGCCGTCGCGGTGCAGGCCGTCGACGACGTCACCACCGCGACCCGAGCGGCGGTTCAGGCCGACGGCGAGCCGGTTCGGCTCGGGGTCGCCACCGGGCTCGCCGGGCTCGCCGCCGACGTGCTGCGCCACTTCCTCACCGCGCGTCCGGACGCCGACGTCCGCGTCGCCGATCTCGGCACGGCCTCGCAGGTCGACGCGCTCACCGACCGCCGCATCACAGCCGGCATCGGCTACACACCACCCGACCGGAAGACGGTACGCGGTCTCGCCGTACACCGGCTGCGCGTGGCGCCTGTCCGCGCCCTGCTCGCCGCGGACGACCCGCTCGCCCGCAAACGCACGGTCTCGCTCTCCGAGCTCGCGCGCCGCCCGTTGCTGCTGCCTTCCGCACCCGACGCGGCCGGGCTGAGAGCCCATCTGCTCGCCCTGTTCGACGCGCACGGTCTGCAGCCACGACTCGGGCCCGGCGTGCACGGTCACGAGATGGCCATGGCCAGCGTCGCGGCAGGCCGCGGATACACGCTCTGCGTCCCCGAGCAGCCGCTGAGCGATGACGACGTCACCTTCGCTGCCATCGCGGAGGAAGTGCCCCCGCTGGAGATGTGCCTGCTGACCCGGCGCGACGACCGTGGTGAAGCCGTCGGCACCCTCGTCGGCATCGCCCGCACCATGACCAGACCACGCACCACGCCCGTGCGGCCGCGGCGGCCCGCCTGAGTGGCTTCGGCGGCATTCCTTCGGCAGGTCGACCGCCACGAGCTCGCGACCGCCGAAGGAGAAACCCGCGACCGACGGGCTTCCCCTCGGTGACGAACGCACGTCGCCTCAGGCCGGCGACTCCTTGTGCGGGGTTCCGCCGGAGGTGCGGCGATCCACGGAAGGGGACAGTCGGCTCAGCACGTCGGCACGGTGCGGGATCGGCCTCACGGCGCCGTGCCCCGTGGTGGTCAGGGCCGCGGCCACCACCGCGTACCGGGCGGCCTCCACCGCCGGGACGCCCTCCACCAGGCGGGCGGCGAACGCCCCGTCGAAGGTGTCGCCGGCGCCCGAGGCATCGACGGGGGTGACGTGGTGTGCCGGGACGCGGGTCACCTCGGCGCCGTCGGCGACGAGCGCGCCTTCCGCGCCCATCTTCAGTACGACGACCTTCGGGCCGCGGGCCAGCAGCCCCTCCAGCACGGCCTCGGGGCTCTCCTGCCCGGTGAGCATCCGGCCCTCCTCGATGTTGGGGAGGGCGATGTCGCACAGTTCCAGACTGCGCAGGATCACGGCGCGGGCCCGGTCCCGCGACCACAGCGCGGGCCGGTGGTTGGGGTCGTACGTGACCAGGGTGCCCGTCGCGCGGGCGACGGCCATGGCGTGGAAGGCCGCGTCGCAGGACGTGGTGCTGATCGCCTGGGTGATGCCGGTGACGTGCAGCAGCTTCGCCGCGGCGATCGCCTCCTCGGGGACGTCGGCCGGGCTCAGCCGGCTCGCCGGGGAGTCGGCACGGTAGTACGTGAAGCCGTGTCCGGCGGGACCGCGGGCGATGAAGTAGATGCCCGTACGGCCGCCCGGCTCGCGTGTCACATGGCTGGTGCCGACGCCCTCGCGTTCCCACAGCCGCATGAGTACGGTGCCGAAGGCGTCGTCGCCGACGCGTGTGATGTACGCGGCACGGCCGCCGGAACGGGCCGCGGCGACGGCGACGTTGGAGGTGTCGCCGCCGTAGCCGACCGAGAAGGACTCGGCGGTCTCCAGGGCTCCGTCGGCGTCGGCGTTGAACTCCAGCATCGCCTCGCCGAGCGCGAGGATGTCGGCGGGTGTGTTCGGTGCGGTGGTCATCGCGTGTGTTCTCAGATCCTGTTGTACTTGGCCAGGCCCTCGCGGAGCGAACCGGCTGCCAGGATGAGTCTGGTCTGTTCCTTCTCCCGCTCCTCGATCTCGGTCGCCAGGCGGAGGACCGCCTCCACGTGCTCGGCCGGTACACGGACGGCGCCGTCGCTGTCGGCGACGATCAGGTCGCCGGGCTCCACGGTCAGGCCGCCGAGGACGACGGGCTCGTTGAGAGAGACGGTCTTGATGCGGCCGAGGGTGGTGGCGGGTACCGCGCCGCGGGCCTGGATCGGGAAGCCGAAGTCCCGCTTGATCTCCTCGACGTCGCGCACACCCGCGTCGAGGATCGCGCCGGCGTGCTGGTTGGCGACGGCGCCCGCGGTCATCAGGCCGCCCCAGACGGCGACGTCGGCGCCGTCGGCCGCGATGCAGATGACGCTGCCCGGTGCGGACTCGTCGATGGCCTGCAGGGCGTGGACGGGGGCCTCGGCGTGCTCGGCGGGCACCTCGCGGACCGTGACCGCCGGGCCGACGATCTTTCCGGGGATGACGGGCTTGATCGCGCCGTCGAGGTAGCCGCGCACCCCGACCTTCTCCACGGCGTCGGCGATGGAGGCGGTGGTGATGCCGCGGAAGGCTTCGATGACGTCCTGCGGGTAGCTGGCCGGCATGGTGTGCTCCTGGAATGTCGTGTGCGGAAAGAAATGGGTTGAACTGCTGCCGGCGGAACGGCTGTTCCGCCGGCGTGCTGGTCAGTCGGCCGGACCCCGGGCCGCACGCGTGCCGGCGACGACCACGTGGTCCGGCCTGCCGGTACGGAACCAGGTGGCGACGTTGAGGGCGGCACGGCGCCGTACCTCCTCCTCGGCCTCCTGCGAGTACCAGGCGGCGTGCGGGGAGGCGATCACCCTGGGGTGGCCGACCAGGGGGTGGTCCGCCGGGACCGGTTCGTCGGTCCAGGTGTCCACGGCGGCGAGAGCGAGTTGCCCGGTTTCCAGGGCGGTGTGCAGGGCCTGCTCGTCCACGAGGCCACCACGCGCCGTGTTGACGAGAATCGCGCCCCGCGGCATGAGGCCGAGGCGCCGCGCGTCGGCGATGTGCCGCGTCTCGTCGTTCAGCGGGAGGTGCAGGGAGAGGACGTCGGAGCGCTGGAACACCTCGTCCAGGCCGACCCGTTCGATCGCCTGAGGCCAGGAGGCGTCCGGCAGCGCGGGGTCGTACGCGACGACCCTGCCGAACCAGGGGGCGGCACCGGCGGCCAGGGTGCGGCCGATGCGGCCGAGGCCGAGGACGCCGATGGTCAGCGAGGAGAGCCGACGGACGGTTCCGGTGGCCAGGTAGTCCCAGGTGCCCCGGGCGCTCAGCGCGTCGTACTGCTTGAGGTGGCGGACGCCTGCCATGACACCGGCGAAGGCGTGAGCGGCGACGTCCTGGGTGCCGTAGTCGGGGACGTTGGCGATCCAGACGCCGCGTCTTTCGGCGCCCGCCACGTCGAAGTTGTCGACGCCGACGCCGTAGCGGGAGACAAGGCCGACAGTGGGCGCGGCCTCGTACACCTCGTCGGTGACTTCGGCCCACTGCACGATGAGTGCGCCGGCGCCCTCGGCGGCCCTCGCGACCTCCTCCGGAGTGCGGGCCTGGGCGCGGACCACGGTCAGTCCGGCCTCCTCCAGCACGGCTCGCTCGATGTCGAAGTCGGGGTATTCGGAGTCGGTGATGACGACCTTCACGAGGGAGCTCCAGGGCGGGGGGACGTACGGACGGTGTGTATGCGGGCCAGCAGGGCGGTGGCCGTCTCGCGGGCCCGCTCGAGGGACTCGGGGGTGGCGTCGGCGGGAGCGAGCGAGCCGCCCGCGCCGACGGCCAGGGCTCCGGCGCGCATCCAGTCGGCGGCGTTGTCGGTGCCGATTCCGCCGGTGGGGACGATCGCCAGCTCGGGGAAGGGTCCGCGCAGCGCCTTGAGGTAGCCGGGACCGACGGCGGAGGCCGGGAAGAGCTTCACCGCGGCCGGGCCGTACGCGGCGACCGCCATCACCTCGCTGGGCGTCAGCGCCCCGGCCAGGAAGGGCACCGCGCTGCCCGCCAGCGCCCGGCCGAGCACCGCGTCCGTCCCCGGACTGACCAGGAACTGGGATCCGGCCGCCACGGCGTCCTTGACCTGGGCGGGCCTGGTCACGGTGCCGAGGCCGACCAGGACGTCACCGGGCAGTTCCGCGCGCAGCCGTTCCACGGCGCCGAGCACGCCCGGCACGGAGAAGGTCAGCTCGATGCCACGGACCCCTGCCTCCGCCAGGACGTGCGCGGTGGTCACCGCGTCGGCTGCGGACCGACTGCGCAGCACCGCCACGCAGCCCGCGTCCCTCAGTGCGTCGAGGAAGGTCACTTGGTGCTTCCCAAGGGTGCGATGCGGCCGATGACCAGGCCGTAGACGAGAGCGCCCGCGATCGCCACACAACCGGCCACCGTCAGCGGCACGCCGTACGAGCCGCCGCTCGCGTCGAGCAGCGCGCCCACCACGATCGGGCTGAGGAAACCGGCGAAGTTGGACGCGAAGCCCTGAATGCCGGCGAGCGAGGCCACGTTGCCGGGGGTGGGGGCCACGTCGGACGGCAGCGCCCACAGGCTGGAGGCGGCGAAGGTCAGTGCGGAGTAGGAGACGGTGAGCAGGATGAGAGCGGTTGCCGCGTTGGGCGCGGCTCCGGCGAACACGATCACGGACGCCATGAGCAGACCGCTGACCAGCGGCACCTTGCGGGCGAAGGAGACATCGTGGCCGCGGGCGATCAGCCTGCCCTGGAGCAGTCCGCCGAGCCACTGGCTGGGCATCGCGAACAGTGCCGGGATCATGCCGAAGAACCCGAGTTTCAGCAGGTCGAAGCCGCGCTCGTTGACCAGGTAGGACGGGAACCAGGTGATGAAGAAGTAGAGGACGAAGGAGAGGCAGAAGAAGCCCAGCATCATGCCCCAGGTGGTGCGGTACGCGAACAGCTTGCGCCAGGGCAGTGGTTCGCGCCCGTCCCCGGCCCCGCCCTCCTGGTCGGACTCGATGTAGGAGCGTTCCGCCGCGGACAGTCGCGGATGGTCCTCGGGGTCCCGATAGAAGCGCAGCCAGAAGACGCCGAAGGCCAGGCCGACGAGACCGGCCGCCACGAACGCGCCGCGCCAGCCGAGCAGCGCGATGGCACCGGTGATCAGCGGCAGCGAGACGGCGCTGCCCATCCGGGCGCCGCTGTCGAAGATCGAGGAGGCGAGACCGCGTTCCCGCTGGGGGAACCATCTTGAGACGATCTTCGCGCTCGACGGATACGCCGGGGATTCCCCGACGCCCAGCAGCATGCGCAGCAGCACCAGGACGATCAGACCGGTGGCGGCGCCCACCAGTATGGTGATCAACGACCAGAGGATCACGGCGTAGCCGTACAGCCTGCGCGGACCCACCCTGTCCACCAGCCAGCCGGCCGGGAACTGCATCAGCGCGTACGTCAGGGAGAACGCGCCGAGGAGCACGCCGGAGGCGGTGCTGGACAGGTTCAGGTCGTCCGACATGTAGGGCAGGGCGATGCTGAGGTTCGCCCGGTCGAGATAGTTGATCGCGGTGCCGAGGAAGACCACGGATATGACCGACCAGCGCTTGCCGCTGAAGCGCGTTCGGCCGGGCGGCGAAATGTTGCTTTGAGGTCTTACCCCGTCATTCTGGACAGCCGAAGAAGACATCGATCCTCCTGAGCGGATACGGCCGGGCGAAGGCGACCGGGTGGGGACGGCGAAAGAGGGGACGAAGCCGAGGGCGACGCCGGTGAGCGGCCGATTTCGGCTCTGGGGGCGCCGAGGCCGCGGTCTCCTCGTGTGCTCGGACTTCCTGCCGGACAGGGGTCGCGCCGCGCGGGACGCGGAGCACCTGCCGTCGTTCCGGACGACCACGCCGCCGCCCGGGTCACGGAAGGGTCCCTTCGTGCAGCAGACCCGGAAGCGGTGTGGTTCGTCCGTGAGAAGAGGTTAGGCGTGGGTGTCGTGCGCGTTAAGCACGCCTTTCGAATGTCTGCATTCGCATCGCTGATGCTGCGGCCCGGGCAGGCCCGAGGCCACCCCCGTCATGCCACGACGGAGTCGTCCTCGGCCGGCGGCGGCTCCGTCCCGTCCGGGATGGGGGCGGTGCCGAGGTGGCGGAACAGCGTGCGCGCGGCAGGTGTCAGGGGGCGGGAGGCGTCCCAGAAGGCGGCGACCCGGCGACCGCCGCTTCCCTCCAGGCGGCGCACCGCGACCCCCGTGGTGTCCGAGACCTGCGCGGCCAAGGCGTTCATGACGCCTACGCCCAGCTTCTCCCTGACGAGCCCGACCACCGTCTGGGGCTGGTTGGTGGTGTGCACCGGCTGGAGGTCCTGCCCGTGTTCGCGAAAGAACGCGTACCACTCGAAGGCCAGGCCCTCCGCACGGCCGATGGTGATGACCGGGTACTGGACGACGGCGGTTGCCGGCAACGGCTCGGGAAGGCCGGCCAGAGGGTGCTCCAGGGGGTGTACGACTACCAGGGCCTCGTGCCAGAGCACCTGGCATCGCAGTGACTTCGAGGCAGGAGGCGGCGTGAGAGGCCGCAGGCACACGTCGATCTTCCCGGCGGTGAACGCCTCGTCGAGAACCGGGATCGAGTGGTCGGAGAGGACCACCTCGATGTCGGGGTTGGTGACGGCGAGCCTGGCGAGGACGCGAGGCACGAACGCGGCGCTCGGACTGGGATAGCTGCCGAGCGTCACCACGCCGCGCGCGGTACCGCGCCGGGCGGCCATGGCCTCCTCGGCCGAGTGCAGTTCGCCCAGTATGCGGCGGGTGTGCTCGGCGAGCGCGGCGCCCGCCTCGGTCACGGCGACGGGACGCTTGCGCCGGTCGAACAGTGCGACGCCGGCTTCCCGCTCCAGCGCCGCGACATGCATGCTCACCCGCGGCTGCGAGCGGTGCGTCGCCTCGGCCGCGGCGGCGAAGCTGCCTGTGTCGACCACCGCGAGGAACGACACGAACCACTCCAGCCGGACATCCGTCTTGAGCACGGTGACCACCTCATCCCAACGTACGGCCGCCCGTCGGGGCGAGGAGGCAGCGGACGTCCGGGCTCCCGGTTCCGCGAACCCCCCGCGGATCGCGGGGGACGGAGCCGAAGGTCGGCCCGGCGGCGGCATGTGCACCTGGTCGACCTTCGGCCGTGGTCCCTCTGCGGAGGGCGACCACGACGGCGCGACCTGTCCGCACCGGCTGACCCGAGGCATCATAGATCGCGGTGACGGCGGACTGTGCCCCGTCCCCTTCCGGGGCGCTCGCCTGTGGCGGCCCGGAAGAGCGAGTGGCCCGGGCACCGGGCGGGCCGGCCCCGAGCCGGACGTCGACGTCACCCCGCTGTGTGGGCGTGACCTGGCCGTATCCGATCGCGGTGGGGCTGATCCAGGGGAGTTGCCCGCGCGGGGTCGGACGGCCCCGCGCTCGTACGGCTCCCGGCAGGTGGTGCGGAGTGCCCTCAGTCGCCGAGCAGCGTGCCCGTGCCCTCGGGAGTGAACCGGCTGAGCGCCTGGTCGATCCGGGCCAGGGTGTCGGGGTGCAGCCGAACCCGCGCGGCGGCGAGGTTCTCCGCGATGTGGGCGGGGGTGCGGCTGCCCGGGATGGGGACCACGTGTTCGTCCTGGTGGAGCAGCCAGGCCAGGGCCAGCTGGGCCGGGGTGAGTCCGAGGTCGGTGGCGATGCCGCGCAGCGGGGCGTAGCGGTCGTAGTTGGTCTTCAGGTTGGCCGGCTCGAAGCGGGGCAGGTTGCGGCGGAAGTCGCCCTCGGCGACCTCTTGGACGGTTCCGGTGAGGAAGCCTCCGCCGAGCGGGCTCCAGGCGACCAGGCCGACGCCGAGTTCGCGGGCGGCCGCGTGCAGTTCGGGGTCGATGGGCTGCCACATCGACCACTGGACCTGGACGGCGGCGACCGGGTGGGCCGCGTGGGCCCGGCGCAGCTGCTCGGCGGTGACGTTGGACAGGCCGAGATGGCGCACCAGGCCGTCGGCGATCAGTTCGGCGACGGCGCCGACGGTCTCCTCCAGCGGTACCTGCGGGTCGGGGAAGTGCGGGTAGTACAGGTCGATGACGTCCGTGCCGAGGTTGCGCAGCGACTGTTCGGCGTAGCCGCGCACGTACTTGGGCTCGGCGTTGACGGCCAGCTCACCGAAGGCGTAGGAGACCGGGAAGCGGTGCGCCTGGGCGCCCTCGGGGATGCGGAAGCCGAACTTCGTGGCGATCACCACCTCCTCGCGCCGGCCGCGCACCGCCTGGCCGACGACGCACTCGTTGTGCCCGTCGGGACCGTAGCCGTCCGCGGTGTCGATCAGGGTGGCGCCCTCGTCCAGAGCGGCGCGCAGGGCGGCGACCGCGCGGCGGTCGTCGATCTCCCCGTACATGCCGGGCGACAGCACCATCGCGCCGAATCCGATCGCGGAAGTCTCCAGGGTCGCCAGGCGGCGGGTGGGCAGAGTGGCCATGGGGGCTTTCTCCAGTGGGATCGAGGCACCAGCCGGGGTTCCGGCCGGTGCCTCCACCCTCCGGTACGGTCGGTCACCGAGTCCAAGACCTCTTGCCATAACCTTTGGATATGGACGTCCATCTGCGCGACCTCCGGTATTTCGTGGCCGTGGCCGAGGAGCTGCACTTCACCCGCGCCGCCGAGCGGCTCTATGTCTCCCAGCCTGCGCTGTCGAAGCAGATCCGGGTGCTCGAGCGGCAGCTGGGCTTCCGTCTGTTCGACCGGAACCCCGGCCGGCTGACGCTCACCGCGCAGGGGGAGGCGTTGCTGGCTCGGGCGCGTACGTTGCTGGGAGCCTGGCAGGACGCGCTCAGGGTGGCGCGGGCGGCCGGGCCTGCCGTCGCACTTACCGTGGGCATGCAGACCGCGGTCGGCCGGGATCTGCAGCGCGATGTGCTCAGCGGCTTTCGCGAGCGCGGCTGGCAGATCGTTCTGCGACTGGTGGCCTGGGAGGATCCGACCGCGGGCCTGGCCGATGGCAGCTCCGACCTGGCCTTCGTCTGGCTGCCGCTGCCCGGCGAGAACCTCGTGACCCGCACCCTGGCCCGGGAACGGCTGTGGGTCTCGCTGCCCGTGGGGCACCGGCTCGCAGACCGGCCGGAGGTCGACTTCGCCGAGCTCGCCGACGAGCCCGTCATCGCACTGCCCCGAAGCGCGGGCCCGCTGCGGGACTTCTGGCTGGCGACCACGGCCCGAGGCGGCCGGGAACCTCGGGTCGGCGCGGAGGCCGCCTCACCTGACGAGGTCTTCGAGGCAGTGGTCTCCGGGCAGGGCGTGGCGCTGATCGCGGAAGGCAACGTCGGCTTGTACCAGCGCCCTGACCTCGTCTATCGGCCGGTACGAGGGCTGCCCGAGGCCGAACTGGCCATCGCCTGGCGGGCTGACGACCACCGGCCGGAGGTGACGGACCTGGTCGCCGCCTTGACGGGCGACGGCCGTCCGCGGCCGGTCGGCTGAAACAGCCCGGCCGGCGGCCGGCCGTCCCGCGTGGTACCGGATGTGGAAGAGCCCGACGACCCGCTCGCCGCCTGTGACGACCGGCGCCACCCGCCGGACGGAAATCCGCCGGCGTCACCGGCCTCTACCCTCCACGGCGGGGCCGGCCACCTCCGCCTGGAGGAGCCGCGCGTGCCGGAGCAATGGACGACTCGCCACCTGACTGCCCGTCAGGCGGACTGCGGGGCTGCTCACCGGCCCGTCCCGGCCTGCGCGACGACTCCACGCTGCCGGCCCCGGCCTGGGACCGGCAGCGTGCTGGCGGGGGGCTCACGGCGGGTGCGCCGCGCACAGGCCGGCCGGTGCGCGGCGCACCGTACCCCGAGCGTTCAGCGCAGGACCGAGGCGTGGCACGTCAGCGATCGAAAAGGAGCGATGCTCGAACGCCGTGCCCGGACCCGGACGGTCAGAAGCGACCGGTGTTCTCCTCGACCCACTGACGGAAGGTGAGTGACGGACGGCAGGTCAAGCGCTCGACGTCGTCGGTGACGGCCAGGCGGGCGGCGTCGGGGCCGAGTACCTCCAGGACCGACGGCACCAGACTTTCTCGGCCCAGCCTTCTGGACACCCGGCCACCAGGACCGTGCGCCGGTCCAGTCGCGATCGTGAACCGCTTCTCCCGGTCGCGCCGCTCGGCCGGGGTCACCCGTCCGGGGTCACGCGTCGGGGGTGCGCAGCCCGGCCAGCACGAGGTCAACGGCCTGTTCGGCCCACTCCTGACGGCCGCCGCGGCCGGCCATGTAGTCGGCGTAGAAGGGTCCGAGCAGCGCGGAGACGGCCGTCTCCAGATCGGCGTCCTGGGCGATCTCTCCCCGAAGCCGCGCTCGCTCCAGCACCTCGCGCAGCAGGGCCCGGCGAGGCAGCACGGTGCGTTCGCGCAGCAGGGCGAGCAGATCGGGGGTGTGGGCCTCCTCCGCCAGGCAGGTGCCGATCAGGGCCATGCCGCGCACGCGCCGCACCGTCGCCGCGAAGTCATCGAGGATCGCCACCAGGTCCTCTCGTGTCGTGCCGGTCGAGGGCGGGGCGTCCACCATGCGCACGGCGGCGAGGGCCGCCGTCAGCAGATCCGCCTTGGTCTTCCAGCGCAGGTGGATGGTGGACTTGCTGACCTGCGCGGACGCGGCCACCTGGCTCAGACTCATACGGGTGTAACCGTGGGACGCCAGCAGCTCCAGGGCCGCGCGGAGGATCGCCGCGTCCTTCTCGGCGGACCGCGGCCGTCCCGCGCCCTTGTTCATGGTTGTCTCGCCCATTGCCGCAGGATACGGGGTACACGCACCGAGTGGTTCGGTCCGGGATATGCCCCGCGGTCGTCGCGGGGCCCGCAGCGGGCCTTCCTGGCCGTGGCGCTCCGGTGAAGATCCCTTCGGTCCTGCTTCCGTGCAGTCGGTCCGGGTGGTGCCGCGGCAGGGCCTGTCGTCATCGCGAAGCGTTCCCGTCAGCCTTCCAGGAGCCGGCGGTACCGCTTGGCGTGCAGGGCCAGGTCCTCCTCGGACGCTGTACGGGCGCCGAACAGCACCAGCGGCTCCGCCAGACGCATGCCGGTCAGCTGGGCGGTCGCCCGGATCGGCGCGAGCAACTCGCCCATCGTGAACCGGTTGTGGCCGTCGGCGGTGTACGAGGTCTCCGGGCCTCCCGTGGAGGTGACCAGCTGCAGGGTCTTGCCGTGCAGGACGGTGCCGCCGGTGCCGTAGGCGAAGCCGTACGTGAGGACTTCGTCTATCCAGGTCTTCAGCACCCCGGGCATGGAGTACCAGTACCAGGGGAACTGCCAGACGATCGTCCCGTGTTCGAGCAGCAGCCGCTGCTCGCGGGCGATGTCGATGCGGCCGCCGGGGTAGACGGCGGCGAGGTCGTGGACGGTGACGTGCTCGAGGTCGCGTACGGCCTCGACCAGGGTGGCGTTGACGCGGGACCGGGCGAGGTCGGGGTGGGCGAGCAGGACGAGGGTGCGGTTGGTGGTCATCGGGCAGGGGTTCCCAGACGTCCGGGTGGTGGGTGGGGTGGTTCAGAGTCGGGCGAGGTGCGGGACGACGTGTTCGCCGAGGTAGGCGATCACGGGTCGGGGGTCGGGGCCGCAGGGCATCAGGTGGACTTCCTCGACGCCGAGTGCGGCGTGGGCGGTCATCTCCTCGATGAAGGCGTCGGTGGTCGCTGGGTCCGACGGCGGGGTCCCGACGTACATCACCGACTTGGTGATCGTGTCGAAGTCGCGGCCTTCGCGGTCGCAGTGTCCGCGCAGCACGTCGAGCTTGGTCCGGAAGGCGTCCGGGCCGGTGCCCGGCTGGACGGGCAGGTTCCAGGCGTCGGCGTACTTGGCGACCAGGCGCAGGGTCTTCTGCTCCCCTCCGCCGCCGATCATGATCGGTGGGTGGGGCCGGGTCAGGGGCTGGGGCGAGTTGATCGTTCCTGCGAGCCGGTAGTGGGCGCCCTGGTAGGGGCCGGTCTCCCGGCTCCACATCTGGCGGACGATCTGCAGGGTCTCCTCCAGCCGCTCGAACCTCTCGGCCAGTGGCGGGTAGGGCACGCCGAGGGCCCGGTGCTCGCGTTCGTACCATGCCGCGCCGAGGCCGAGCGCGGCCCGGCCGCCGGACAGCACGTCCAGGGTGGAGACGATCTTCGCGAGCAGGCCGGGGTGCCGGTAGGTGACCCCGGTGACCAGCAGATGCAGCCGTACGGCGCGGGTGTGTGCGGCCAGGAAGGCGAGTGCCGTGTAGCCCTCGAGCATGGGGGCGTCCGTTTCGCCCAGGCCCATGCCGGCGACCTGCAGGTAGTGGTCCATCAGCGTCAGGGAGGAGATCTCCGCCTCCTCGACCAGGCCGGCCGTCTCGGCGAGGACCGGCGCGATCGCGCCGGTGCCGCCGGGCACGTCGTAGGAGACCAGATGGATGCCGGTCTTCATGGTGCGTCCTCGGGTGGGTGAGAAGGGATGGGCGGCTGGGGCCGTCACCGTGCGATCCGGACGCCGTCGGCCAGGTCGCGGGACACCGACCCGGTCAGGGCCGCGACCTCGGCACGCGCCGGGCGGGTGACGTAGGCGTGGAAGGCAGGTTCGTCGTCGAAAACGGCGACCAGGCCGAAGGCCATGGGTCCGCGCGCCGGGCCAGGACCTGGGCCGAAGCCGAATCGCTCGACCGCGTCGAGCCGCGGCCGCGGGTCGGCCGGCAGCTGGGTGAAGGCGACGCTGTGCAGGAGCTTGCCGTTCAACGGGTCGGTCCTCTTCGGTTCGGCCGGCCGGGCCGCCGCCGCGGCCCGGCCGGGGCCTGACGTCAGGCCCCGGTGCGGGCGCCGGCGATGTGGAAGTTGAAGTCGGCGTGGCCGAGCGCGCCCCACAGGCGCAGCCAGATGGGCAGCAGCATCTCGGTGCCGCGGGCGGTGGTGATGTCGCCGAGGTCGATGATGCTCTCGGCCGGCCATCCGAAGGAGACCAGCACGTCGGTGGCGGCCTTCTTCGCGTCGGCGTCGTCGCCGGAGACGAAGGTGTGGTGCTCGCCGGGGACCCGGGCCGGGTCGACCATGACCAGGGTGTTCATGGTGTTGAGGGTCTTGACGACCTTGGCCTGGGGGAAGGCGCGCTGGATCTGCTCGCCGAGGCTGTCGGTGTTGACCGGGTTCAGCGACGGCGGCATGCCCTGGGAGAAGTCCAGCGGGTTGGCGATGTCGAGCAGCACCTTGCCGGCCAGGTTGTCAGCTCCCGCGGCCTCCAGGGCGGCCAGGGCGGCGGCTCCGTTGGTGGCGTTCACGATGATGTCGGCCGAGGCGGCGGCCTCGTTGAAGGTGGCCAGACGCACCTCCGGGTGCTCCGGCTGCCACTGGGCGAATGGCGGGTTGCCGTAGCCGTCGGGCTCGGTCCGGGCCAGGGTGGCCTGCGGGTCGCGGGTGCCGACGGTGACCTCGTGGCCGAGGGAGGCGAGCTTGGCGGCGACGGTCCGGCCGACCGTGCCGGTGCCGAGGACGGCGTAACGCATGAGGGTTCCTTTCGGGACGTGCGGTGTGCGTGCCGGGCGGGTTTCGCCGGACGACTGCCAAAAAACTAAACCGACCCGTTCGGTATTGTAAAGTGGCGTCCATGCGCTCCACGGACAACGACCGCTGCCGCGCCACCGCGGGCCGCCCCCGCTGCCCCGGAAAGCAGGCCGCCATCCTCGACGCCACGCTGGCGCTCCTGGCCCAGCAGGGCTTTGCCCGGATGACCCTGGACGCCGTGGCGCGAGCGGCAGGTGTCAGCAAGGCCACCATCCACCTGCGCTACCGCACCAAGGCCGCACTGGCCGCAGCCGCCCTCGGGGGCCTGCGCACCTGCGCCACGCCACCCCCGGCCGCCGATCTGCACACCGAACTCGCCATTCACCTGGACGACTTCGCCCACGCGTTGCACAGCAACCACGGCATGGCCCTGATCGGCACCTGCCTCGCCGAAGAACCCCACACCCCCGCACTGCTACGGCACTTCCGCGAGCACGCCGTACTCCCGCGCCGCGCCGCCCTGCGCGCCACCCTGGAGCGGGCCCGCGACCGCGGCGCGTTGCCCGCCTGCACCGACCCCGAGCCTCTGGTGTCCGCGCTGCTCGGCGCCGTCTCCGCCGACCACCTCGCCGGGCGGGCCCACACCCCCGACTCGGCCCGCGCCACCGTGCGGGCCGTGCTCGGCCTCTGCGTTTCCGATGACCGGTGAGCGGTCAGAGCCGAGTCACAGCCGGCCGTCCGCACGGACGCAGCTCTCGACCGGGCACAGGCCGGTCGGCACCGGGGCGACCGGGTCCTCGGCACCGGCAAGGGCGCCCTCCGCGCTGCGACTCGGCAGCGCGCAGACCGCAGTCTCCGCGTCCCTGTCGCCACGCACTCGGCCCCCTTCGCCACGAGCCCGTTCCAGGACCCCGGGCAGCAACTGTGCGACTCACGCCGGCGGCAGTGTGCTTCTCGCCCGGGAGATCGGTCGTCCCCGGACGAGGCCGAGCAGGTGATCGACCAGGACGAGTCGCTGGTCCCGCCGGCCCGGCGGTGTGGGGGAGGACTCCGGCCGCACCCGCGGTGTCCGCCGCGTCCCCCGCGCCCCGGTCCACGCAGGGCACCGTATCGCCGCGCGTACGCTGCCGCCCGACTGCGCCCGACTGCGCCCGACTGCGCCGGACTGCGCCGGACTGCGCCGGACTGCGCCGGACTGCGCCCGACGCGCCGTCGAGGTCCTGCTCGGCGCCGGAGCGGTGACTGGTCGCTCCCTGAGCCGACGGCACCCCTGCAGCCGACGGCACCGCTGTCCCTGACACCGCTTCCGATCCCCGGCCCACAGCGGACTCCCGCCACGCCCACGACGGTGCCGAGAGCCCCGGTCTTCCCCGGGCCCCATCGTGTGACGCCCTCCGGCCGGTGCTGTGCGGTCGGGAGGCATCAGGAACCGCCGCGGTCGGCTCGCGGGAGCGTCGGCCTTTCGTGGGACCGAGCACCGCCCAACGGGCTGTCGCCTGGTGGCCTGTGGGCCCCGGGAGCTCGCGCCGCACCGCGGTCGACCCGCTCAGCCTGCGGTCTGCCTCCCGGTGGCCGTCCGCGTCCGGTTCTCGGCGTGCCAACTGGCCAGCAGCCGCCAGGCGTCGCCGGAGACGGCGTCGTCGGCGGGCAGATAGAGGAAGAGGGTCTGATCCGGCTCACCGGGAAGGGTCAGGGCCTCGTAGTCGATGCTCAGCTCGCCCACCAGAGGATGGTTGAAGCGCTTGGACCCCCAGGTGCGCTCCACGACGCGGTGGTCGGCCCACCAGCGGCGGAAGTGCTCGCTCTTCATGGCGAGTTCACCGACCAACTCGGCCGTGCGAGGGTCGTCGGGACGGCGGCCCGCGTCCAGCCGCAGCATGCCCGTGATCTCGGCGGCCACCGTGTTCCAGTCGGTGTACAGCGCGCGGGCCGCCGGCTCGAGGATCGCCCAGCGCGTGAGGTTGCGTTCGCGGTGCGGCATCGCGTCGAAGTCCGCCAGCAGGGCACGCGCCAGGTGGTTCGTGGCCAGCACGTCGGTGCGGCGGCCCAGGACGAAGGCGGCCTGGTCGGTCAGGGAGTCGAGCATGCGCTGCACGGCCGGGCGCACTCGCTGGACGGTGGGCGGGGTACGGCGCCCCTGGCCTGTCCTGGGCCGGGCGAGGTGGAAGAGGTGGGCGCGTTCCGCCTGGTCCAGGCGGAGGGCGGAGGCGACGGCCTCCAGCACCGCGTCGGAGGGGCTGACCTGTCGGCCCTGTTCCAGCCGGGTGTAGTAGTCGGTGCTCACTCCGGCCAGCAGGGCCACCTCCTCACGGCGCAGTCCGGGCACCCGGCGGTAGGCGCCGCGTTGGGGTATCCCGGCGGAGGCGGGGTCGATCGCGGCGCGGCGGGTGCGCAGGAAGTCTGCGAGGTCGGTGTTGCGGGCGGCCATGCGTCAAGGATGCACCGCCCGGCGGACCGGGCAGCAGACGCAAGGGGGGTCTGGCGGACCCAGGAAGCGGCGTCCCGGGCTGGACAGGGCACCGCATCGGCACCCGCGCCCCCCGGCGGGACTGGTGTGCTGGATGCAGCGGCCGCCCGGCGGACCGCACCGGGCCGGAGAACCTTCCGGCCCGGCTACCGAACACCTTCCCTCCGTGGCACCGCGACGCTCCCGCTCTGCGTGGGCGCTCGTGTGCCACCACGCAGAAAAGGCTGCAACTGCCCATGAAGACCTGGTTCATCACCGGCTGCTCCACCGGCTTCGGCCGCTACCTGGCCCGCGCCGTCCTCGACCGCGGCGACCGGGCCGTGGTCACCGCCCGCAACCCCGAGCAGATCAGCGACATCGTGGCCGGACACGACGACCGCGCACTCGCCGTGGCCCTGGACGTCACCGACCCGGCCCAGGTTCGATCCGCCGTGAAGGCCGCCGAGGACACGTTCGGCGGCATTGACGTGCTCGTCAACAACGCGGGCATCGGTTACTTCGCCGCCGTCGAGGAGAGCAACGAGGCCGAAGTACGCCGCATGTACGAGATCAACGTCTTCGGCCTGTGGGACGTCACCCGCGCCGTGCTGCCCGGCATGCGCCGGCGCCGCACCGGCATGATCGTCAACTTCTCCTCCATCGGTGGCCTGCGTGCCTTCCCCGCCGTCGGGCACTACAACGCGACGAAGTTCGCGGTGGAGGGCCTGACCGAATCCCTGTGGCAGGAGACCGAGCCGCTGGGCATCCGGGCCATGCTCATCGAGCCGGGCATGTTCCGCACCGACTGGGCCGGCCGATCCGCCCAGGAGACCTCGCAGACCGAGGAGATCGCCGACTACGCCCCCACGGCGGGCGCCCAGCGGGCCGCCTTCCGGTCGGGCAACGGCCAGGAGCCCGGCGACCCGGCCCGTGCCGCTCAGGCGATCATCACCGCGGTCGAGGCCGCCACCCCGCCGCACCGCCTGCTGCTGGGTTCGGCCGCCTACGACACGGCGCTCGCCGGACTGGACGCCATGCGCGAGGAGTTCGCCGCCTGGGAGCAGGTCTCCCGGGGTGCTGACTTCCCGCAGGACTGATCCGCCGGGCCGTGTCCCGCGCCACCGACCCGGCCGGGACACGGCCCGGGTGGCCCTCAACCCCCGCCGGTGAGGGCCACCCGCCCCGGCCCGCTGCCGCCGCACCGTGGGCCCACACCCCGGGGCACGATGACGACGACCCACCTCTGCCGCCCTCATCACCCCCGCAACGGCCACCCGACGCAGGCCTTTGTCGGCCGCCGCCTTCTGTGTCGGCCTCGGGCCCTCCTCGGCGGAGCCACCCTGAGTGCCGGCCGCTCCTGGACAGCGCCCGCCTGGGACCGTGCCGCGCTCGCCGCGGCCGGGCTGGTCGTCGCCTCTCCATCCGACGGCTGACCGCCGTTCCCCGCAGCCCGGCACGCACCCGCCGTGATCCGGCGGCACGTGCGTCGCACGGGAGGCAGCGCCACCGCATCCCGGCGGGCCGACACCGGTACGGCATCACTGGGCCCATGGCCGGCCGGCGACCCGGCGACGGGCACGCCGGTGAGCCACCCGTTCCCGCCAGACGGTCACCACAGGCGGGCCTGCATGAGCAGGCGGCTGCGGACCACCCCTACGCCCGAGTTCTCCTCGGTTCCCGGGCGCACCGCCAGGAAGAGGGTGTTGAGAGGCGGCACCTCCACGTCCAGCAGTCTGACGAGGTGCCCGCAGGCGAGCTCGGCCGCGCACAGATACGTCGGCAGGACGGTCACTCCCGCCCCGGCCACGGCAGCGGCGAGGACAGCCCGAAGGTCGGGCACGACCACCGCGGGAGTGCCCGCTGGGCGTCGCCGATCCCGGTGACGCCGACTCTGCCGCTGCTCCTCGGGGTGCGCCCTCTTGCGACCGGACAGGGGCTCAGGGCCGGCGCAGGATGGTGGTGCCGAGGTCCCACAGGCGTTCGGCGTTCGCGGCATCGAGTGCGTAGGCGGCCACTCCCGGCACACCCAGTTCCGTGGGCCGTGCGGTCACCTGCGGGGCTTCGTTGACGTCTTCGAAGTAGCGGCCGCCGAGGCCCTCGACCAGCGGGGAGGCGGCGAGGAAGACGGAGGTGGCCGCGCCCTGCTCGACGGTCTTGCGGTAGGGCTCGGGGGTTTTCAGCCCGCCGGTGTGCCGCTGCAGGTTGGTGGCGATCGCCCCGGGGTGCAACGCGTTCGCCCGGATGCCCTCGCTCGACCAGCGCCTGTCCGCCTCGACGGCCAGGAGCACCTCGGCGGTCTTGGACTGGCCGTAGGCGCCGAGTGCGTCGTAGGGGCGGAAACGATAGTCGAGGTCGTCGAAGACGACCGGGGAGAACAGGTGGCCGCTGGAGGACACGGTCACCATGCGTGCGCCGTCCGCTTCGGCGAGTGCCCGGTACAGCCCCAGGGCCAGGGCGAAGTGGCCCAGGTAGTTGGTGGCGAACTGCTGCTCGTGGCCGCCGCTGCCCCGCTCCAGCTCGGGCAGCATCATGATCCCGGCGTTGTTGACCAGGATGTGCAGGGGGCCGGCCCAGCCGGCGGTGAACGTGTTCACCGAGTCCAGGTCCGCCACGTCCAGCCGGGCGACGTGGATCGTGTCGTTGCCCGTTGTGGCCCGCACATGGGCCGCGACCTCCTCGCCGGCATCGGGCCGCCGGACCGCGAGTGTGACCTCGGCGCCGGCGGACGCCAGCGCACGGGCGGTCTCCACTCCGATGCCGGAGGTGGCGCCGGTGATCACGGCACGCTTGCCGGACAGGTCGACACCGTCGATCACCTGCGAAGCGGTCGAGTGGCGGTCGAATGGGCCACGGAAAAGCTCAGGCATGAGTGCTCCTCGATCGGGAGGCGGCTGCGGAAGCACGGCTGGACCTGGTCCGTCGCATCCGACGCAGACACCGCCCATCGACCGGTTCCGTCGATCTCGGCCGTGCCCTGCCACTGTGCGGCAGCTGTGGCAGGCCGCCCAGGACCGGCTGAGACTGGGACTGGCAGGGCCACCCGGTCGGGGCAGCACCTGCCTACCCTGGAACGCATGACAGCCACTGGTGCCCCCGGCCCCCTGGCCACGTATCTGCGCGCCCGCAGGGAACTCGTCCAGCCCGCCTCGGCGGGGATCCCCGACACCGGCAAACGGCGCGTGGCGGGCCTGCGCCGGGAAGAGGTCGCCTTCCTCGCCGGCGTCAGCTCCGACTACTACGTGCGCCTGGAGCAGGGCCGGGACCGGCACCCTTCCGAACAGGTCCTGGTCAGCATCGCGGGCGCACTGCAACTGGACGAGGAAGCCACCGCCTACCTCCTCCGACTCGCCGCTGACCTCCGCACCCGTCGCCGGCGCTCCCGCCGCCCCGAGAAGGCCGGCGACGGCATCCGCACCCTGATCAGCACCTGGCCGCTGACCCCGGCGTACGTCCACGGCACCTACATGGACGTGCTTGCCGCCAACCCCTTGGCCGTCGCTCTCTCCCCCTTCAACGCACCCGGCCACAACAGCATCCTCGCCGCCTTCCTGGAACCGGAACTGCGCGCCCTGCACGCCGACTGGGAGGAGATGACCGCTCGCATCGTGCCCTACCTGCGGTCCGTCGCCGGACCGGACATCGACGATCCGCGTCTCGTCGAGATCGTGGGCGAGCTCTCCGTCCGCAGCGACCGCTTCCGGAAACTCTGGGCACGCCAGGACGTCAAGCACAAGGCCACCGGCACCAGCCGACTGCAACACCCCCAGGTCGGTGCCCTGGAACTGCACTACGAGAAACTGCTGATCCCCGGCACCCGAGGACAGACCCTCGTCACCTACCACGCCCGCCCCGGCAGCGACTCCGAGGACCGCCTGCGTCTGCTCGCCTCCCTGGACGGCTCCACCGGCACATCCGCAGACACCGTTCGTATCACCGTGGACAGCTGACACGCGTCGTGGGTCAGCCGGTCAGCGTGGGTGTGCAGGAGCAGGAGCGTGACGGCTCGTACCTCGTGGAGGGCGGCGAGGAGGCGGTCGTTGTCGAAGCTCAGGCCCTGAAGGGCAGCCAAGGCAGCCTCAGACGCAGCAAGGTCGCGTTTGTCGCCTCGCAGCCGCGCGCTGCCTGCGGTCGCTCGGTTCAGGCGTCGGTGCCGTTCGTGCCGACCGGGGTTTTCGCGGCGGTGGTCAGGTCTGTACAGACGTCGGGGGAGTCGCGGCGGAAGATGGTGTCGGCGAGGCCGAGGCGGGTGGCCGTGGCCGGACGCTCGGTGTCCTGCCGGTCTCCTCGTCAGGGCGTCGGCGGGTGCGCGTTCGAGAATCTCAAGCGGCTTCTCGGCGGGTTCCGGGAGAAGGGTTTCCCGGCGTTCTTCTCGCCGATGTCCTTCTCGGACGGGGAATACGCGAACTGGAGGCACCCGGCCGGTATCCACCGGATGACGTTCGACAACAGGATGTTCGAAGCCGGCAGTTGGATCGCGGAGTTCCACCCCGCCCTCGCGCCCGTCGGCGACGTGGTGGCCGTCGCGCCCCACGAGAATCTCGACGCGTTCGCGACCACGGACCACCGAGGAGGTCCTGACCGGGGCCCTTCTCGGAGCGGTGGACACCGCTCCTGGAGGAGCCGCGCGGACCTGCCTCGTGCCGGGGCCTTCATGGGAACCGGCAGGTCGCCGAGCGAGGCCGCTACTTGGCGAGGAGGGCGATGTCCCATGAGGTCCCCAAACCGGCGGAACCCGTTCTCGAGCCGGCCGCGCGCGAGTTCGCCGAAGCCACCGCCGCTCCGCCGTTCCTGCCCGACCTGCCGCCGGCGGAGGGGCGCAGGGCGGTGGAGGAGATGCAGACCGCACGGTTCGGCGGACCCGAGGTGACCGAGCACTGGGTCGCGGTCTCCGGCGGGCCGATGGGCACCGTCGCGGTGTGTATCGTGCGTCCCCCGAGACCGGCCGCCTGCCCGCGGTGCTGTACGTGCACGGCCCGGCGAGCGGGACGCTGATGTCAAGGGGTGGCAACGGCGTCGCTGCCGGCGGCGTTCTCGGGTGGAGGCAGGTCGGCGCGGGCGGCGGACTGCCGGCCCGAGGTCCCCGGACCGGCCCGGCGTCCGCTGCGTAGGGGCGTTGTGGCACCGGTCCGCGCCCGATCGGGGTGATCGGCCGAAGGCATGGTCCGCGCCGAGGAGATGTCCGAGCCGAAGCTTGCTCCGAACTACCCTGTACCGCCTGTTCACCCCTCGGCTCCGGTACAGCGTGAATGATCCGCTCGTGGTGAGCATGGACATGGTGCCGCTGGTGGGGATCTCCTGTGACCTGGGTGGTGGGCCGTGACCTGCTCGACGTGGGTACCCGGGAGCCCAGCGGTGAGGGCGACTTCCGGGTCTGGCCCGAGCATGAGCGGCGTGGAGCCGGCCGACGTCTCTGCCTCAGCCTCGACCGGCCCGAGGGGCAGGCCACGTTCGAGGCGGACCTGACCGAGATACGGCAGTGGCTGGACTCCACCTACGAACTCGTTCCGGGCGGCTGCGAGAGCGAGTTGCTGGACTGGGAGAGCCTCGATTCGCTGCTGCTGGAGGCGGACTGACCCCGTGCCGGCACGTGCGGCCCGGTCAGCCGGCTCCATCGTCGGAGGGCAGGCATGCGGCACGGCATCAGCCCGCCGGTTCGAGTTGCGGCGCTGCCCGGTGATCAGGACTGCTGCCTGCGACGGGCCCTGGAGGCGCGCAGGTTGACCGTGTTGCCGCACACGCGTACGTCGTGCCAGACCCCGCTGTTGTTCCGTGAGCGGTCGAAGAAGGCCACGGCGCACTTCTCGTAACGGCAGGTCTTCAGCCGCCGCCAGGTGTCGTTGCGCTGCGCGTCGTACATCTCACTCAACAGGGCCGAGGTGACCCATCCGACGCCCCGCCCTTCCGGATGCGCCTCGATCCGGCCGTCGGAGGACAGGCTGAGCCGCAGTGAGCCGGTCGGTTCCGGAGCCGGGCCCGACGGGCTCGGGTGCTCCAGGATTCCGCGCAGCCGGTCGCGTAGTGCCCGCAGTCGGGGCAGGTCCCGCTCCGTGACTGCGATGTCGTGCGGCGGACTGCCTCCGGTCGTCCGTGACCACTGCTCCAGGGCGGTGTCCAGCCAGTCCTGCGCACGGTCCACCTTCGCCAGCAGGTCCGGATAGCCAGGGCCGCCCACACCGATGGTGTTGAGCAGGTCCTGCACCAGGGCGAGCCCGTTGGGAGCGGGCTCCACGCCAAACCGTTCAGTGGCTGCGTAGGACATAGGCAAAGTCTAGTCGGTTGCGTTGTGCCCTTTCTTGCGTGACATAAATGAAAGGCTTACGGTTATGTCGCCGCAGAGGGTGGGACCGCTGAGCCGCCGCTCTGGCCGACCTCACCCCACCCGACGAACGAACGGAGACATGCCATGGCGGTACAACCGCAGGATCCGCAAGCAAGCCCGCTGCTGCGCGAGGTGCTCTCGGCACACGGAGGTATGGGACGCTGGCGCGAGGTGCACACGGTGCGGGCGACGATCGTCACGGGTGGCGTGCTGTGGGGGATGAAGGGCTTGGTACAGGACCCGCATCCCCGGCAGATGACCGTTCGGGCACACGTGCAGCATGCTTCCGTCCAGCCGTTCGGCGCGCCGGACCAGCGCACCGACTTCACCCCGGACCGCGTCGCCATCGAGAAGCTGGACGGTCGGACCGTGGCGGAGCGCACCGCCCCGCGGACGTCGTTCGACGGCCACGGGATGCACACGCCGTGGGATCCCCTGCACCGCGCCTACTTCAACGGGTACGCGCTGTGGACCTACCTGACCACTCCGTTCCTGCTCGCCATGCCCGGCTTCGAGGTCTCGGAGATCGAACCCTGGTGGGAGAACGGTGAGCGCTGGCGCGGCCTGCGCGCCACCTTCCCGGCGCACATCGCCGGACACAGCGACGTTCAGGACTTCTACTTCGGCCAGGACAACCTGCTGCGCCGGCACGACTACCACGTGGACGTGGCCGGCGGATTCGCCGCCGCGCAGTACGTGCACGACGTCGTCGAGGCGGACGGACTCCGGTTCCCGACCGTCCGTCGGGCCTACAGGCGGGACGCGAACGGCTCACCGGTCTACAGCGACCTGCTGGTGTCGATCGACATCAGCGACCTCCGACTCGAAAGAGCGACGACCTCATGAACACACCTCGGGGAACCGCGCTGATCACCGGGGCGTCGTCGGCATCGGTGCGCTGTACGCCGACCGGATGGCCCGGCGCGGACACGGCCTGATCCTCGTGGCGCGCCACCGGAACAGGCTGGACGCCGTCGCCGAGCGGATCACACGCGAGACCGGCCGTTCGGTACAGGGGGCCGCCGACGACATGGTCGATGCCGCGCTGGCCGGGCTGGACGCCGGTGAGTCGGTGACCATCCCGGCACTGCCCGACGTGGCGCCGTGGGACGACTGTCAGTCCGCGCGACAGACGCTGAGCGGCAACCTCTCCAGCTCCCGGCCCGCCGAACGGTACCTGAGCGCCTCCACCGCTCACTGAGACGGCTGGCCCAATCCCGGGATCCGTCATCCGCGCGGCTCCGGGGTCCGGGCGGGCGGCGCGGGGCGATCAGCTGAGCACGATGCCGGGTGAGCCGGGCCCGGGGACCTGCCGTCGGCGAAGAACTCCCGGCAGCGTGCGAGATCCTTCGGCGACGTTGTCGTTCCGCGCCCGACCGATGACGAAGGCATGGGCGCGTTGGGCAATGACATGGCCAGGCCGCTGTTTCGGGCCCGTCCTGCAATGCGGGCCCGTCCTGCAAGGTGACGGCCGCGCTCCAGGAGGCGCGCGAGGAGGCCGACGTCCGGAATGCACCGCCACCGCCTGCCGCGGCCGGGCGAGAGCAAGTGCGGCTGGGTACGAGCCCGGCCTCGGCGTCCCGAGCCTCGTCCACGCCGCCGACCTGATCGTCCGGACGGTGGGAGGGGCGGCACCCGTCCTGGGGCGAGAAGCGTCCGAGGCCGTCGCGGACGGAACGGACCGACCCGAGAGGGGCCGGACCGCGGGGCGCCGCGTCGGCGACCCGCGCGGTCCTCGACAGCGCTCAGCCCTCCGCGGTCCACGCCGTCAGAAGCCCGGCTGCGCCGACCGCGAGGTCGGCGTCTTCTGATGAGCGCGACCGTGTCAGCCGACGTCGATCACGATCTTGCCCTGCGCGGTGCCGTTCTCCACGGCCGCATGGGCGTCGGCTGTGTCGGCGAGGGTGAACCGCCGGGGGTCGAGCAGCGGTGCGAGCGCCCCGGAGTCGGCGAGGGCGGCCGTCTCCCGCATGATCTCCCCGTGATGCTCCCGTCCGCGCCCGGTCAGCAGCGGCAGCAGGGTGAAGACGCCGGAGTAGGTCGCCCCGCGGAAGGACAGCGGCGCGATGCTGTGGGTGCCCCAGCCCAGGGCACTCACCACGTGGCCGGTGTAGGTGCGCACCGCCGTGAAGGAGTCGTCCAGCACCGAGCCGCCGACGGTGTCGAAGACGACATCGAAGCCCTCCCCGCCGGTGTGCTCGGCGACGTACTCCTCCACACGGGTGGATGTGTAGTCGATCGGGGTGGCCCCCAGGCGCTCGACGGTCTCCAGCCGCGCCGGCGAGGCGGTGGCGAAGACCTCGGCACCGCGGGCCCGGGCGATCTGCACGGCGACGTGGCCGATTCCGCCCGCTCCGCCGTGGATGAGGACCTTGTGTCCCGCGCCGACCCGTGCCCGGTCGACCAGCCCCTCCCAGGCCGTGATGGCGACCAGTGGCAGGGCCGCGGCTTCGCGCGGGGTGAGCGCGGCCGGCTTGCGGGCGAGCAGACGCGCGTCCACAGCGGCGTACTCGGCCAGTGAGCCCTGCACGTCGCCGACACCACCGGTCATGCCGAAGACCTCGTCGCCCGGGGCGAAGCCGTCGACCCCGGCGCCGACCTGCTCGACCACGCCGGCCAGGTCCAGGCCGAGGACGGCCGGCAGTACGCGCCTGGCGTGGGGGGCCCTGCCTGCTTGGATCTTGGCGTCCAGCGGGTTGACACCACTGGCCTTGACCTTGACCAGCACCTGACCCGGGCCGGCGGTGGGCTTGTCGATCTCGCTGAGGACCAGCGGTGTGTTGAACTCTCGGAGAACCACTGCGCGCATGACGTGTCTCTTTCCTGTCGCTGGGTGGGTGCGGATTGCCGGTGCGGAAGTGCTGGGGTGTGTTGCGGGGGGTGGGCGGCGACGAGCAGGCGCGCGGCGGACTTGGCCTCCGCCACGACGGCGCGGTCCTGGAGCAGACACCCCGAGGCCAGTGCGCCGTCGATCAGGAGTCCGAGCTGCTGGGCGAGCCCGGCTGAGGCGGCGGCGCCGGCTTGTCCGCTCAGCTCGGCCGGCCGGGCGTGATGCCGCTGGGCGTGCTGCACGGTGAGGCTTGGGCCTGCGAGTCCAGGTCGGCTTCGACCGCCGCACCGAGAACCCTCTTCTCCGGCCTCGTCTTCCTGGCTGCTTCACCATGCCACGGCCTCCTGACCGAACAGAACTGTCTGTTCGTTTAGCGGGATCATATTCCATCGGACTTGCTGTTGGACAGTGTGTCCAAAGCTGCTTAGGCTCGGGGCGGGCGCTGTTCAGCGCGGTAAGTCGTCCGATCTTGAGAGTGGACTGTTCGTGAGAGCTGATGAGACATCCCGTCCGACCCTCCTTCTGGTGCACGGAGCGTGGCACGGCTCGTGGTGCTGGGAAGGGCTGACGTCCCTGCTTCTCGCCGACGGCTGGGAAACCCGCACCGTCGATCTGCCCAGCGCCGGGGGAGAAGCGGGCGTCCAGGACGACGCGCAAGTGCTGCTTCGGGAACTGGCGCGTATCGACGGCCCGGTGGTCGTCGTCGCTCACTCCTACGGGGGTGTACCGGTCACCCAGGCCGTCGCGGAAGCGGAAAACGTCACACATACCGTCTACCTCGCGGCGTACCAGCTCGAGGTCGGGGAGAGCCTTCTGGGCCGTCACGGCGCACCCGTGCCGTCGGACCCCGACGGCTTCCAGGCCGTTCCCGATCAGCCGGTTCCGCTGTTCTACGCGGACGCCCCCGCTGCCGACGCCGAGGCGGCCGCCGCGCGGCTGGTACCGCAGAGCATGAGGTCCTTCGCCGACACGGTGACCGCTGCCGGGTGGCACACGATCCCCTCGACGTACATCGTCTGCGAGCAGGACCAGGCGCTGCCGCCGCGGATCCAGGAGGAACTCGCCACCAGGGCCGGAGCGGTCCACCGCATGGCGAGCGGCCACTCGCCGTTCCTGTCGATGCCTGGGCGGTTCGCGGAACTGCTGACGAAGATCGCGTCGGAGTCGTCCCGGTGAGGCCGGGTTCTCGCTGATACCCCCGGTACCCCGGGTCATCCCCTCGAGTCCGCAACCGCGCAGGAGAACCCGGTGCCCAGCGACTCCGACGTCGAGTCCGACACGCGGTCGAGGCAGAAGGCCAAAGCCGAACTCGTGGCTCGCGCCGCCGCCCTGCGGCCGTCGCCGCGCGAGCAGGCCGGATGCGGTGAGACGGATCGGGTGGTCCCGGCGCCGGTCACAGACGCACTCGAGGAGGCGGGTGTCTTCCGCCTGCTCACCCCCAAGCGCTACGGCGGTCTCGAGACTGATCTGCGCACCCTGACCGAGGTGTCGCAGACGCTCGGCACGGCCGACGGCTCGTCCGCCTGGACCGGCACGGCGCCGATTCCGACGCGCGCGTGACGGGTGTGGCGGCTCCGACGGGCATGGGGGAGAAGACGCCGGGCGGCTGGCCGGTCAGCGGCCGCTGGTCGTACAACTCCGGCGCACCCTATGCCACTTGGGCCGCGGTCGGGGCACTGCTCAACGACGACCACGGCGCGGTCGTCGACCAGGCGCTGGTCCTGATCCCCGCGGACGACCTCACGATCGAGGACACCTGGCACATGGCGGGTATGAAGGGCACGGCCGGCAACACGCTCATCGCGCGGGATGTCTTCGTCCCCGAGCACCGTGCGCTGTCGGTACCCGCGACCGCGGAGGGGGTGCATGTTCGCTCCCGGCCGGAGGAGACGCTGTACGGCTCCACGTTCGGGCCCATGCTGCTGCTGTGCCTGATCGGACCACTCCTCGGGATGGGCAGGGCGGCCCTGGACGCTGTTCTGGAGGCGGCCGCCACCAAGCCGCTGTCCTTCACCACCCATGCACGGCAGGCGGACTCCGTCGGGGTCCAGACGCAGGTGGCGGAGGCGGCGCCGAAGCTCGAGACGGCCCGGCTGCACACCTGTCAGGCGGTCGGCGCGGTGGACCGGGCAGCCCCCGTGGGCCCCCTGGACTACGCGGCGCGTACGCCTGTCAGGGCCCAGGCCGGCTATGCGGCCCAACAGGTTGTCGAAGCGATCGGAATCCTGCTGAACACGCACGGCTCGTCCGCGTTCGCCGACACCCATCCACCGCAGCGGGTCCGGCGCGACGCCGATGTCGCGGCCCGCCACGCGGGCCTGGTCCCGGGCGTCGGCCTGGAGGCGTACGGCAAGTCGCTGCTGGACGTCGACGAGCGGGTGAGCCTCATGGTGTGAAGGGCCGGCCGTCCGGAGGCCGAAGGCGCCGCCATCCTGGCCGGAGCCGCCCCGACGGCTCCGTAGGATGGCGGCATGGCTTCCACCACGCGACGACGCTCCACCGCGGCCGACCGGCGGACCGCGCTCGAGGAACGGATTGTGTCCGCCCTCGAGGAACTCCTGCGTGACGGCCTCACCTACACCGAACTGAGCGTGGAGCAGATCGCGAAGGCGGCGGGGATCTCACGGTCCACGTTCTACCTGTACTTCCGCGACAAGGTGGACGTACTGCTGCGGGTCAGCGGTGCCCTCAGGTCACAGAGCTACGAGATCGCGGCGGCCTGGAGGCCCAGCGCCCCGGACGGCGGCGCCGAGGGCCTCGCCCGCACCTACGAGCTGATCATCCGGCACTACCGCGAGCACGCGGCTCTGCTGTCGGCGATCCACGAGGTGGCCGCGTACGACCCCGTGGTCCGCGACTCCTGGGCGGACCACCAGAACCGCTTCGTCGACAACCTGGTGACGATTTTGAGAGAGGAGCAGCGGGCCGGGCGCACGCCGGCCGACATCGACCCCCGTCTCGCTGCCAGCGTGATCGTCCAGGGGGGCGGCGCGGTCATCACCCGGCAGGCGGTCGGAGGCGACGGCGGCGAGGACGCCGTGGTGGCCCGGGAACTGGCCTACGGCTACTGGCACGGCGTGTACCGGCGTCCGGCCGGGCGGCCGACGTCCTGACCGACACAGCGGACGTCCGGGCTCCCGGTTCCGCGCACCCCTGCGCATCGCGGGGTACGGAGCCGGTGGGCGGCCCGTCGGCGGCTGCGCACCTGGTCGACCTGCGGTCGTGGTCCCCCTGTGCCGGCCGACCCCGACGGCGCGACCAGCCGGCACCTGCTGACCCGAGGCATCACGCACATCTCGGTCACGGCGGACAGCGACCCGTCTCCTTCCGGAACGTTCGTGCGTGGAGGTCCGCAGCGCGAGCGGGCCCGGAACAGGCCGTACGGCCTCCGGCGGGTCGGTGTGGGGCGGCCCCAGGAAGATCCGGCCCGCGCACGGGTACAGCCGCATCCCGGACCCTGGCCCGGATCGACCGGACGCTCAGCCGCTTTCACCCCCCGGGGCGCGGGCACCCTGCCCGGAGACAGCTGTCCGCCGGTGGCCCTGGACGAGATTCTCGACCGCGTGGCGCTCGGCCGTCTCGTCACGGTCGTGGGGCCGGCTGTGTCCGACCGCTTGCCGCGCGAGGTGGCCGCAGTGCCGGTGACGGACGTGCCCGGCATCACACTGGCTCTCGCCCGGCCGCGACGGTCATCGCGTCCGGACGTCATGGCCTTCATCGGCCGCGGTGCGCGCCAGTTCCTGCAGCCGTCATGGAACCCACCTCGCTGGACCGCACGCCGCGGCCGTCCGACCCCCACCGGGGCAAGCCAAAAACGTACTAGTCTGTCTTCCATGGCGACCCGGGTACGGAAGACCGACACGGAGCGGAAGATCCTCGACACCGCGGGCGAGCTCTTCCACCGGCACGGGCTTCGCGGCGTCGGGGTGGACCAGATCATCGCGGAGTCGGGCGTGGCCAAGTCCACGCTTTACGCCCACTTCCGTACCAAGGACGAGCTGATCGCTGCCTACCTGCGCCGTACGGACGACTCCTGGATGCACCGGCTCCAGACCGCGGCCGATGCCGCCGGACCCTCTCCCGCCGAACGGATCGCCGGGGTGTTCGACGCGCTCCTCTCATCCTTCGACCGGCACGGCTTCTTCGGCTGCCCTTTCGTCAGCGCCGCGGTCGAGGCCGAACCCGGCAGCCAGGCGCACGCGGCCACCAGCGCACACACCCGCCGACGGCAGGAGTGGCTGACCGAGCTGAGCCACCAGGCCGGCGTCGAGGACCCGGCAGCGCTCGCCTGTCACCTGGGTCTGCTGATCGACGGCGCACTGGCATCCGGTCGGCTCCTCCAGGACCGCGGTGTGGTGGACACTGCGAAGACGGCGGCGCGCAGGGCGCTCCACTCCCACCTGGCGCCTGCATCCGCGCCCCGCGGCTGAGCCGGAGTCCCGGCACGGGCGGCGGGTGTATCCGAACAGAGCCTCCCACCCCCGGCCCTGGCCCGGGGGTGGCGCTGCCGGCGCACCTTGTGCGTGGCCCGCTGCCTCCCCGACCCTCCGGCGGGAGATCGAAGAAGGGCTGAACGTGGAGGAGCCCCGGAACACGGCGAACGCCCAAGCGCGGACTGCGCAGGTGTGAAACCTGCTCGCCCCGGCGCACGATGTTCTGAAAGCCCTCGGGCGCAGGCATGCCGATGTACAGTGAAGACCGCCCTTGACCTGCAGCAAGCAGGCAGGGAGCCGTCTTCCAGGAGTCCCGAATGCTGCGTACCCTGTTCAAGTCCAAGATCCACCGCGCCACCGTCACCCAGGCCGACCTGCACTACGTGGGATCCGTGACGATCGACGCCGAGCTGCTCGACGCCGCCGACCTGCTGCCCGGTGAGCTGGTGCACATCGTCGACATCACCAACGGCGCCCGGCTCGAGACGTACGTCATCGAGGGGGAGCGCGGTTCCGGGGTCGTCGGGATCAACGGGGCCGCGGCCCATCTCGTGCACCCCGGGGACCTGGTGATCATCATCAGCTACGCTCAGGTGACCGACGCCGAGGCGCGGGCGCTTGAGCCGCGGGTCGTGCACGTGGACCGCGACAACCGGATCGTGGCCCTGGGCGCCGACCCGTCGGAACCGGTGCCTGGCTCGGACCAGGAGCGCAGCCCGCAGGCCGTACCGGCCTGATCCGCCGAGTCACCCGGAGCGTGCCCATGAGCGACATCGAGATCCGCGACGACCGGGCGGCCGACCGCCTGGAAGCCGTCGTCGGCGGCGCGGACGGCGAAGTCGCCGGCCGCATCGAGTACTTCGTCCTCGAATCGCCGGGGCACGCCCTGGTCCCCGTGCACACCATCGTGGAGCCGGCCCACGAGGGGAAGGGCATCGCGGGCGCGCTGGCGCACGAGCTGTACGCCATCGCCGCGCGCGAGGGCGTCGTCGTGGCGCCGCTGTGCCCGTACGTCACCAAGTGGGCCGAACGCCACCCGGACCAGGCCCCGCCCGCCGCCCCGGAGCTGCGGCGGGCGGCCAAGGAGTGGCTGGCGGCGCATCCGGGACGCTTCTGACCCCGGGTCGGCCCACCCGGGCCCACCCGGGCTCTTTACGTCCCGCGCGCGGGTGAGTGGCGGCGCGGCCGTCGGGTAGGCGGGGGAGTAGTCCAGAGCCGATGTCGACCGACTGGCCGGAGGACACGATGACCGAGCCGTACCCCGATCCCGTTCCGCCGGAACCCGCGCCGGACCCGGAGCCCACGACCCCGGACCCGTACCCGTCGCCGGTCCCGGCACCGGAGCCGCCGCCCGGGCCGATGCCCACGCCCCCGGAACCGCCGGCTCCGCCGCCTGGCCCCCGCCCGGTCCCGGAGCCGTCGCCGTCCCCGATCCCGCCCGGCCCCGAGCCGGTTCCGAACCCGGAGCCCGGACCCCCGTTGAGCTGAGCTGGGTCGAGCCGAGCCGAGGCAGACCGGGCCGGGCGCGGCGGACGGCGCCACGCCGCCCGCCGCGCCCGGCCCGTCGGCCGTCACGCCTCGGCTACGCCTCGGCTACGCCTCGACCTCCGACCGGTCCCCGCCCCACAGCGTGTGGAACGAGCCCTCCCGGTCCGTGCGCCGGTAGGTGTGCGCGCCGAAGAAGTCCCGCTGGCCCTGGGTGAGCGCGGCGGGCAGGCGGTCGGCGCGCAGGGCGTCGTAGTAGGCGAGGGCCGCGGCGAAACCGGGGGTTGGCACGCCCTGGCGGGTCGCGGCGATCAGGACCTCGCGCCAGTCGTCCTGCGCCTCGGCGATCTCCCGCGCGAACGTCTCGTCGGACAGCAGGCTCGGCAGGTCGGCGCGGGCGTCGTACGCGGCGCGGATCCGGTCCAGGAAGGCCGCGCGGATGATGCAGCCGCCGCGCCAGATCGCGGAGACCGCGCCCAGGTCGATGTCCCAGCCGTACTCCTCGCTGCCCGCCGCGATCTCGTGGAAGCCCTGCGTGTACGACACGATCTTCGACGCGTACAGCGCCTGCTCCACCCGGTCGGCGAAGGCGGCCGCCTCCGACTCGCCCATCGGCGACGCCTTCGGGCCGGCCAGCCCCCGCGAGGCCTCGCGCAGCTTCGCGTGGCCGGACAGGGAGCGGGCGAAGACCGCCTCGGCGATCCCGGACACCGGCACACCGAGGTCGAGGGCGATCTGGACGGTCCAGCGTCCGGTGCCCTTCTGCTCGGCCTGGTCGACCACCACGTCCACGAACGGCTTGCCGGTCGCCGCGTCCACGTGGGACAGCACCTCGGCCGTGATCTCGATCAGGTAGGAGTCCAGGCGGCCGCGGTTCCAGGTGCGGAAGATCTCCGCGATCTGGGCGGGGGAGTACCCGGCGACGTCCCGCAGCAGCTGGTACGCCTCGCCGATCAGCTGCATGTCGGCGTACTCGATGCCGTTGTGCACCATCTTCACGAAGTGGCCGGCGCCGTCGGGGCCGACGTGCGTGACGCAGGGCGCCCCGTCGGCCGCCTTCGCGGAGATCTTCTCCAGCATCGGGCCCAGCGAGTCGTACGACTCCTTCGGCCCGCCCGGCATGATGCTCGGCCCGTTCAGCGCGCCCTCCTCACCGCCGGAGACGCCCATGCCCACGAAGTGGATGCCCTGCTCGCGCAGGTCGCGCTCCCGGCGCCGGGTGTCGGCGAAGTGCGCGTTGCCGCCGTCGATGATCATGTCGCCGGGCTCCAGCAGCGGCGCGAACTCCCGGATCACCGCATCGGTCGGCTCGCCGGCCTTCACCATGACGACCAGGCGCCGCGGCCGCTCCAGCGCCGCCACGAACTCCTTCGCGGTCTCGGCGGCGACGAAGTCCCCCTCGCTCCCGAACTCCTCCACCAGGGCGTGCATGCGCGCCGCCGTCCGGTTGTGCACCGCGACGGTGTATCCGTTGCGGGCGAAGTTGCGGGCGAGGTTGCGGCCCATGACCGCGAGACCCGTGACGCCGATCTGCGCTGAACTGCTCATTCGGTTGGCTCCTCGAGGATCCTGTATTCGGCATTCGTATCCGGTGTTGCCGGCCTTGCCCGCCAAGTATCGCCGCACGGACATCCTGGCTTGCGGCGAGGCCGACCGCACGTACCGGCCGTTCGTGGCTTCCCCCAGATACGCAACGCGGGCCCCACTCGCCTCAGCCGTTTCCCGACCGGGGTCGATTTCCGGGCGCTCGGGCGGCAGAGCGGCCGATTTGCCGTCTTGTCATGGCCAGTTCGCGGCGCTTACTTTTGGCCCTCCTGACGCAGTCGTAGGGGGCTTTTGATGGCCGTACGCGGCCGGCACCGCCGGTACCAGCCGAACAGGATCAACCGCGCCTCACTCACCGTCACCGCGGGCGGCGCCGGGATGGCGCTCCCGCTGATCGGCACCGGCACCGCGCACGCCGCCGACGTGGCCACCTGGGACAAGGTCGCCGCGTGCGAGTCCACGAACAACTGGCACGTCAACACCGGCAACGGGTTCTACGGCGGACTGCAGTTCACCCAGTCCACGTGGGAGGCGTACGGCGGCGCGAAGTACGCCCCGCGCGCCGACCTGGCCACCAAGGACCAGCAGATCGCCGTCGCGGAGAAGGTGCTGGACGGACAGGGCCCCGGCGCCTGGCCGGCGTGCTCGGTGCGGGCCGGACTGGCCAGGGGCGGAGACACCCCCGACGTCCACGTCCTCGGCGGCTCCACCGAGGCGAAGCAGGCGCATCCGTCCACGAGCAAGACCTCCGACGTGCGGCCGCAGACCACGCCCCAGTCCCGGGCGGGCACGGCGGAGATGTACACCGTGGTCCGCGGCGACACCCTCTCCACGATCGCCGAGACCGAGCACGTCGAGGGCGGCTGGCAGCGGCTGTACGCCGGCAACCGCCGGACCATCGGCGCGGACCCCGACCTGATCCTGCCCGGCCAGCGGCTGAACCTGCACGCCAAGGCCGCGCCGGCCACGCACACCAGCCACGACGGCACCAAGTCCCCGGCGAAGAAGGCGAAGAAGGCGTCACCGGCCACCGAGGAGAAGACCACCGCCGGCCACTCCCTGGTCGCCCCGGTCAGCGGCCACATCGGCACCGGGTACCGCGTGGCCGGTTCCTCCTGGTCGAAGGGCTACCACACCGGCATCGACTTCCCCGTGGTCACCGGCACGTCGGTGAAGGCGGTCGCGGCCGGCCACGTGGTCACGGCCGGGTGGGGAGGCGCGTACGGCTACCAGGTCGTCATCCGGCACGCCGACGGCCGCTACACCCAGTACGCGCACCTGTCGGCGATCTCCGTGAAGGCCGGGCAGAGCGTGAGCGGCGGCCAGCGCATCGGACGCTCCGGGTCCACCGGCAACGTCACGGGCCCGCATCTGCACTTCGAGGTGCGGACGGGGCCCGGCTTCGGTTCGGACGTCGACCCGCTCGCCTATCTCAGGGCCGGCGGCGTCAGGATCTGACGCGCTCCCGGCGCCGCTCCCGGACCGGCAGGACCGGCAGCATCGGGATGTAGGCGCCTCCGTAGAAGGGGCCGTGGTAGCGGGAGCCCGCAGCGGTGTCGTCGGCACCCTCGGCCGCCACGGCCACGACGGCGTCGTCCGCGGTGGCGGCGGAGGAGGACGCGGCCGGCTCCGCCGCAAGCGCGACGTCCTCGCGCAGCGCCGGCGCCGATTGTTCGGGAAGCACGGCGAGCAGTTCCTCCGTGGGCAGCGGCCGGACGAGCACCGGCTCCGCCACGACCGGTTCCGCCACGACCGGCTCCGCCACGAGTGGTTCGGCCATGACCGGTCCTGCCACGAGCGGTTCCGCCGACACCGGCTCGACGGGCACCGGCTCCGCGAGGACCGGCCGGACGGGAGCCGGTTGCGCCGACACCGGCCCGACAGGTTCGGCCAGCCGCGTCTCGGGCAGCCGCGTCTCGGCCAGCGGCGGTTCGGGCAGCGGCGCCTCGGTCTCGGCGGCGGTGCGCGTCAGGCGCTCCGTCGTCAGCAGGATCAGGCCGCCGGCCGCCACCACGCCGCAGCTCAGGGCGAGCGCGGTGCCCGTGGTGCCGTACCGGAACGTCTCGCCGAACATCGTGATGCCGACCGCCGCGGCCACCACCGGGTTCACCACCGTCAGCGTGGCCAGCGGGGCCGCCAGACCCGCGCCCCGGTAGGAGGCCTGCGAGAGCAGCACGCCCGCGGTGGCGAGGACGCCGATCAGGACGAGGGTCGGCAGCTCCGCCAGGGACCTCCCGCCGGCCCAGTCGACCGCCACGGTCTTGGTGAACACCGACGACATGCCGAAGGCGACGCCGGACGCGGTGGCGAGCAGCATGCTGCGCACCGCGGGGTGCCGGTGGGCGGCCCGGCCCGCGATCATCAGCGTCACGACCGCGCCGCCGGACACCACCGCCACGGTCACCCGCTGCGCGGTGCTCAGCGACTGCGCCTCCGAGGCGCCGACCAGCGACAGCAGCCCGGCCAGGCCCACGGTCGCCATGATCGCGCCCCGCCAGGCGGCCGAGCCGGCCCTGCGGCCGACGAACAGCGCGGCCATGGGCAGCGCGAACACGATGGTCAGCGCGCCCAGCGGCTGCACCAGGCTCAGCGGCCCGTAGGCGAGGGCCACCACGTGCAGCAGTCCGCCGAGGCCGTTCAGCGCGACCGCCGCCCACCAGCCCGGCCGGCGCAGCGGCGCGTACTGCCGTTCGGGAGAGGACACCGCGACGTGCTCCTGCACGATCGCCCCGCCCGCGTACGCGACGGCGGAGACGAAGGACAGGAGCACGGACAACGCGAGGGCGCTCATCAGCTGCTCCTCTGCGTGAGGCGGGGGCGGTGACCCCTGCGCGACGAACGGTCGGCCATCATGACCAACACGATGCCGTCTCCGGCTCTTCCCGTCGTCGTCCCTGAGCACGCATTGGGTCCTACTGCCGATGGAGTACGAATCGGACCCTGTCCTCCCTCAGGTGGGTGACACCAGGTGCGGCCCCCCTGGTGGCGTCCCCTAAGGGCCTTGGTACTACTGCGTGTCGTGGACCTCGACCCCGGACTCACCGCGCTCCGGCCGCTCGGCGGCTACTTCGTCCTGCGCGCGGGCGGCACACCGCCCGGGACGCCGGCGCCGCTCGCGGACGTCTACGCGAACCGGCCTGTGCGGTCGGGCGACCCCCTGGACTTCCGTGTCGAGAAGGTCAGGAACGCGCTGCGTGCCCCCGAGCCACGGGTCGCCGCCTCGGTGGCCCAGCAGGGGCTCGCCGCCCGGCTGTGGTCGGTGACACTGGGCTGCGCCGCCCTGTACGGGCGTATACCCGACCCCGACCCGCGGCTGCTGCACTGGGACCCCGCCGCGGGCGTCCCCGACGACCTGTGGCTGCGGGAGGCGCGCCCGCTGCCCGCGGACCCGGCGACCGTCGCCGACGCCGTGCTGCGCGCCCACCTCGAACCGCTGGCCGCGGCGCTGCGCGCCCGCCACCGGATCGCGTCCGGCCTGCTGCGCGGCAACGCCGCCTCCGCCCTGGCGGGAGCCGCCCGCCAACTGGACCGGTGGGCCCGTGCCCACGGCCGCCCCGACGCGGCGGCCCGCGCCCGCTCCCTCACCGCCGGCCTGCTCGCCCACCCCCTGCTGGCCGGCACCGGCACCCTGACCGGGACCGCGTTCCGGCGGCGGAGCTGCTGCCTGTACTACCGGGTACCCGGAGCGGGCGTGTGCGGTGACTGTTGCTTCCCACGAGCCCCGCGCTCTTCCGCACGCGGCACCTCATGAGTGACCATGAACGGGACCGGCCGCTGAGACCAGGGGGTTGCGGGTGCGAGTGGGACTGCTGACCCGGGAGTACCCCCCGGACGTGTACGGCGGCGCGGGTGTCCACGTCGAGTTCCTCGCCCGGGAGCTGGCCTCCCTGGTGGACCTCGAGGTGCACTGCTGGGGCGAGGGCCGCGGCGTGGGCGTCGTACGCCACCGCTCCTGGGGCGCCCTCGACACCGCCAACGACGCGCTGCGCACCTTCTCCGTGGACCTGGCGATGGCCGCCGCCGTCGAGGGCCGCGAACTGGTGCACTCCCACACCTGGTACGCCAACCTGGCCGGCCACCTCGGCAAGATGCTCCACGGCATCCCGCACGTGATGACCGCCCATTCCCTGGAGCCCCTGCGCCCCTGGAAGGCCGAGCAGCTCGGCGGCGGATACGCGCTGTCCGGCTGGGCCGAGCGCACCGCGATCGAGGCGGCCGACGCGGTGATCGCGGTCTCCGGCGCGATGCGCGACGACATCCTCGCCTGCTACCCGGCCCTCGATCCGGCCCGGGTCCACGTCGTGCACAACGGCATCGACACCACGCTCTACCGGCCCGACCACGGCACCGACGTCCTGGACCGGATCGGCCTCGACCGCGGCCGCCCCTACCTCCTCTTCGTGGGCCGCATCACCCGGCAGAAGGGCGTGCCGCACCTGCTGCGGGCGGTACGCGACATCGACCCGGCCGCGCAGGTGGTGCTGTGCGCGGGCGCCCCGGACACGCCCGAGATCGACCGGGAGTTCCGCGACCTGTTCGCGGAGCTGAGCCGGGTGCGCGAACACGTGCACTGGATCCCGCAGATGCTGCCGCGCCCCGAGGTGATCCAGCTGCTCACGCACGCCGCCGCGTTCGTCTGCCCCTCGGTCTACGAGCCGCTCGGCATCGTCAACCTGGAGGCGATGGCCTGCGGCACGCCCGTCGTCGCCTCCCGGGTCGGCGGCATCCCCGAGGTCGTGGAGGACGGCAGGACCGGGGTACTCGTCTCCCCGGGCGACGACTTCGAGGCGGACCTCGCGCGGGCGCTGGACTCGGTGCTGGGCGACCCGGAGGCCGCGCGGCGGATGGGCGAGGCCGGGCGGGAGCGCGCGGTGCACGAGTTCGGCTGGGACGCCGTCGCCCGGCGCACGGTCGGGCTGTACGAGAAGATCCTGAAGCGGGACCCGAAGCCGGAATAGGCAGGACCCGAAGCCGGAACACAACGGCGGGAAGATCCTCGAACAGGCTTACTGTGCCCTGCTCAGGGGCAGGCATGGGTCAACCGGTGTGAGGGGAGCGGCCATGCGTCGTGGTGGTCCTTCGGTGCTCGGAATCGTCCTGGCGGGCGGAGAAGGCAAGCGTCTGATGCCGCTGACCGCCGACCGCGCCAAACCCGCGGTCACCTTCGGCGGCACGTATCGTCTCGTCGACTTCGTCCTCTCCAACCTCGTCAACGGCGACATCCTGCGCATCTGCGTGCTCACGCAGTACAAGTCGCACTCGCTGGACCGCCACATCACCACGACCTGGCGGATGTCCAGCCTGCTCGGCAACTACGTCACGCCGGTCCCGGCCCAGCAGCGCCTCGGCCCGCGCTGGTACCTGGGCAGCGCCGACGCGATCCTGCAGTCCCTGAACCTGGTCCACGACGAGCAGCCCGACTACGTGGTGGTCTTCGGCGCCGACCACGTCTACCGCATGGACCCGCGGCAGATGCTCGCCCAGCACATCGACAGCGGAGCGGGCGTGACGGTCGCGGGGATCCGCGTGCCGCGCACCGAGTCGTCCTCGTTCGGCGTGATCAGCCCGGGTTCGGACGGGCAGACGGTGGAGCGGTTCCTGGAGAAGCCCGCCGACCCGCCGGGCCTCCCGGACGACCCGGAGTGCGTGTTCGCGTCGATGGGCAACTACATCTTCACCACCAAGGCCCTCATCGAGGCCCTGCACCGGGACGCCGAGGACGAGAACTCCGTCCACGACATGGGCGGCTCCATCCTGCCCCAGCTCACCGACCGCGGCGAGGCGCACCTGTACGACTTCAGCGCCAACCACGTCCCCGGCGAGACCACCCGGGACCAGGGCTACTGGCGGGACGTGGGCACCCTCGACGCCTACTACGACGCCCACATGGACCTCATCGCCGAGCGTCCCGCCTTCAACCTGTACAACCGGCAGTGGCCCATCTACACCCACTCCAACCAGCTCTCCCCGGCCCGCTTCAACGCCGGCGGCATCGCCAGCGAGTCGATCATCAGCGCGGGCTGCCTGATCCGCGGGCAGGTCACCCGGTCGGTCCTGTCGCCGGGCGTCGTGGTCGACCCGGGCGCGGTGGTGCAGGGCTCGATCCTGCACGACAACGTGCACATCGGGCGGGGCGCGATCGTGCGCGGGGCCGTCCTCGACAAGAACGTCGAGGTCCCGCCCGGCGCGACGATCGGCGTCAACCCGGAGCGGGACGCCGAGCTGTACACCGTCTCCAAGGGCGGCGTGATCGCGCTGGGCAAGGGACAGCGGGTGCCGTAGGCCCGGTGGAACCCCGCTCCGCGCGGCCGCCCGGTTCCACGGTCGGCCCGCACCCGTCGGAGTGGGTTTCGTCACCCCGGGCACGCCCCTCCGCCGCCGAAGTCACCACAGGTACCTCATGAGTCCCGCCCCTTTCGGAGGGGCCGGACTTAATCTGGTGTTAACTGAGCGTAGCGTGATCGTACTTGACCGTAATCACGGTGAGGGGCTTGACTGCTGGTCCACCCTTCGTCGATGCGAGGCAAGCCATTGACTTCTGACCTGCTCGCTCCTCTCGATCTTGCGTTCTGGAACATGGAGTCCGCCGAGCACCCCATGCACCTCGGCGCGCTCGGCGTCTTCTCGGCCCACTCGCCCACGGCCGGCGCCCACGCGGCCGACCTGCTCGCCGCCCGGGCCGCCGCGGTGCCCGGCCTGCGCATGCGCATCCGGGACGTCTGGCAGCCGCTCTCCTTCGGCGGCGCCGCCCGTGAGCCCGACCCCGGCTTCGACCCGCTGAACCACGTCCGGCTGCACGCCCCCACCGCCGACTTCCAGGCCGTGGCGGGCCGGCTCATGGAACGCCCGCTGGTGCGGGGTCGGCCGCCGTGGGAGGCCCACGTGCTGCCGGGGCAGGACGGCGTCTCCTTCGCGGTCCTGTTCAAGTTCCACCACGCCCTCGCCGACGGCCTGCGGGCGCTGACGCTCGCCGCCGCCGTCCTGGACCCGATGGACCTCCCGGCGCCCCGGCCCCGCCCGGAGGAGCCCGGCCGCCGCCTGCTGCCCGACGTGCGCGATCTGCCCGGCCGGATGCGCGACGTCCTGTCCGACGCGGGCCGCGCCCTCGACATCGGCGCCTCGGTCGCCCTGTCGACGCTGGCCACCCGGTCCTCGTCCGCGTTCACCGCACGGCCCACCGGCACCCGCCGCACCGCCGGCGTGCGCATCGACCTCGACGACGTGCACCAGGTGCGCAAGTCCGTCGGCGGCACCGTCAACGACGTCCTCATCGCCGTCGTCGCGGGTGCCCTGCGGCGCTGGCTGGACGAGCGCGGCGACGGCAGCGAGGGCGTCGCGCCGCGCGCCCTGATCCCCGTCTCCAGGCGCCGCCCGCGCACCGCGCACCCACAGGGCAACCGGCTCTCCGGTTACCTGATACGGCTCCCCGTCGGCGACCCCGACCCGCTCGCCCGGCTCGGCGCGGTCCGCGCGGCCATGGACCGCAACAAGGACGCCGGCCCACACCGGGGCGCGGGCGCCGTCGCGCTGCTCGCCGACCACGTCCCCGCGCTCGGCCACCGGCTCGGCGGACCGCTGATGGGCCAGGCCGCCCGGCTCTGGTTCGACATCCTCGTCACCAGCGTGCCGCTGCCCAGCCTCGGCCTGAAGCTCGGAGGCAACCCGGTCACCGAGGTCTACCCCTACGCCCCGCTCGCCCGCGGCCAGTCGCTGGCGGTCGCGATCTCGACGTACCGCGGACACGTCCACTACGGGCTCGTCGCGGACGCCGAGGCCGTCTGGGACCTGGACCGCCTGGCCGCGGCCGTGTCCGAGGAGGTGGCGAGCCTCAACGACGCCTGCTGCCCTTGACCGTCACCGGTTTGCGGGAATGGCCCGGCGCTGAAGTAAAATCCTCCGTTCGGAGGCGGGCGCGGTCGGAGCGCTGCGCGGGTGAAACAGGGAACGGCAGCGCGATGACGGTGACAGAGGACGGCTCGGCGACCATGGACGAGGCCGGGTACGGGCCCGGCATCGACCCCGAGCGGCTGGCCGTCTGCCTCGGCGTGCTGGAGGAGCTCGACAAGCTGGACGTCGACCACCCCGACGCGATCGCCGTGCGCCGGGCGACCGCCGGTATCTACCGCACGGTCAAGCAGCGCCGCCGCCAGGAGCGCCGGGCCGCCAAGACCGCCCACGACAAGGCGGTCACGGAGGCCACGGCCACCGGCTCGGCCCAGCGCATCGACGACGAGACCGAGGGCATCCTGCCGTCCTCGCGCACCGAGGAGGGCAGGATCGCGGGGGTGCTCCAGCGCCCCCGCTCCTGCTACATCTGCAAGGCGCGCTACGTCGAGGTCGACTACTTCTACCACCAGCTCTGCCAGAAGTGCGCCGCCGAGAACCGGGCCCGCCGCGACGCCCACGCCGACCTCACCGGCAAGCGCGCGCTGCTCACCGGCGGCCGCGCCAAGATCGGCATGTACATCGCGCTGCGGCTGCTGCGCGACGGCGCGCACACCACCATCACCACGCGCTTCCCGAACGACGCCGTCCGCCGTTTCAAGGCGCAGCCCGACAGCGACGAGTGGATCCACCGCCTGAAGATCGTCGGCATCGACCTGCGCGACCCGGCCCAGGTGGTCGCGCTGGCCGACTCGGTCGCCGCCGAGGGCCCGCTGGACATCCTGATCAACAACGCGGCCCAGACGGTACGGCGTTCCCCGCAGGCCTACCGCGAGCTGGTCGCCGCAGAGTCCGCCCCGCTGCCGGCCGGCGAGCTGCCCGCCGCCGAGGTGATCGGCACCTTCGGCTCCGGCGCCGTGGCCGCGCTGCCGGTCGCGGGCAGCGGCGCGCTGACCGCGCAGGACGTCACCGACCTGGCTCTGGTCTCGGGCTCCGCGTCCCTGGAGCGGATCGCCGCCGGCACGGCCATCGACGCGGGCGGGCTCGTCCCCGACCTGCACGACACCAACAGCTGGATACAGACGGTGGAGGAGGTGACGCCGGTCGAGCTGCTGGAGGTGCAGCTGTGCAACTCGACGGCGCCGTTCATCCTGATCAGCCGTCTGCGTCCGGCGATGGCGGCCGCCGCGGCCCGGCGGACGTACATCGTGAACGTCTCCGCGATGGAGGGCGTCTTCAACCGCGGCTACAAGGGCGCCGGCCACCCGCACACCAACATGGCCAAGGCCGCCCTCAACATGCTCACCCGCACCAGCGCCCAGGAGATGTTCGAGAAGGACGGCATCCTGATGACCGCCGTCGACACCGGCTGGATCACCGACGAGCGCCCGCACCCGGACAAGATCCGTCTGGCCGAGGAGGGCTTCCACGCTCCGCTCGACCTGGTGGACGGCGCGGCCCGGGTCTACGATCCGATTGTGCGCGGCGAGCAGGGCGAGGACCTGTACGGCGTCTTCCTGAAGGACTACGCGCCCGGGAAGTGGTGATCCGCCGACCCGACGTGTGGCTCCGGCGCCCGGCGGGAACCCGGCCTGCGCAACCTCCCCGCCAGGAGTGAGTCATGGCCAGTCCACGTGAAATCGATCCGCGGGCGTTCGACGACCCGCGAAACCGCTACCCGACGGACGAGGAGTTCTACGCCAGCGACCGGCCCGAGCACCCCGTGCTGCCGGAGGACCGGCCGCGCGGGGGCGGGCCGGCCCGCCCGATCAAGCACCGCGGCCCGTGGGCCACGGCCGGGCTGATCGCCTTCATCGTTCTCGTGATCCTCGTCGGGATCGCGCTGTTCCCCTGAGCCGGCCGCCGCCACCGCCGAGGGCGAGGCGGTGGCCCGGCCGGCGGACGGTCACGGACGGCGCGCTCGCGCGAACGCGCCGTCCGTCCCCGTCTCCCGCCGTCCGCGGCGCTCGCAACTCACGGTCCCGCAATTCTGGCGCGCCGTCAGTCATACGCGCCGAGGCGGGAGTTGCGTGCGGCGACGAGTTCCAGGACCGTACGCCAGTCCTCCAGGACGCCCGCGTCGAACACCGCGCCATGGGCCTCCTCGTCCGCCTGGCGCAGGCGCGGCAGGTCGTCGTCCCACCCGGCCTCGGGCCCGTGCCGGCCGCGCACGAGACGGGCCACCCGCTCGCCGAGCAGCGACCGCACCGCGTCGGCCGCGCGGTCCGCGCGGGCCGACGCCTCGCCGGGCCACGGCGGCGGAGCGACGGCGCCGAGGAGGCCGGCCAGTTGGAGCTCCTTGTCGGCGGGCCGGCTGCGGCGCAGCAGCGCGGCGGTCCGCAGCGCGTGCCGGCGTACGTCGCTCCGGCAGGCGTACAGCAGATCCATCAGCTCTTCGACACTCCGCGGCTCCATGCGTCGGTCCTCCCGCCGGGCAAGCCGTTGCCGCCCGTCAGCAGAGCATGGCCGGCTTGCGGTCCGGCCAACGGGACCTGAACTGCCGGACGACCGGACAGGCGCTGCCCTGGCGGCGGAGATGTACTCCCGACGAGTGATGGAACGCTGGATGAACGGGGACGAATTCAGACAGTAACGTCAAGTTTTCAGCCCCATCGAGCAGGCGCCTGCTCATTTGGTTAATCTAGTGCTGACGGGCAGAACCATCGGGTCCCATCCACACCCACGTCCGTCCCTGGGGCAAGCGGGTCGACAACGGCCTGATCTCCTACGAAAGACCGGCGCCACCGCGTCCGAACGGCTTTCCCAACGAACCCGAGTGGGCGTCCAGCGCCGGACCGTAGACCGGCCGGCCCGCCCCGAGGGTGACCCGACACATAAGGAGTGCGCGGTGACACCGGAGAAGACGAATCGCGATCAACGTCCCAAGGAACGCTCGGAGCGGGCGGGCCGCCGGCCCGGAGAGCTCGGCAGCCTCGACGTGTGGGCCCGTTCCGCCCCGATCCGCCTGGCCGGCTACGAGGACGACCTCGCCGAGCCCCACATCCTGCCCAGCGTCGACTGACTCCGGCAGGACCCTCGCGATCGCCGACCGCACGGGCGTGCCGTACCACGCCCCTGCGGGTCGGAGAAGCCGCCGCGGACGTCCGGGCAGCGGTCAGTCCTTGCGGCCCGTCACGGCGACGGTCACGCCCAGGCCGATCATGGTGAGGCCGCCCACTCCGCCGACCATGGACAGGCGGTGCGGGGAACGGGCGAACCAGTCGCGGGCGGTGGCCGCGGCCAGGCCCCAGACGCTGTCCGAGGCGAGCGCGATGGCGTTGAACACCAGCCCGAGCAGCAGCATCTGCAGGGCGACGTGACCCCTGTCACGGTCGACGAACTGCGGGAGCACGGCCGCGAAGAACACGATGGTCTTCGGGTTGGTCACGCCGACCGCGAACCCCTCCCAGAACGTGCGCAGTCCGCCGTGGGCCACCGCCCCGTCCCCGTCACCGGCGAACGCGGCCCGCAGGGAACCGCGGTGCCGCCACGCCTTGACGCCGAGATGGACCAGGTAGGCGGCGCCGGCCAGCTTCAGCACCGTGAAGACCAGCACCGAGCGCTCCACGACGGACCCGATGCCGACGGCCACGGCCACCACGAGCAGATAGGCGCCGAGCGTGTTGCCCACGACCGTGGTCAGCGCGGCGCGGCGCCCCTGCGCCAGCGCCCGGCCGATCACGAACAGCACGCTCGGCCCGGGGACCACGATCAACAGCAGCGACAGCGCCGCGAAGGCGAACAGGCGGTCGGTGGACATCATGCGGTCATGCAAGCACGGCGTACTCGCGGCCTGCCACCCCTTTCCGACCGCCTGCCCCGCGGGACCGGCCGCCTGCCCCGGCCCGCGGGACCGGCCGCCTCAGCCGGCCGCGGCGGGCTCGTCCGCCTCCCGCGCCAGGGGCGCCGTGCGCTGCCACGGGTGCAGCTTCTCCAACTGCTCCGCCAGCGCCAGCAGATCCGCCTCCGTGCCCGGCAGGCCCACCAGCTGCACGGCACAGGGGGCGCCCGAGGGAAGCGTGCCGAAGGGGACCGCCATCGCCGGCCAGCCGGTGAGGTTCCACGGAGGGGTCAGCGGCGAGTAGTTGGTGTTGGCCAGCAGGTTGGGCAGCCAGCCCCGTTCGTGCCAGGCGACCGACTTGGGGGAGCGCCGGGCGAGCGCGGGCGTGAGCAGCACGTCGTGCTCGGCGAAGAACGGCTCCAGACGGCGGCGCAGCCGGTCCCGGCCGTCGCCGGTGCGGACGCCCTTCAGGAAGCGGCGGCCGACCGCCGCGTGCACCCGGGTGCGCCTGGCCAGCAGCCGCGGATCGAGACCCTGGGCGTCCACCGCCGTGCCGGCCGTCCAGTGGGCGAGCGACATCGTGCTCAGCGACAGCGGGTAGGGCGGATCGGCGCGCCGCACCTGGTGCCCGGCCTTCATCAGCACGCCGGCCGCCTCCCGGGCCGCGTCCGCGTACGGCTTGGTGATCACGATGCCGGTCAGCGGGGAGCGCAGCGAGACGGCGATCCTGCGTGTGCCCGGCGTGGCCGACGGCGTCTCCTCGGCGCCGGCGAGGACCGCGAGCATCAGGCGCACGTCCTCGACCGTGGTCGCCAACGGGCCGTTCTCGGACATGCCGAACCAGTCGCCGTCGCTGACGCCCGCGGGCACCGCGCCGTGTCCGGGCTTGATGGTGACCAGGCCGCAGTTGGCGGCCGGTATGCGCAGCGAGCCCATGCCGTCGTTGCCGAGGGCCAGGGGCACCATCCCGGCGGCGACCGCGGCGGCGCTGCCGCCGGAGGAGCCGCCGGCCGTGCGGGACAGGTCCCAGGGGTTGCGGGCGGTCCCGTGGACGCCCTCCGTGGTGCCGAAGACGCACAGTTCGGGCACGTTCGTCAGCCCCACGACGACCGCGCCGGCCGCCCGCAGCCGGGCCACCGTGACGTGGTCCTCGGCGGCGGGCGTGTCCGGGGTCGCGGCGGAGCCGACGCGGTTGGACTCGCCGCGCACGGCGAGGTTGTCCTTGACCGCCACCGGCACGCCCGCCAGGGGCAGTTCGGCGAGATCGGCGCGCGCGGCGACCTCGTCCGCCTCGGCGAGCGCGGCCTCGGCCCGCACCACGCGGAACGCCCCGACGCGGCCGTCGAGCCGCTCGATCCGGGCCAGGTGCTCGGCCACCACTTCCCTGGGTGTGGCCCGCTTCTCGCGTACGGCGGCGGCGATCTCGGCGGCGGTCCGCCCGGCCCAGCTGGTCACGGGAACTCCTCGGGGTGCGGTGCTTGCGTTACTCGTGAGTACGCACAGCACTCTGCACCGCCGCGGCCTCCGCGTCGAGAGTCATGCCGCAGGTCGCGGGCTCACATCTCCTTCAGGACGCGTTCCAGGAAGGCCACCGACTCGGCGGCCGGGGACGCCACCATGCTCAGCCGGTCCATCACCGCGAGGTAGTGGTCGACCTCCTCCGGCTTGTCCAGGTACAGGGCGCTGGAGAGCTGCTCGAGGTAGACGATGTCGGGCAGGTCGGGCACCGGGAAGCGCAGCACGGTGACCGGCCCGCCGGCCGCCGCGTGCCCGCCGACGTGGAAGGGCAGCACCTGCAGGGTGACGTTCGGCAGCGCGGCGGCCTCGATCAGGCGCTCCAGCTGGGCGCGCATCACCTCGGTCCCGCCGAGGGGCCGGCGCAGTGCCGCCTCGTCCACCACGACCCACAGCCGCGGCGCGTCGGGACGGGTGAGCAGTTCCTGCCGGCTCATGCGCAGCGCGACACGGCGCTCGACGGCGTCCGGGTCGGCGACGCGGGGGCCGAGCCGGACGACGGCCTCGGCGTACTCGGGCGTCTGCAACAGGCCCGGCACGAACTGGACTTCGTAGGTCCGGATGAGGGACGCGGCCTCCTCCAGGCCCAGGTGCTGCTCGAACCAGCTCGGATAGGCATCGCCGTACGCGCGCCACCAGCCGGGTTCGTTGGCGCGGCGTGCCGAGTCGAGGAACTCCTGCCGCTCGCCGGGGTCGTGGACGCCGTACAGGGTCAACAGGTCGGCGACGTCGCGCGTCTTGAAGCCGACCCGCCCCAGCTCCATACGGCACAGCTTGGCGTCCGAGGCGCGTATCGCCGAAGCGGCGGCGTCCCGGCTGATGTTGAGGGATTCGCGCAGGCGGCGCAGGCGGGTGCCCAGCACGACGCGCTGCACGGTCGGGCCGCCCCGCCGAAGGCTCAGGACCTCCTGGCCGGAGGGAACGGGTTCCGGCTGAGCTGCAGTCATGTCCATCCCCTCGGCCGCCGTACCGGCTGGCATATGCATGGTCCGGGACTCGACCAAGAAGGGTAGCACCTTGAGGCCGTACGGCTGCGGGGAGTGAAGGGCCGAAAGCGGGCCGGGAGTTCGGGCCGGGCTTCCGCCGGCCGTCCGCGGAGGCGGCCCTCCGCGGAGCCGGCCGTCCGCGGAGCCGGCCGTCCTCAGTGGCCGGGGAGCAGCCCGTCGAAGTCGCCGTCCTTCACACCGCGGACGAAGGCGGAGATCTCGGCGCCGGTGTAGACGAGCGCGGGACCTTCGGGGTGGCGGGAGTTGCGCATGGCGACGCTGCCGTCCGGGAGTGCCGCGAGCTCGACGCAGTTGCCCTCCGGGTTGCTGTGATGGCTCTTGCGCCAGGCCACTCCGCTCAGCAGGGTCGCCGGCATGCCGTTGCTCACGTGGTGCATCCAAAGCCTCTTCGAGATGAAGTCACAGGCGGTGGACCCAAGATCCGATGCAATTGCATCGTCAATTGCATCCAAGGGGTGTCGTGCGGGACGATAGCGCCACGGCGATGACGCTCGCAAGATCATCTGCAATTGCAGCGGTAATTGCCGATGCACTTGCATTCGAACTAACGGACGGAGCACGATAGTTCGCACGGGAGTAGACGCGTTCCGTAGTTCTCTTGGCACGGTTTCAGGGGTTGCGATGTCCGCTGAGCAAGTCGTACGACCGGCAGACTCGCTGCGGATCGAGGCGACCTGGCAATGGCTGTGCCACGCCGTCGACGACATGGGACGCCCGGCGCCGGGGGAGCCGCATCCGCTCTCCGTCGCGCCCGGCAACGCCGTCGTCCCCACCCGGTGTTCGGTACTCCTGGTGCCGCCCGTGCCCCGGTCCGCGCACGTGGCGCGGGACTTCACGCGGTCCGCGCTCGAACACAACGCGTCGGCGGAACGCCTCGACGACGTCACGGTCACGGTGTCGGAACTGGTCAGCAACGCCCTCCGCTACGGCCGGCCGCCCGGCCGCGACACCGACCCGCAACCGCTGCTGTGGGTCGCCGTGTGGGAGCGCCTGTCCTGCGCCGTGTGCGGCGTCACCGACGACAGCGACCGGGTCCCCATGCCGACCGAGCCGGACGAGTTCGCCGAGTCGGGGCGCGGCCTGCAGGTCATCTCGGCGCTGAGCGACACCTGGGGGTGGAGCCCGCGGACCGGCGGCGGCAAGGTGGTGTGGGCGCTGTTCCGCCTGTGACCCGACGGCGCCCCGGCGCCGCTGCCTCCGGCCGGGGCACCCGCGCCGCACGGCCCCGGTGACAGGTCGTCGCCGGACGGCGCCCGGGCGGGGGAGGCGCGGCGGAGGGGCGGCGCCGTATCGCGGGCGCCCCTCCGCGCGCGGCTCTGCGCGACTCTCAGATCTTGCGGCCGATGCCGCAGATCGCGTCGACGTCCGACGGGGCGCGGCCCACGTCGACCGGGTCGGGGTGCCACTGCGAGGTGGGGACCACACCGGGCTCGACGAGTTCGAGGCCGTCGAAGAAGCCCGCGATGCGCTCCGGGCTGCGCAGGTGGTACGAACTCGCGGAGTTGGCGTTGTAGACGGCGATCGCCTGGTTGAGCGCCTCGCTGGTGTCGGTGCCGTCGGCGAGGGCGAGGTAGCTGCCCGGCGGGAGGGCGTCCAGGAAGCGGGAGACGACCGAACCGGGGTCGTCGGAGTCCGGGATCTGCCCGAGGATGCCGAGCATCGTCAGCGCGACGGGTCGGCTGAAGTCCAGGGTTCGGGACGCCGCCTCGAGGATGCCCTCGGGGTCGCGCACGTCGGCTTCGAGGTAGGCGCAGGCGCCCTCCGGCGTGCTGGTGAGCAGCGCCTGCGCGTGCACCAGGACCAGGGGGTCGTTGTCGACGTAGACGATCCGGCTCTCGGGGGCGATGCGCTGCGCGACCTCGTGGGTGTTGTCGACCGTGGGCAGGCCGGTGCCCACGTCCAGGAACTGGCGTATCCCGGCCTCGCCGGCGAGATGGCGTACGGCCCTTACCAGGAAGCGCCGTTGGAGCCGGGCAAGCAGGGCGATGTCCGGGAACATCTGGAGGATCATTTCACCGGCCTGCCGGTCGGCGGCGTAGTTGTCCTTGCCGCCCAGCAGGTAGTTCCACACACGGGCCGAGTGCGGCCGGTCGAGCTGCAGCCGGTCGGCCAGCGGGTCTTCGGAGTACATGGGCAAAGCCTCACACGAACTGCCCGGTCATGTCCGGCGATTCACGCTCACAGCCGACACATGCGCACAGCCCGCACCCGGTCACCGTCCCGCCGGGGTTCAGGATCTCCGCGCCGCCTCCGCCAGCCGCGTCGGCGGCAGGTACTCCCGCACGTACGTCCGCCGCCAGCACGCGCCCGTCTTCCGCAACTCGCGCCAGTCCGTGTACTCGTAGCGGAAGAGGCGGGCGCGGACGAACCGGGGCGGCCGGTCCGGGGGGAAGGGGGAGCGGCGCAGCAGCCGCAGGGTGTCGCGGTCGTTCTCCAGCAGCCGTTCCACCAGGGCGCCGAACCACGAGCCGGCGTACGCCGGGGAGAGCGCGGCGAACCACATCAGCCAGTCCAGACGCAGGTGGTACGGGGCGAACTGGCGCGGCCAGCGCCCGGGGTCGCCCGGCTTGCCCCGGAATTCGTACTCCCGCCAGTCCGAGTCCTCGCGCGGCACGTCGTCGGCGGTGCCCTCGATCACCACCTCGTGGCGGACCCGGCTCACGCTGCCGAACGCCCCGTAGGTGTTGACCAGATGGAGCGGGTCGAAGGACCGGTTCATGACCTGGCGGCGGGAGAGCATGTTGCGGGCCGGGCGGTGACTCAGGCCCAGCAGGAGCGCGGCGACCGCGAGCACCACGACCTCGTACCACAGCGGGGCGCCGGGCACGGACGGCGCGTGCGCCGGGAACCGCACCGCGGGCAGGGCGACCACGATGGTGATCCAGTTCAGCCAGGAGAAGTTGCCCGACAGCACCAGCCACAACTGGGTGACGATCATCAGCGCGGCCGCGGCCGTGGCGACCGGCTGCGGGGTGAACAGCAGGAAGGGCACGACGAGCTGCGTGACGTGGTTCGCGGCCACCTCCACCCGGTGCAGCGGCCTCGGCAGGTGGTGGAAGAACCAGCTCAGCGGGCCGGGCATCGGCTGTGTCTCGTGGTGGTGGTCCAGGCAGGTCAGCCTCCGCCAGCACTCGTCGCCGCGCATCTTGATCAGACCCGCGCCGAACTCGACGCGGAACAGGATCCACCGCAGCAGGAACAGCACCACGACCGGCGGGGCCACCTCGTCGTTGCCGAGGAGGACGGCGACGAAACCGACCTCCAGCAGCAGCGACTCCCAGCCGAACGCGTACCAGGTCTGGCCGACGTTCACGATCGACAGGTACAGCGCCCAGGGCACCAGCCACAGCAGCATCCCCGCCCACAGGGGCAGCAGCGAGTCCAGCCCGGCGGCCAGCGCGGCGGAGACCGCGCACCCCGTCCAGGCGCAGGAGGCGTAGAACCGGTCGGAGTAGTGCAGGTGGAAGAGGCTCGGGGCCCGCTTGAAGGGCACCCGCGCGACGAAGCGGGGCACCGGCAGCATGCCGCGCCCGCCGAGCAGCGCCCGGAACTGCAGCGCCGCCGTCAGGAACGCCACCAGGTACACGCCGGCCAGAGCCCGCTGGAAGACCAGCCGGCTCAGCCAGTAGTCGGGTGCGGTGAACCAGTCCACGGCCGTGCGCTCCTCACTCCATTGTCCCGTCCGAACCCGCTGTCACCGTCCGTGTGACCGGGGCGTGCCCGCGTAACCCGGTGGGCGGGGCGGCCGGGGCGGGCGCAGGGGAAGGGCAATGACGGCGAAGCCCTCCACCCGGTCGAAGAAACGGGCGAATACTGGCAAAGTGGCCTCATGGCTGATCGGGGAGCGAGCGCCCTTTCCCTTCCGGACGACTGGCCCGCTCATCCGGACCCGATCCTGGCGCTCAACCGCATGGGCGGCTTCGACTGGGACCTGGACACCGGTCTGCTCCACATGGACGCCCAGGCCCACGAGGTCTTCGACCTGCGCCCCGACGAGTACGACGGCCACCCCGAGAGCCTCTCCGTCCGGGTCCCGCCGGTCGAGGCCTACCGGCTCGACGCCCTGGTCGCCCGGTCCATGAAGGACGGCAGCGAGAACTACGGCGCCTACTTCCGCATCCGCCGCCGGGACGGCAGCCTGCGCTGGGCGCACACCCAGGGCTACATCAGGCGCGACGGGACGGGCCGCCCGCGCCGGATCGTCGGCATCGTCCGCGACGCCACCGAGGAACTCGCCGACAGCGAGGCGCGCCGCGAGCAGACCGCCGGGGACGCGGCCCGGCGCGAGCAGACCAACGTCGTCCAGCTCACCACGGCCGCCCTCGCCCACGCCCGCACGGTCCAGGACGTCATCGACGTCGTCAAGGACACCCACGGCCTCACCCACCTCGGCGCCACCAGCCTGGTGATGGGACTGGTGGAGGCGGACCACGTCCGGGTGATCGCCGAGGGTCCCGCGGAGAGCGCCGTGCCCGAGGCCCGCGTCGTCCGTCTCGACGACCCCTGTCCGACGAGTGAGGTCGTGCGCACCCTCACCCCCCGGTTCATCGAGTCGCCGGAGGAGTTCGCCGAGCGCTACCCGGTCCTGTGGCACCACATCGCCGGCCTGGGCATCACCGCCGCCGCGTACCTCCCGCTGATCGTCCAGGCCCGCCCGATCGGCGTCATGGGCGTGCTCTACAGCGGCCGGAGCGGCTTCTCGCCCGAGGACCGCAACGTCCTGCTCGCCCTCGGCAGCAGCATCGCGCAGAGCCTGCGGCGGGCCATGTTCTACGAGCGGGAGAAGGACCTCGCGACCGGACTGCAGCAGGCGATGCTGCCGCGCACCATCCCCAGCGTGCGCGGCGCCGACGTGGCCGTGCGCTACCGGTCGGCCGCGCTGGGCCGGGACATCGGCGGCGACTGGTACGACCTGATCCCGCTGCCCGGGGGCACCCCCTCCGGGGGAGGCCGGGTCGGCGCCGTCATCGGCGACGTCCAGGGCCACGACACGCACGCGGCCGCCGTGATGGGCCAGCTGCGGATCGTGCTGCGCGCGTACGCCGCCGAGGGCCACACCCCGGCCACCGTCATGGCCCGCGCCTCCGTCTTCCTGCACGAACTGGACACCGACCGCTTCGCGACCTGCCTGTACGCGGAGGCCGACCTGTCGACCGGGGTCGTGCAGGTGGTGCGGGCCGGCCACATCGACCCGCTGATCCGCGACGCCGACGGCGGCTGCCGCCGGGTCTTCGTCGACGGGGGCCTGCCGCTCGGCCTGTCCGCCGAGTTCCACAGCCTCGCGTACCCCGTCGGGACGCTGGAACTGGACCCCGGAACCACGCTCGTGCTGTGCACCGACGGCCTGGTCGAACAGCCGGGCGCGGACCTCGACGACGGCATGCGGACGCTGGTCTCCCTCGTCGGCAGCGGCCCCGAGGACGTACGGGACCTCGCGGACCGCCTGATCGACGTCGCCGAGGAACGCGGCGGCGACGACGACGTGGCCCTGCTCCTGCTGCGCCGCCGCGGCCTGGAGACCCCGCAGTCGGGCGGCCGGCTCCAGCAGCAGGTGGCGCCCGGCGACCCCGGGGCCCTCACCGAGGCGCGGCGCATGATCCGGGCGGCGGTCCGCGTGTGGGGCGGCCGGAACCGCGCCGACGAGATCGAACTGGTCAGCGACGAGCTGATCACGAACGTCCTCATGCACACCGAGGGCTCCGCGGTCGTCACCCTGCGGGTGTTCATCGGCAGCGGGCGCCGGCTGCGCGTCGAGGTCGAGGACTCCTCCAGCGCCCTGCCGCGCCGCCGGGACGCGGGCGAGTCCGGCGTCTCCGGGCGCGGCCTGCTCCTGGTCGACCTGCTCGCCGACGCGTGGGGGGTGGAGGCACGGGGCGGCGGCAAGTGCGTGTGGTGCGAGTTCGCGGTCCGGGACAACCACTGAACCCGCCGCTTGGCGGTGTGGCTGGATCTGCCTGGCGGTGAGGCCGGGTCCGTCCCATGTCGCGGCGGGACCCGCCTGCCGCCTGGCGGTGTGGCCGGGCCCGTCCGGTGCCGTGGCCGGTCTGCCTGGCGGTGTGGCCGGGCCCGGTCGGCGCCTCGACCGGGCCCGCCTGGCGGCCTCGGGGCTGGGTGGCACTCTGGACGTATGCCGGAACTTCCCGAGGTCGAAGCGCTCAAGGACTTCCTGACCCAGCACCTGTCCGGTCGCCGCATCGTCCGGGTGCTGCCGGTCGCCGTCAGCGTCCTGAAGACGTACGACCCGCCGCTCGCCGCCGTCGAGGGCCGCGAGGTGGCGGCCGTGCACCGGTACGGCAAGTTCCTCGGCCTGGAGACCGACGGCGGACCGCACTTCGTCACCCACCTGGCCCGCGCGGGCTGGCTGCAGTGGAGGGACCGGCTCCCCGACGGGCCGCCGCGCCCCGGCAAGGGCGCGCTCGCGATGCGGGTGGCGCTGGAGACCGGCGAGGGCTTCGACCTCACCGAGGCGGGCACCCAGAAGCGCCTGGCGGTCTACGTCGTCCGCGACCCGCGCGAGGTCCCGGGCATCGCGCGCCTGGGGCCGGACCCGCTGGCGGCCGACTTCGACGAGAAGGCGTTCGCCGCCCTGCTGACGTCCGAACGGCGCCGACTCAAGGGCGCCCTGCGCGACCAGAGCCTCGTCGCCGGCGTCGGCAACGCCTACAGCGACGAGATCCTGCACGCCGCGAGGATGTCGCCGTACAAGGTGGCCGCCTCGCTCACCCCCGAGGAGACCGCGCGGCTGTACCGGGCGCTGCGCACCACCCTCACCGAGGCGGTCGAGCGCTCCCGCGGCGTGGCGGCCGGCCGCCTGAAGGCGGAGAAGAAGGGCGGCCTGCGCGTCCACGGCCGCACCGGCGAGCCCTGCCCGGTCTGCGGCGACACCGTCCGCGAGGTCTCCTTCAGCGACTCCTCCCTCCAGTACTGCCCCACCTGCCAGACGGGCGGCAGACCACTGGCGGACCGGAGGATGTCCCGGCTGCTGAAGTAGCCGAAGCGGCTGAAGGGGCGCGGGAACCGCGCGGCCGGCCACGACGGTGCGGCACGCCCGCCCCGCCGCAGGCCCGCTCGCCGGCACGGCGCGGCACCTCCAGCGGAGCGCCTACCGCGGCTCGAGCGTCACCAGGTGCTCGCCCTGGGCCGTGCGCACCTCGTAGCGGGCGATGTCGTCGCTGCGCAGGGGCGAGGTGCCCTGCACGGTGTTCGGGCGGGCGTCGGGGCCGGGGACCGTCCAGCTCGTCACCGTCTGCTCGGAGCCGTCGCGGGCGACGACGACGAGGCGGCAGGAGTGCGGGCCCGCGCCGTCCTTCACCTGGAGTTCCAGCTCGGTGCCGTACTCCTCGTCCGCGACCGTCACCTGCGCCCAGACCCCCGACCGCTGGTCGGTCGCCGCGATCCGCACCTGGTCGTCGTCGTTGCCGTCGGCCGCGGCCATCACGATGCCGGGACCGGCCACGGCGGCGACCACCGAGGCGGCGACGGCGTACAGCAGGCGCCGGCGGGTGGCCCGGCGGCGGGCGGCCACCGCGCCGAGCAGCCGGTTCAGCAGCTGGGGACCGGGCTGGGCCATGGGGTGCACGAAACGCGGAGTGGCCCGCCGGTACAGCATCAACTGCCGTGCGGCGGGGCCGAACTCGGTCACGTGAGTCGCGCAGCGCGCGCACTCCATGAGGTGGTCCTCGAAGCGGAAGGCATCCGCCTCGTCCAGCACGCCGAGCGCGTACGCGGCGACGTCGCGATGCCTCTCCAGGGACCTCATGCCGAATCCTCGTGCCGTTGGGTGCGGGTGGGGTTACTCGTTGCTCCCATCGGTACGGACCAGACCGCCGAATCACTCAAGGCACACGAGGAATCGCAGAACCCCGGTATTCGGAGCGGTCCGGCCCGCGGATTGGTCCCGGGCGGAAAAAATCTAGAAAAGATGGATGGCGAGGTGGCCGAGGGGCAGCCCGAGCTGCCACGCCTTCGTCCACACCTTCGGGCCCTCGTCCTCACCCGCCCCCGCGGCGCCGCCCGGGACCGCGTTCAGGTCGGGCGCGAGCAGTTCGGTCTCCTCCAGCCAGCGCCAGGCCGCCTCCGCGAGCTCCAGGTCGGGTGCCGGGCCGCCGGGCTCGGCGGCCTCGGCGGCGAGCCGCGCCATGCCCTCGCGCACCCAGTCCTGCCACGGCTGGTCGTACGCGGTCAGCGACATCCAGGTCTCCAGCTGCGAGACCACCCGGATGCCGCAGAGCTCGCGGTCGGTGTCCGAGAGGAAGATGGTCAGCGCGAGCGCGTCGCGTCCGGCGCGGAACTCGAAGGACGTGGGCGGCATCAGATCGCCGGTCCGCAACAACTCGTCGGCGATGTACTCGGCGTACAACCAGGCCATGGGGACGGCCAGTTCGCCGTCGCCGGTGCCGTCCGTGCCCTCTTGACCTCTGTGCAGCATCCCTTCCTGCCTTCCTCCGGTGCGTGCGCGTCGCCCGGCCGCGGGCCCCCTCGGGAACCCGTGGCCCCCCCAGTCCGGAACACGGATGAAGACAGCCGATTACTCAACCGGGGTCCTCAGCAAGGCGCTTTACCGAGGTTTGACCCAGGCTTCGGTTTCAGCGCAGGTCGGCCGCGTAACCCGGAAGCACCCGGCGCAGGGCGCGCAGCGCGTAGTACGCGCGGGACTTCACGGTACCGGGCGGGATCCCGAGGGTTTCGGCGGCTTCCGCCACACTCGCCCCCTGGAAGTACACGAGCACCAGGACTTCACGGTGTTCGGGAGTGAGTGTCTTCACAGCCTCCCGCACATCGAGGGCCGCGGCCGCCCGTTCGGCGTGATCCGCGCACACCCGGGCGTTCTCCAGGATGGCGTCGCCGACCTCCGCGGGCCGCGCCTGCCGGGCCCGCCGCGCGTCGATGGCCAGCCGGCGCGCCACCGTGAGCAGCCAGGGCCGTACGGACTCGAAGGCGTCGGCGCGCAGCGCCTCGGGATGCTGCCAGGCGCGGACGAGTGTCTCCTGCACCAGGTCCTCGGCGCGTTGCCGGTCGCCGTCGCAGAGCCTTGTCAGCAGGGCGAAGAGGGGCCGGCCGTGCTCGCGCTGCAGTGCGGCGATCTCGTGCTCGGCGGTCGTCCCGTTCGTCATTGTGGTTACGGCCGTCATGCGCGTATGGCACCGCAGGGCGCGGTCGCGGGACAGGGTCCGTACCGGGATCTGCGACGGACGGTCGATCGCGTCGACGAACGGTTCGATGAACGGTTCCCTCCGCTCCGGCCGTTCGGTTCCGGTCACCTCCGGGGCATCCCCGGAGCACCCCCGTCCGCGCGCCGGACGGGCTAATCGGGGGGCGCGGGCCGTTTGGGAAGGCCGCCAGCTTCGTACCTATTCGTGGGTAAATATGACCACAGTGGGGTGAGCTGATGATTGCACGCAGACGACAGGTTGCCCTGGCCCTCACGGCCTTGCTCGCCGCGGGCGCCGCCTGTCAGTCCCAGCACCACACGCCGGCCGTGAAGGCCGGACGCCCGGCCCCGTCCGCCGTCACCAAGGGGTTCACGCTCGTCGCCTCCGGCGACGTCCTCCCGCACAGCTCGATCATCGAGCGCGCCCGCTTCGACGGCGGCGGCAGCGCCTACGACTTCCGTCCGATGCTGGCCGGCATCAAGCCCGTCGTCTCCCGCGCCGACCTGGCGCTGTGTCACATGGAGACCGTGTACGGCGCGAACGGCGACTACACCGGGTACCCCACCTTCAAGTCCCCGCCCGAGGTCGCCCAAGCCCTCGCCGACACCGGCTACGACGGCTGCTCCACCGCCTCCAACCACACCCTCGACGACGGCGCCGACGGCATCCGCCGTACCCTCGACGCCCTCGACCGGGCGGGTGTCCGGCACGCCGGCTCGGCCCGCACCGAGGAGGAGGCGCACGCCGTCACGGTCCTGCGCGCGGGCACGGCGAAGGTGGCCCACCTCTCGTACACCTACGACACCAATGGCATTCCGCTGCCGCAGGGCGAGCCGTGGGCGGTCAACCTGATCGACGGCGACCGGATCGTCGCGGACGCCCGGGCCGCCCGCCGGGCGGGCGCCGACGTGGTCGTGGTGTCGGTGCACTGGGGCACGGAGTGGCAGGACGAGCCCGACCTGCAGCAGCTCACCGTGGCCCGGCAGCTCACCGCCGCCCGCACCGGCGGCCGCCCCGACATCGACCTGGTCCTCGGCACCCACGCCCACGTCCCGCAGGCGTACGAGAAGGTCAACGGCACCTGGGTGGTCTACGGCATGGGCGACCAGATCGCCGGTGAGATGGTCAACCACGAGGGCGCCCAGGACCCGCGCGGCAACCAGTCGAGCGTCGCCCGCTTCACCTTCGCCCCGCCGGCCCGGCCGGGCGGGCGCTGGGAGGTGACCAAGGCGGAGTTCGTCCCGCAGTGGTTCGACGTGGACGCCGGGCGGGTGGTCGACCTGAACCGGGCGATCGCCCAGGGCGCCGGGCTGCAGGGCGTACGGGACCGGATCCGGGACGTGGTGCTCAGCCGGGGCGCCGCGAAGGACGGGCTCGTGATGGCGCGTTAGCGGGGCCGCTGGGCGGGGGTGGCCGCGAGGCGGGGCGGCGGCGGGGCCGTGCGGCGGGGACATGGAGCGACCGGAGGAGTCCAGCCGGATCGTGCCGGACTTCCCGCCCACGCTCCGCGGCGCCCGGTCACGGCACGACCGTCACCGGCCAGCGCCCGGCCTTCACCAGCCGTACCGCCACCGAGCCGATGATCCGGTGGCCGGCCTGTTCGGAGGCGCCCACCACCACCGCGTCCGCCTTCAGGTCGTCCGCCGCCTTCACCAGGCCGGTGTAGGGGTCGCCGCGGAAGGTGTGGAACTCCCAGCGCACCTCGTACAGCCCCTTGAGCCGCTGGGAGGCCTCCCGGATCTGCTTGACCAGGTCCTCCGCGATCTCGTCGGTCGTGTCGGCGACCGGCGCCCCCGTCGCCGCGCCCGCCGCCATGACCGGCTGGACGTACACGGCGGCGAGCAGCGCGTGCTGCCGCCTGGCCAGACCGGCTGCGTACGCCGCGGCACGGAGCGAGGAGTCGGAGCCGTGGACGCCGACCACGATGACCTTCGGCCCGTCCGTGCCCCGCTCGAACTGGTGCGAGTGCTGTTCCGTCACGGCTTCGAGGCTAGCGGAAGCCGCAGGTCCGGCCGCCACGCGGGATCCTCCCCGGAGGAGGGGCACACGCGGCGCGCACCGGGACGCCAGGGGACCGGGGGCCGGCCGCCGGACCGTACGCCCCTGCGCCGCGGAGAACCGCCGGCGGGGCCCGTCGCCCCGCCCATGCGCGAACTCCGGTGAAACGGGCACCCGTAGACCGCGCCGCGGCCCGCTATCACCGTGGGCCTGCCGTCGCCGTCGGCGCGCGGCCTCGCCGGAGGGGACGAGACCGGGCGTCGACGCCCCCTTCCCCGGCCCGCGTGAACTGCCCGTCTCCGGCCCCCTCGTCACCGTCTCCGGCCCCCTCGTCACCGTCCCCGCGCGGCCTCCGCCTCCCGGGTGTGGCCAACCCGCCTCACCCGAACGGAAGACGGCGTTCGTCGTATGACCCGAATACTTGAGCCGGGTGAGTGCTTTCCTACCGCCGCATCGGTGTAGGTGGGGTGCGCCCGGCTACGGCCGGTCGACTGATGAGTCATGAAGAAGGATCAATTGCTCACCCGACGAGGGCTGTTGCTCGCAGGCGGAGCCGCCGCGCTGGGCGCGGCCGGCACGGTCGGCGTGCTCACCCTCGGCGGAGGCGACTCGCCGGCCGGGTCCACCGCTCCCGTCGCCGGCCCGGCGGGCCCCCAGGCCCGGCGGGCCCGCGAGGCGCTCAAGCCGTCCGCCTACCGCCTCCAACCCCTGACCGGATACGGCCCGCCGCGCGCCGCGCCCCGCCCGACCGTGGTGCGGCACGAGCCGTTCCTGCGGCTGCCCGGACCCGGCCGCACCATGGTGCTGACCTTCGACGACGGACCCGACCCCCGGTACACGCCGCGCGTCCTGGACGTGCTGGCCGAGCACGACGTGCACGCGATGTTCTTCGTGTGCGGGGAGATGGCCTCCTACAACAAGGATCTGCTGGCCAGGATGGCGGACGCCGGTCACGTGATCGGCAACCACACCTGGTCGCACGCCCAGCTGACCCAGCTGAGCCGCGCCGGGATCCGCTCGGAGATGGAACGCACCAGCGCCGTCATCGAGGATGCCTGCGGAGAACGGCCCGCTTGGTTCCGGGCGCCCTACGGCGCCTGGAACCGCGCGGTCTTCCAGATCGGCGCCGAACTGGGCATGGAGCCGCTCGCCTGGAGCATCGACACCCTCGACTGGACCACTCCCGGCACGCGCGCCATCGTCGACCGGGTCGAGCACGGCGCCGCCCCCGGCGTCGTGGTGCTCTCGCACGACGCCGGGGGCGACCGCTCGCAGAGTGTCCGCGCGCTGCGCGACTATCTGCCGTACCTGCTGAATTCCGGCTATCACATCACCGTGCCGCGACGGCACGCCGTGTGATCCCGATTCCGCCCGCCCGGCCGGGGGAACGCTCAGCGGACCTCGGTCAGGCGGGCGAAGACGACGACATTGCCGTCGTATCCGTTCTGCTTGGAAAAGCCGCCCCCGCAGGTGATGACCCGCAGTTCCGGGGTGCCCTTGGAGGCGTAGACGCGGTCGCCGGGGAAGTTGCTCTTCGCGAAGACCTCGATGCCGTAGATCTCGAACACGGCCGTCTTTCCGTCCTGGCGGGCGACCTCGATGTGATTTCCCTTCTTCAGGGCCCCCAGGCCGTAGAAAACGGCGGGGCCCTGCAGGTTGTCGACGTGGCCGACCACGACCGCGGTGCCCTTTTCGCCGGGGGTGACCGCGCCGGTGAACCAGCCCGCCAGATTGGGATCCTCCGGCGGCGGTGCCGCCACCCAGCCGTCCACGTCGAGCCCGACCGGCATGACGGGGGCGTCGACCTGGATGGCCGGGATCCGCACCCGGTCGGGGGCGGAGTACGGCAGCGGCTGGACCGAGGCGGGGGCGGCGGAGGGAACGCGACCGTCCGCGGCGGCCGCCGAGGCGGGCTGCGGCGGACCCATGTCGAATTCCCCCGAACCATTCCGAATGAGCGCCAGGCCGGTCAGCAGAACCAGCGCTATCACGCCCCAAGGAGCACGCCTCTTCGGGCGCAGCTCCTCCTCGTCCTCGGCCAGCTCGAACGCAGACATTCGACTTCCCCTCTCGACGCGGCCGTCGCCGCGTCATTCGCGCATACGAGAAAGCTATGTCCGCCGCACGGAACCGGCGACGGGGGAGAGGCGAACGGGTGGCCCCGCACTTCCCCGGTGAGCCATCCGAGTTGCCGAGCACAGGAAATTTCTGACGGTCCGTGACCTGCGCCGATATCCGATTGCGCGGTCATCGCCCGGCGTGTTGTCTCACCAGGACGGACCATCCCCGAAATGCGGGCGCGCACGCGGCAACTGAGGGTCATTTCCGGGAGGCGCTTTCTCGCCGATCCACCGGGGACGGGCCCCGGGGCGTCTTCCGCGGAGGATCACATGCGTACTACTCGTGCCCTGGCTGCCTCTGCCGCCGCGGTCGCCGCCCTCGGGCTCGCCGCACCGGCGGCGGTCGCGCGGGACGGCATGAACATCAACCCGAGCAACATCGTCGCCCTGCCCAGCGTCATCGCCCGCGGGGGACAGCTCACCATCACCGTCGACGGCTGCCCCACCGGCGGCACCGCCACCTCGGACGCCTTCGTCCAGCCGGTCACGCTGACACCCATTCGCGACGACGGCTCGATGCACGGTGACGGCTTCCGCCGTGACGGCACGACCGCGAAGGGTACGGCGACGATCAGCAACAACGCGAGGACCGGAACGCACAGCATCACCGTCAACTGCGGCGGCAAGACCCTGACCAACCCGGCCGCGTTCACCGTCATCGGCGGTGTCCGCGGCGGCCTCGGCGGCAGCAGCTCCAGTGGGGCGACGCCGACCGACCTGGCGATCGGCGGTGGGCTGGTGGCGGCCGCTGTCATCGGCGGCGGGCTGTTCTGGATGCGCCGCCGTTCGGAGCGGCAGATCTGAACCCTCCGGCGCACCGGACCCCCGGACCCCCGCTCCCCTTCGAGGGACCGGGGGTCCGGTGCGTCCGGCGGGCACGCGGCCGGAGTGTCCGGCCGCGTGCCCGCCCGGGGCGGGTGCCGGTGCGGGGGTGGGTGCCCGTGGTGCTTCGGTGTGCGCGTGGGTGCCCGTGGTGCGCCGGGGCGGGTCCGTCAGCCCGAGACGTGGGGGAAGAGGTGCAGGAACGGGGAGGCCGACGCGGGCAGGCCCCGGCTGTAGGGCGCGTCGAAGTCCCAGATGAGGAACAGCAGGAAGGCGATCAGCGCGGAGAACAGCCCGGCCAGCGCCAGTTCGCGGGCGGTGCTGCGGATCTGCAGCGCGAACACCATCCCCACGGTGACCACGGCCCCGCCGATGAGCCCGAACCACACCACCCCCGGCATCGTCGCCCCCTGCGAGTCGGCGCGGGCGCTGCGCGCCTCGTCCGCCGCGGCGACCTGGTCGACCAGGGGCTGGTAGGCCTGGGCCTCGAAGTCCGTCCTCGGCCGGTAGTCGGTGACGTCCCGGCGGACGCGGCCGAGCAGTTCGCTGCCGCGCCCGGTGACCCGGTGGTGGTCCGCCATCGCCTTCCACTCGGTGCCGACGACGTACCCCACGTAGGCGTCGACGTCCCCGCGGATGCGGTCGCGGACGCCGGCCGGGTAGACCCGTACGCGCTCGGAGATCTCGTGCAGGGCGACGGCCTCGCTGCGGACATGGTCCTGGGCGGCGCTGCGCGACTCCCACACGCCGGCCATGGCCAGGCCCAGCACGATGGCGTACACCACACCGATCCACATCGTCATGTACTCGATGACGTCCGGGGTCTCGCTGGGATCCTCGTCGACGGCGGCGGTGCGGTGGCGCAGAAGGGTGACGGCGACCACCGCGACGCAGGCGGCCGGCATCGCGAGGGTGAGAACGAGCCAATCCGGCAAGACGTGCCTCCTGAGGGTCAGCGCGGCCGCAGCGCGGCGACGGCGATCACGGCGGGTGCGGTGATGAGCAGGACGTAGGTGACGGGCGACCGGCGGTGGTGGGGAGGCCGCCGGGGCGGCTGCGCCCGGTACCGGGGGTAGCTCACCGGAGTCGCGGACGGGCGCGGGGCCGGTGTGGCCGCGGGCCGCGGGGCGGGTCTCGGAGCGGGCGCCGACGGGTGCGGCGCGGGTGCGGGTGGCGTTGGCGTGGGCGTGGGTGGCGGAGGAGCGGGGGGCGGCTGGGGCCGCGGCTGCGCCGGCCGGGCCGGCGGAGTCGGCGGGGGCTTCGGGGGCGGGGCCGGATTCCTGGTCGGCGTGGGTGTCGGCGTCGGGCTCGGGGTGGTCGGCGCGGGCGTCGGCGGGGGTTTCGGGCAGGCCGGGAGCGTCGGCCAGGCCGTCGGCCAGGTGCCGCTTCCGGCGACCGCCACCGCGGTGGTGCCGCCCGGCCCGGTCGACGCGTACGCGCAGGCGTCGGCGGACGCGGCGCCGGCCGGGGCGCCCAGCAGCAGCCAGGTCAGCGTCGCCGACGCCAACGTCCGCGCGGCGCGGCCGGATCGGGACGGTTCGGGTCGATGCACGACGGAGAGCATGAGCCGCCGCGGGGTGTCGCATGCGGCCGCGCCGGGCGGGTTGACCCGAAGGGAGGATGCGTGGGCTGTACCGGTTTGGCGGTGGTCATGCCCACATGTCTTCGTCGTGGACACTTGCGCGGGATGTCGCACCGGCTCACGGATCCCGGAAAGAAATTCGTGCCGCGGTTGAACACAACCGCGTGCTCCATGCGTACCCAGTGTCGTGCGGCGGCGCAGCAGGGCGCTGCAACACCCATGTGATTTCGGGGAGTTGACGATGAAGACCTCCTGGCGGAGCGCCTCACTCGTGGCAAGCGCTGCGGCCGTGCTGGCGCTGACGACGGCGTGCGGTCAGGAAAACGCCACGTCGGCGGGCACCCAGAACGTCGGCGCGACGGCGGCGGCGGGGGACTACGGGAGCGTGGGCGCCGCCGCGAGCGCGAGCCCCAGCAACGGCTACGGTGCGGACGGCCAGGGCTCCGCGACCCAGACCTCCGCCGCGGGCAAGCTGTCCGTCGCCCAGAACCCGGAACTGGGCAAGGTGCTGACCGACGGCGCCGGCCTGACCCTCTACCGCTTCGACGCGGACACCGCCGAGCCGCCCAAGTCCAACTGCGACGGAGCCTGTGCCACGACCTGGCCGCCCGTGCCCGCGGACGACGCCACCGCGGGCGCCGGAGTCGACAAGTCCCTGCTCGGCGAGGTCACCCGGGCCGACGGCACCAAGCAGCTGACCATCGGCGGCTGGCCCGCGTACCGCTACGCGAAGGACACCAAGGCCGGGGACATCGCCGGACAGGGCGTCGGCGGCAAGTGGTACGCGCTGGCCCCGGACGGCAAGAAGGCCACGCTCGCCTCCCTGCCCGGACTGTCCACCCGCAACGACCCCGAGCTCGGTGAGATCGTCGTGGACAAGAACGGCCACACGGTCTACCGCTTCATGAAGGACGAGGCCTGGCCCAAGCCCGTGTCCGCATGCACCGGCTCCTGCCTGGAGAAGTGGCCGGCGGTCGGCCCGGTGGACACGAACGACACCAAGGGCGTGCAGAAGAAGGGCCTGATGAGCTTCACCCGGCCCGACGGCGTCAAGCAGCAGACCCTCAACTGCTGGCCCGTCTACACCTTCTCCGGTGACAAGAACCCCGGGGACACCAACGGTCAGGGCATCGGCGGCACGTGGTACGCCGTCGCGCCCGACGGAAAGCCGGTCGGCGCGCCGAAGCAGTAGCGGTCGCCTCCCCACGGCTGATCGCCGGGCAGCGCGCCCGACCCACCGTCCGCCCCCTCCGCGCCGCACGGAGGGGGCGGACCGTTGTGCGTCATGCCCGGACATGGTGGTATCGCTTCGTCCTGGACCGGAATCTTGCGGAAGGCTCCGATATCTTTCGTCGCGAGTGTGTGGTATGCCAATTCGGCACATGCCGCAGGCAGTGACCGGGAACGGACGGTCAATTTCCGTTTCCTCTCGCCCTGTTGGCAGGCGATCAGTAGCCTCACTTCGAACACCGGATCGCCTACGCCTGGAGAGATAGATGGAGCGTCCCGCCTGGGCCCCACGGAGCATCGACATCTCGGTGCCGAGCGTTTCGCGAATCTACGACTACTACCTGGGCGGTTCGCACAACTTCGAGGTCGACCGGGAAGCGGCCCGCAAGGCCATGGAGTTCCTGCCGGGACTCCCCAAGATCATGCAGGCCAACCGGGCGTTCATGCGCCGCGCGGTGCGCTTCGCGGCCGCCGAGGGCATCACCCAGTTCCTCGACATCGGGTCCGGTATCCCGACGTTCGGCAACGTCCACGAGGTGGCCCAGGCGGCGGCTCCCGGCACCCATGTCGTCTACGTCGACCACGACCCGGTCGCCGTCGCCCACAGCCAGGCGGTGCTGCAGGGCAACGAGGACTGCGGCGTCGTCGCCGCCGACCTGTGCAAGCCCGACGAGATACTCGAAAGTTCCGAAGTCCAGCGGCTGATCGACCCGAAGCGCCCGGTGGCGCTGCTTCTGGTTGCCATACTGCACTTCGTGGAAGACGAGGACGACCCGTACGAGGCGGTGGCCCACCTGCGCGACGCGCTCGCGCCGGGCAGTCTGCTGATCCTCACTCACGCCTCGTACGAGGGAATACCGCTCCCGGAGGAGCGGGCCGCGGGCACCGTGGATGTGTACAAGGACATCCGCAACCCGCTGATCATGCGCTCGCGCGACGAGATCGCGCGGTTCTTCGAGGGGTACGACATGGTGGAACCGGGACTGGTGCCGATGCCGCTCTGGCGGCCGGAGACGGCGCCGGAGGACGAGGACCCCTTCGCCTTCTCCGGTTTCGCGGGCGTGGGGCGTACGGCGTGATCGAGGAACCGGACGGCCCGGAGGGCAGAGTGCGCCGGTTCGCGACGATATGGAGCCGGGCGGTGTTCCCGGTGACCTCCACGTCGCTGACCCGGCCCGAGTTCGAGGAGCAGCTCCTGCCGCTGGCGCGGCGGTTGAGCCAGGCCCTGCACACCCGGGCCCTCGACGCGGACCAGGGCAAGGCGGTCGGCGCCGCCCTCGTCACCGCGCACTGCACCGACCCGGAGGCCCTCAGCCGCACCCTGGACTGCGTCGACGCCTACCTGGTGCTGTACTGCGGCGAGGACGGCGACCAGGAGGAACTGCGGGCCCGCTCGGCGCGGCTGCAGCACGCCATGGCCGCCGGGTTCGCGCAGGCGCTGCGCGAGCGGACCCTGGCCGAGCAGGAGGCCATCTCGGCGGCCGCCCTGACGGCGCAGGGCGTGGTGGCGCAGGCGCTGCACGCCAGCGAGGCCCGGTTCCGCGCGGTCTTCGAAGGCGCGGCCATAGGGATCGGCATCGCCGACCTCGAGGGCAACATCCTGCAGGTCAACGGCGCGCTGCTGCGCATGTTCGGCCAGCCCCCGCAGGGCTTCCGCGGCCGCAACGTCATGGAGTGGACGCACCCCGAGGACGCGCCGCAGACCTGGCGGCTCTACGAGGAACTCGTGCGCGGCGAGCGCGAGCACTACCACGTGGAGAAGGCGTTCAACCGGTCTGACGGAACGGTTCTGTGGACGAACCTGACGGTCTCCCTGCTGCGCGACCCCGACGGCAACCCGCAGTACCAGCTCGCCCTCATGGAGGACACCACCGAGCGGCGGCTGCTCAACCTGCGCCTGCGCTACGAGGCCACGCACGACGCGCTCACCGGCCTGCCCAACCGCACCTTCTTCTTCGAACGCCTGGAGAAGGCGCTCGGCGCCCGCGAGGGCCAGCGGTTCGGGCTGTGCTACCTCGATCTGGACGGCTTCAAGACCGTCAACGACAGCCTCGGCCACGCGGCCGGCGACCGGCTGCTCGTCGAGGTCGCCGACCGGCTGCAGGCGTGTGCGACCGCGCCCGGCGAGATGGTCGCGCGGCTGGGCGGCGACGAGTTCGTCGCGCTCACCACCGGCCCGGACACCGAGCGCGGGGTCGACGAGCTCGCCACCCGCATCATGAACGCCCTCATCGCCCCGATCAGCGTCGACGGCCGGGAGCTGACCGTGCGCGGCAGCATCGGCATCGTCGAGGGTCCGGCGGGGGAGCGCAGCCCGGCGGAGGTGCTGCGCAGCGCCGACATCACCATGTACCGGGCCAAGTCGGCGGGCGGCAACCGCTTCGAGCTCGCCGACCTCGAGGCCGACGCCCGCGTCATCACCCGGCACGGGCTGACCACCGCGCTGCCGACGGCGCTGGACCGGGGCGAGTTCTTCATCGAGTACCAGCCGCTGGTGCACCTCGGCGACGGCAGCGTGCGCGGTGCCGAGGCGCTGGTGCGGTGGCTGCATCCGCAGCACGGCGTCCTCGGCCCGGACCGTTTCATCCCGCTCGCCGAACACACGGGCCTGATCGTGCCGCTCGGCCGCTGGGTGCTGGAGCAGTCCATCCGGCAGGCCCGCGCGTGGCGTGAACGGCACGGGGCGGGGGCGGACGCGGGGCCGTTGCGCATCAACGTCAACCTTTCGCCGTGCCAGCTCACGCATCCCGGCCTGGTCCAGGACACCGTGGACATCCTCGAACGGGCCGGCGTCGAACCGAACGCGCTGTGCCTGGAGGTCACCGAGTCCGCGCTCATCGGCGCCGACGACGACCTGCTCAAACCGCTGCGCCGGCTGGCCGAGATGGGCGTCGACATCGCCCTGGACGACTTCGGCACCGGCTACTCCAACCTCGCCAACCTGCGCCGGCTGCCGGTGAGCGTCCTCAAGCTGGACCGCTCCTTCACCCAGAGCATGCAGCAGTTCCCCGCCGACCCCGTCGACCTGAAGATCGTCGAGGGGATCGTCTCGCTCGCCCACAGCCTGGACCTCGCGGTGACCGTGGAGGGCGTGGAGACCGGCGCCCAGGCCGAGCAGCTGCGGATCCTGGGCTGCGACACGGCCCAGGGCTGGTACTACGCGCGTCCGGGCCCCCCGGACCGCCTCCACGAACTGGCCCTGGTCGACGCGACGGGCTGACGCCACGCCCCGCACCGCCCCGCGCCGCGGCGCCGCACGCGATCATGGGCGGGTGACGTATGAACCGGACGACGACGTGGGCGAGGCGATCGCGGGCGAACTGAGCCTCCTGGACCCCGCGGTCCGCTCCCGCGCCGGGGCCGCCGGCCTGCTCGACCCCGAGTTCGTGGAGGTGGGCGCCTCGGGCCGTCGCTACACGTACCTGGAGACGCTCGCCGAGCTGCCCGACATGCCGGGCAGTTCGGCGGACGGCCCCCGCTACGAGCCGTCGGCGATCACGGGCGTCGTACTGGCTCCCGGCCTGGTGCACCTGACGTACGAGACCGTCTTCGACGGCCGCCGTGCCCGCCGCAGTTCCCTGTGGCGCAAGCAGGACGAGGAGACCGGCTGGCGCCTGTACTACCACCAGGGCACACCGGTGGCGCCGGACCTCGCCTGAGGCACCGGAGCAGGCGGGCGGCGCGTGGGGTGGGGGTGCGCGAGCCGGGCGCCTCGGGGGAGCGGGCGGTCCGCCGCCGATGCCACCGGAGGCCCCGGCTCATGTGGCGGAGGGGAGGTGGCGGCGGCCTCCGCGGGTGCCTCTCGCGCCCCTGCGCACGCCCTGACGGCCGCCGTTTCCGGCGCACGAGACTGGCGACTGTCGCCCGGGTGCCGCCGGGGACACCGACGGAATCGACGAAACCCGTGGATCCCATGGATCCCGTGGATCCCATGGATCCCATGGAAAGGGGACGATCTCCATGCACCGTGTCACCGCGCTCGCCATCGCCTCGCTCGCCATCGCGGCCTCCCTCGGCACAGCTCCCGCCGCATCCGCCGCCACGGCTCCGGCCGCCCCGGCGACCGGCGACAGCGCCGCAGCCTTCCGCTGCGATCCGGGGCACTTCTGCATCTACAGCGGCTGGAGCGGCGGCGGCAGCCGCTGCCAGTGGACGGCGCAGAGGGTCGCGAACACCGCCGACCGGTGTTCCTTCATCCGCAACGGCAAGAAGGTGCTGTCCGTGTGGAACGGGACCGGCCACCGGGTTCAGTACTACAAGCAGACCAACTACCACGCGCGCGTCGGATCGACGCCCGCCGGACACGGGGGCAACCTCCAGGGCAGCTACCAGATCCGCTCCTTCAAGAAGCAGTAGTCCGGCGAGAGGCAGTAGTCCGGCGAGGGGCAGGATGCCGGCAAGCGCGCCGGGTTCGCGCGGGCCGGTGTCGCCTCACCGCTCCAGCAGCATCCGCTGCAGCTCGCGTGCCGCCCGGGGCGGGGCCACGTCGCTGCGGTGGGCCAGGGCGATGGTGCGGTGCAGGCCGGGGCGGGCCAGCGGGGTGACCCGCAGACCGCGGCCCGAGCGGGCCGCGACCATGCGGGGTACGACGGCCACGCCCAGGCCCGCCCGCACGAAGCCGAGGACCGCGTCCATCTCGCCGCCCTCCACCGCGAAGTCCGGCTCGAACCCCTCGGCGCGGCACGCGGCCACGGTCAGTTCGCGCAGGTCGTAGCCGTGCCGGAACATCACCAGACGCTCGCCCTCCAGGTCGGCGACGCGCACGGTCCGCCGGCCTGCTCCGCCGGGGGCCGACGCCTCCGGTGAGGAGACCACCACCAGGTCCTCGCGCAGCAGCTCCACCGTCGTCAGCGCGGGCGACGGCGTGGGCAGCGGCAGCACCACCAGGGCGAGGTCGAGGGCGCCGCGGGCGAGCTCCCGCACCAGGTCGTGCGAGCCGCCCTCCTCGATCAGCAGCCGGATGCCGGGGTAGCGGTCGTGGAACGCGCGCAGCACGTCCGGCAGCAGGCCCGTGCACAGGCTCGGCGTCGCGCCCAGACGGACCCGGCCGCCTCGCAGCTGCACCAGCTCCTGCACCTCGTAGCGGGCCGTCTCCGCGTCGGCGAGGATCCGCCGGGCCAGCGGCAGCAGGGCCTCGCCGGCGTCGGTGAGGCTGATGTTGCCGCGCGCCCGCAGGAACAGGTCGGCCCCCAGCTCCCGCTCCAGCGCCTTGATCTGCTGCGACAGCGACGGCTGGGCGACGTGCACCAGTTCGGCGGCCCGGGTGAAGTGCCGGGTCTCGGCGACGGCCACGAAGTACTGGAGTTGCTGGAGCTGCATACTCGTACGATAGCGCCAGCCTATGGAAACAAGGCGGACCATGTCTTGGACCGATGGGGTCTTTCGGTCCTAACGTCAGGACTCATGGCTCTGGCAACGCGGACGGACCGACGGCCGTCCATGGCACGCACCGTGTGGGACTCCTCCGTCGGCAAGAAGACGGTGATGGCCGTCAGCGGCGTGATCATGCTCCTGTACCTGGTCGCCCACGTGATCGGCAACCTGAAGATCTTCTTCGGTCCGCAGGAGTTCAACCACTACGCGCACTGGCTGCGCACCGTGGGCGAACCGTTCATGCACTACGAGTGGACGCTGTGGCTGATCCGCGTCGTCCTGGTCGTCGCGGTCGTGGCGCACGCCGTCTCCGCGTACCAGCTCAGCCGCCGCGACATCAAGGCGCGACCCAGCAAGTACGTGCACTCCAGGCCGCGGGCGAGCTACGCGACGCGCACGATGCGCTGGGGTGGGATCATCCTCGGCCTGTTCATCGTCTGGCACATCCTCGACCTGACCACCGGCACCGCCCACCCGGGCGGCTTCCAGGAGGGCCACCCGTACCAGAACGTCGTGGACACCTTCTCCACCTGGTACGGCAACGCCGTCTACATCGTCGCGGTGCTGGCGCTCGGCCTGCACATCCGGCACGGCCTCTGGAGCGCCGCCCAGACCCTCGGCGTCGGCAGCCGCGCCCGCGACCGCGCCCTGAAGACCGTCGCGAACGTCCTCGCGCTGCTGCTCACGGCCGGCTTCATCGCCGTCCCCGTGGGCGTCATGACCGGAGTGGTGAGCTGACATGACCTACACCGCCTACACGACCGGTGAGCCGGTCGCCGACACCAAGGCCCCGTCCGGCCCGATCAACGAGCGCTGGGACAAGCGCCGCTTCGAGGCCAAGCTGGTCAACCCCGCCAACCGGCGCAAGCACACCGTCATCGTCGTCGGCACCGGCCTCGCGGGCGGCTCCGCGGGCGCCACGCTCGCCGAACAGGGCTACCACGTGGTCCAGTTCTGCTACCAGGACTCCCCGCGCCGCGCCCACTCCATCGCCGCGCAGGGCGGCATCAACGCGGCGAAGAACTACCGCAACGACGGCGACTCCGTCCACCGCCTCTTCTACGACACCGTCAAGGGCGGCGACTTCCGGGCCCGCGAGTCCAACGTCCACCGCCTGGCGCAGATCTCCGTCGAGATCATCGACCAGTGCGTGGCGCAGGGCGTACCGTTCGCCCGCGAGTACGGCGGCCTGCTCGACACCCGCTCCTTCGGCGGCGTCCAGGTCTCCCGCACCTTCTACGCCCGCGGCCAGACCGGCCAGCAGCTCCTGCTCGGCGCCTACCAGGCGCTCAGCCGGCAGATCGCCGCCGGGAACGTCGAGATGCACCCGCGCACCGAGATGCTCGACCTGATCGTCGTCGACGGCCGGGCCCGCGGCATCGTCGCCCGGGACCTGATCACCGGCAGGATCTCCACCTACTTCGCCGACGCCGTGGTCCTGGCGTCCGGTGGCTACGGCAACGTCTTCTACCTGTCGACGAACGCCATGAACTCCAACGCCACCGCCATCTGGCGGGCGCACCGGCGCGGCGCGTACTTCGCCAACCCGTGCTTCACACAGATCCACCCCACCTGCATCCCGCGCACCGGCGACCACCAGTCCAAGCTGACGCTGATGAGCGAGTCGCTGCGCAACGACGGCCGGATCTGGGTGCCCAAGGCCAAGGGCGACACCCGGCCGCCGAACCAGATCCCCGAGGACGAGCGCGACTACTACCTGGAGCGCATCTACCCGTCCTTCGGCAACCTCGTCCCGCGCGACATCGCCTCCCGCGCCGCGAAGAACGTCTGCGACGAGGGCCGGGGCGTCGGCCCCGGCGGACAGGGCGTCTACCTCGACTTCGCCGACGCCATCGAGCGCATGGGCCGCAAGGCCGTCGAGGCGAAGTACGGCAACCTCTTCGACATGTACCAGCGGATCACCGACGAGGATCCGTACCGGGTGCCGATGCGGATCTACCCGGCCGTGCACTACACGATGGGCGGCCTGTGGGTCGACTACGACCTGCAGACCACCGTCCCCGGCCTGTTCGCGATCGGCGAGGCCAACTTCTCCGACCACGGCGCCAACCGGCTGGGCGCCTCCGCCCTGATGCAGGGCCTGGCCGACGGCTACTTCGTGCTGCCGGCGACCATCAACGACTACCTCGCCCGCAACCCGCACCAGGGCGAGGTCACCGACGAACACCCGGTCGTACGGGAGGTGCTGGCCGAGACCGAGGACCGGCTGACGCGACTGCTCTCGGTCGACGGCGACCGCACTCCCGACTCCTTCCACCGCGAGGTCGGCGAGCTGATGTGGGAGTTCTGCGGCATGGCGCGCACCGACGCCGGGCTGCGCAAGGCCCTGGAGCGCATCCCGCAGATCCGCGAGGAGTTCTGGCGGCGCATCAAGGTGCCGGGCACCGGCGAGGAGTTCAACCAGTCGCTGGAGAAGGCCAACCGCATCGTCGACTACCTCGAGCTCGCCGAGCTGATGTGCCTCGACGCGCTGCACCGCGCCGAGTCCTGCGGCGGCCACTTCCGCGAGGAGTCCCAGACCCCCGACGGCGAGGCCGCCCGCCGGGACGACGAGTTCGCCTACGCCGCCGCCTGGGAGTTCACCGGCACCGGCGACGCTCCCGTCCTGCACAAGGAAGACCTGGTCTTCGAGTACGTCCACCCCACTCAGCGGAGCTACGCATGAAGCTCACCCTGCGCGTCTGGCGACAGAAGAACGCCGGCGCGGAAGGCACCATGTCCACGTACGAGGTGGACGGCATCTCCTCCGACATGTCCTTCCTGGAGATGCTCGACACGCTCAACGAGGAGCTCATCCTCAAGGGCGAGGACCCGGTCGCCTTCGACCACGACTGCCGCGAGGGCATCTGCGGCGCGTGCTCGCTCGTCATCAACGGCGAGGCGCACGGGCCGGAGCGCACCACGACCTGCCAACTGCACATGCGGTCCTTCAAGGACGGCGACACCATCGACATCGAGCCCTGGCGCGCGTCCGCGTTCCCGGTGATCAAGGACCTGGTGGTGGACCGGTCGGCGTTCGACCGCATCATCCAGGCCGGCGGCTACATCACCGCGCCCACCGGCTCCGCGCCGGAGGCGCACTCCACGCCGGTGCCGAAGCCGGACGCCGACTTCGCCTTCGAGCACGCCGAGTGCATCGGGTGCGGGGCGTGCGTCGCCGCGTGCCCCAACGGCGCGGCGATGCTGTTCACCTCCGCCAAGATCAACCACCTGAACGTGCTGCCGCAGGGCGCGCCCGAACGGGAGACGCGGGTGCTGGACATGGTCGCGCAGATGGACGAGGAGGGCTTCGGCGGCTGCACGCTGACCGGCGAGTGCGCCACCGCCTGCCCCAAGGGCATCCCGCTGATGTCCATCACCAGCATGAACAAGGAGTGGCTGCGCGCCACCCGCAAGGCGGCGAGGCGCTAGCAGCCACGCACTGAACGTTCGCCGAGGGCGCGGACGGGCGGGGCCGGGAGTGGTGCTCCCCGGCCCCGTCTCGCACGTCCGGCGGTCGCCGAGGGTTCCGCGCGGGCGGTTCGACGCCTTCTGGCGGTTGCCGAGGGTTTCGCGGGGGCGGTTCGACGCCTTCTGGCGGTTGCCGAGGGTTTCGCGGGGGCGGTTCGACGTCCTCCGGCGGTCGCCGAGGGCACCGCGCGAGCCGTTCAACAACCTCACACCGGCACTCCTGGCGCCGATCACGCGAAGGTCAGCCGGCCTCGGAAGAACAGGGGCGGCAGATCGCACGCCCCGGGTCTGCTCCCCGCCTCGCCGACCCGGCCCGCGACCAGGAGACAGCCATGACCGGCGCCACCGCACTCGACCTTCCCCCGCAGCCCACGGCCCCCGCCCGCTACACCGTCACCCTCGCCCGCGACGAGTCCGGCGTCCGCGCCGCGCAGCGGCTGCGGCACGAGGTGTTCGCCGGGGAACTGGGCGCCCTGCTGACCGGCCCGGAGCCCGGCCTCGACATCGACCCCTTCGACGCCTACTGCGACCACCTGCTGGTGCGCGAGGAGACGACCGGGCAGGTCGTCGGCACCTACCGGCTGCTGCCCCCGGAACGCGCCGCGGTCGCCGGACGCCTCTACGCCGAGGGCGAGTTCGACCTCGGCCCGCTCGACGCCATCCGGCCGGGCCTGGTCGAGGTGGGCCGCTCCTGCGTGCACCCCGACCACCGGGACGGCGCGGTCATCGGGCTCATCTGGGCCGGCATCGCCCGCTACATGGTCGACCGCGGCCACGACTGGCTGGCCGGCTGCTGCTCCGTCCCGCTCGCCGACGGCGGCGCGCTCGCCTCCGCGACCTGGGACCGGGTGCGGACCAAGCACCTGGCACCCGAGGAGTACCGGGTACGGCCGCTGCTGCCCTGGATCCCGGACGAGGCGACGCCCGCCGCCCCGGCCGAGCTGCCGGCGCTGCTGCGCGGCTACCTCCGCCTCGGCGCCTGGGTGTGCGGCCGGCCCGCGCACGACCCGGACTTCGGGGTCGCCGACCTGTACGTGCTGCTGCCGATGCGCCGGGTCAACCCGCGCTATCTGCGGCACTTCCTCTCCCTCGTCCCGGCCTGATGAGCGTCTGGCTGCCCAGCGCGCCCTGCACTCCCGGGGCGTGCCTGGAGCCGGCGCGGCCGGTGGCCGCGGCACGGGCCGCGCTGCGGCTCGCGGCGGTCCTCGCCCTGGTCCTCGCCGGCGTCGCGCTGTCGCCACTCGGCGGGCACCTGCCGGCCGGGCCGGTGCGGTGGTGGTGCCGGTGCGTCGTGCGGGCCGCCGGGGTCCGGGTCCGGGTCACCGGCGCCGCCCCGCCCACCGGCGGACTGCTGCTGGTCGCCAACCACATCTCGTGGCTGGACATCCCGCTGCTGGCCGCCGTCCGCCCGGCCCGGACGCTGGCCAAGGCGGAGATCCGGCGGTGGCCCGTCGTGGGCCGGCTGGCCGCCCGGGGCGCCCTGTTCATCGAACGCGACCGGCTGCGCGCGCTGCCCGGCACGGTCGCCCGCATCGCGGACGCCCTGCGTGACGGCCGGGCGGTCGCGGTGTTCCCCGAGGGCAGCACCTGGTGCGGGCGGGCCCAGGGCCCCTTCCGCCGCGCCGCCTTCCAGGCCGCGCTCGACGCCCGGGTCCCCGTGCAGCCGGTGCGGCTGCGCTACCGGAGCGCCGCCGGAACGGCCAGCACGGCGCCCGCCTTCGTCGGCGACGACGCGCTGGCGGCCTCGGTGTGGCGGGTGGTGTCGACGCGCGGACTGGTGGCCGACGTCGAGATACGCGCCGTCATCCCCCCGGGCAGCCACCCCGACCGGCGCGGCCTGGCCCGTGCCGCACAGCCGGACCCGCCGGCCGCACCGGACCCGGCCCACGGCGGGCGGACGACGGCGGGCGGACGACGGCCGCCGCCGGGCCGCCGGACGGAGCAGCCGCGGCGGGAAAATCCTGACGGCGCGGGAGTGGAGAAAATCCGGTGGGGGAAAAGGGGGCCCGGCTTCGTGGCCGGTTTTTCCGGCCGGGGATTTTCCGCGGCGCCGATTCGTTCCGTGCTAGGCTCGGCGTCAGTTGCAGTCGTGGTTGCCATTCTTGCCATTTTTCGGGCAGGTGATCATCACAGCGATGAGGAGGCCCGCGAGGTGCGGGCACCCTAGCACTTGCCTTAGGAGAATTTGACATGGCCACCGGTACCGTGAAGTGGTTCAACTCGGAAAAGGGCTTCGGCTTCATCGAGCAGGACGGCGGCGGCGCCGACGTCTTCGCCCACTACTCGAACATCGCCACCCAGGGCTTCCGTGAGCTGCAGGAAGGCCAGAAGGTGACCTTCGACGTCACGCAGGGCCAGAAGGGCCCGCAGGCGGAGAACATCCTTCCCGCCTGACACCAGGGACGGTCGTGACGCGCGCCTGAGTTCTCGGCGCGCGGTCGCGAGCCAGGGGCCCGCACCTAGGTGCGGGCCCCTGGGCTGTTTCCGGACGATTTTTCCGCCGTCCGATCGAGCGACATTTTCCGGCGCGAAGACACGATTTTCCGCAGCCCGGTTCTTTCGTCGCGTCCGGACAGCGTCAGTGGGCGCCGGCCGCCCGCTCCCGGGACGCCTCGATCTCCGCGTACGCCGCGTCCCGGCCCTCCCAGTGCGATCCCTCGACGGACTTGCCGGGCTCGAGGTCCTTGTAGACCTCGAAGAAGTGGGTGATCTCCAGCCGGTCGAACTCGGCGATGTCGCCGATGTCCTGCACCTCGGCGTAGCGCGGGTCGTGGGCCGGGACGCACAGCACCTTCTCGTCGGGCCCGTGCTCGTCCTTCATGCAGAACATGCCGACGGCCCGGCACTCGACGGCACACCCGGGGAAGGTGGGGTCGGCGGTCAGGACCAGGGCGTCGAGCGGATCGCCGTCCCGGCCCAGCGTGCCGTCGATGTAGCCGTAGTCGGCCGGGTACTGGGTCGAGGTGAACAGCATGCGGTCCAGGCGGATGCGGCCCAGTCGGTGGTCCATCTCGTACTTGTTGCGGGAACCCTGCGGAATCTCCACGATCACGTCGAACTGCACGAAGGCCTCCTGGTGTCGTCGGTGTTCTCGTCCTGCCGTTCTGGTGCTGTGCTCATTCCAGACCCCGCCGTCCGGCCCGTCCTGGGCCGGACGGGGCAGCCGCGGGGGCCCGTCGGCGTACGGCCGTCGGTGAGCGCGGTCACATAGGCCTGTTCCCAGGAACGGTGCCCCGGCACGCCGGGGGTCCTCCGGGAAGCGCAACGCCGGGATGCAGAGTTGCAAAATTTCGCAATTCGTTAGATACTGTATTCGCTGTGCTCGTAGTAGCCGCGGGCACAGCCTTCTTACGCACCGGCCCCGAGACGGGGCGTCGCAGAAAAGCCGAGGGTTCGTGTCCGTTCCGCTGTACCAGGCCAAGGCCGAGTTCTTCCGGATGCTCGGACATCCGGTCCGTATCCGAGTGCTGGAGCTGCTGCAGAGCGGGCCGAAACCGGTACGGGATCTCCTCGCCGCCATCGAGGTCGAGGCGTCCGGCCTCTCCCAGCAGCTGGCGGTGCTGCGCCGGTCGGGCATCGTCACCGCCACCCGGGAGGGCTCGACGGTCGTCTACGAACTGGCCGGCGGCGACGTCGCCGACCTGCTCAAGGCCGCCCGCCGCATCCTCACCGAGATGCTGTCCGGGCAGCACGAACTGCTGGCCGAGCTGCGGGAAGCCGAGGTCGCCGCGCGATGACGACCCCCACGCGAACCGGCCGGACGTGGGCCCGGCTCGCCGCACTGCTGCCCGGCCGTGACGATCTGACGCAGATGCGGCGCAACCCGCGCCGGGACCTCCTGGCGGGCCTGACCGTCGCCATCGTCGCCCTGCCCCTCGCCCTGGGCTTCGGCGTCTCCTCCGGGCTCGGCGCGGAGGCGGGACTGGCCACCGCGGTGGTGGCCGGCGCGCTCGCCGCGGTCTTCGGCGGGTCCAACCTGCAGGTGTCCGGGCCGACCGGCGCGATGACCGTGGTCCTCGTGCCGATCGTCGCCCGGTACGGGCCGGGCGGCGTGCTCACCGTCGGCCTCATGGCGGGCCTGATGCTCGTCGGCCTGGCCCTGCTGCGGGCCGGGAAGTACATGCGGTACGTGCCCGCCCCCGTCGTCGAGGGCTTCACCCTCGGCATCGCCTGCGTGATCGGCCTGCAGCAGGTCCCCAACGCGCTCGGCGTGCCGAAGCCGGAGGGCGACCGGGTGCTGGTGGTGACCTGGCGGGCGGTCGAGGCGTTCGTCGGCTCCCCGAACTGGACGGCGGCCGGCTTCGCCGTCGCGGTGGCCGCGGTCATGCTGGTCGGCGCCCGGCTGCGGCCGACCGTACCGTTCTCCATCCTCGCCGTGATCGCGGCGACCGTCGTGGCGCAGCTGGCCCACCTGGACGCGGCGAAGCCGATCGGCGACCTGCCGGCCGGGCTGCCCGCCCCGTCGCTGTCCTTCCTGGAACTCGGCTCGCTCGGGACCCTGCTCGCCCCCGCCGTCGCGGTCGCGGCGCTGGCCGCGCTGGAGTCGCTGCTGTCGGCCTCGGTCGCCGACGGCATGACGGTGGGTCAGCAGCACGACCCCGACCGCGAACTCTTCGGCCAGGGGCTGGCCAACATCGTCGCCCCGCTGTTCGGCGGCGTGCCCGCGACCGGCGCCATCGCCCGTACCGCCGTCAACGTCCGCACCGGCGCGGGCTCCCGGCTGGCGGCGCTGACCCACGCCGCGATCCTCGCCGTGATCGTCTTCGCGGCGGCGCCCCTCGTCTCGAAGATCCCGCTGGCCGCGCTGGCCGGCGTCCTGCTGGCCACCGCGATCCGGATGGTCGAGGTCGGCTCCCTGCGGGCGATGGCCCGGGCCACCCGGTCCGACGCGCTGATCCTCGTCCTGACCGCCGTCGCCACCCTGGCCCTCGACCTCGTGTACGCGGTGATCATCGGCCTGGTCGTGGCCGGCGCCCTCGCCCTGCGCGCGGTGGCCGCGCAGGCCCGGCTCGACCAGGTCCCCCTCGACCGCGGTGACCACAGCGCCGAGGAACACGCCCTGCTCGCCGAGCACATCGTCGCGTACCGCATCGACGGGCCCCTGTTCTTCGCCGCCGCGCACCGCTTCCTGCTGGAGCTGACCGAGGTCGCCGACGTGCGCGTCGTCATCCTGCGCATGTCGCGGGTGTCCACCATCGACGCCACCGGCGCGCTGGTCCTGAAGGACGCGGTGGAGAAGCTGAAGCGGCGCGGCATCCTCGTCGTCGCCTCCGGCATACGCGCCGAACAGCGCCAAGTCCTCGACTCCGTCGGTGCGTTGGATCTGCTGTGCCCCGGCGGCCGCGAGTACGCCACCACCCCGGAGGCGATCCGGGGCGCCCGGCACCTGCTGGAGTTCTCCGGAGTGCTGCCCGCCGTCTCCGCCCGGCGGGGCGGGGCCTCCCACGAGGAAGCCGTGCGATGACCGCGCAGTTGGCGGCCCTGCCCTTCCGGCACGTCCTCACGGTGCCCGCGGAACCCTCCGCCGTCCGGCTCGCCCGGGAGACGGCCGAACTGGCGCTGGCCGAGTGGGGGATCAACCCGCACCATCCCACGGTGGACCCCGCCCTGCTGATCCTGAGCGAGCTGGTCACCAACAGCGTCCGGCACGCCGCCGACCGCTCCCCGCAGGTCACGGTGATCTACGCGGCCGGCGCCGACTGCCTGGCCCTGGCCGTCCACGACCGGCACCCCCACCGGCCCACGCTGCCCGGACCGGCCACCGGCGACGGCGCGGGCGGGCTCGCCACCGTCATGGAACTCACGCTCGGCCTGGGCGGCACCGCCGTGATCCGCGCCGACGCGGACGGCGGCGGCAAGAGCATCTGGATCACCCTGCCGCTCTGACCGACCGGACAGCAGACCCCGACCGGCAACCCCCGCAAGGAAGTTCATCACCATGACCATCGACTGGCGCTACACCGTCGAGGAGAACATCGGCATCCTGTCCGTCGCCGGCTACCTCGGCCCGGAGGCCGTCCGCCGCTTCAGCGGCGCGGTCGGCTGGGCGCTGGCCCGGGGCACCGGCCCGGTCGTCGTCGACCTGACGGAGCTGCGCAGTTGGTCGCCCGAGGGGCAGCTGGCGATCACCGAGGCCGCCGTCCGGCTCGCCCGGGCGGGCCGGCGCCTGGAGCTGGCCGCCATCCCGGCCGACGGCTCCCTCGTCCCGGCCGGCGACTGCCCGCCGATCCCCGTCCACGCCGACCTGGCCGCCGCCCGCGCCGCGCACAGCGCGGACCCCGGCGAACAGGTGGAGGGCCGCCACGAGTGGTGCACCACCGGCTGGCCGTCCGGGGACCACGCGGGCGCCTGACCGCCCGGACCACCGCGCCGCGCCGCCCGGCCGAGCGAGCGCGAGCGCGCGGCCGCCGGTCCGCTCTCCCGCGTGCGCCGGGCCCACGGTCGTCCGTCCGCGCTCCGGCATCGGTACGGCGCCGGGTCATCCGCGCCCCGGCTCACCGGTGGGCGTGACCCCCGGTGGGGGTGCCGAGAGCGCGGTCCCGTCTGCATTCCGGCACCGGTACGCCGGTCCGGTGGGCGAGCGTGACTCCATATGGGGGGCCGAACCCGCCGGCCCCCGCTTGCCCACCGGGCGGCGGCGGTGAGCCGCTCGCGCGGGCCCGCTCCCTCCACCGGTCGCGGATCAGCCGCGCTCCGCTCCCACCACCCGGTACCCGGTGACGATCACCGGGCGGATGCGGATCACCTGACCCGACTCCGCGTCGAGCCACGGCATGAGCAGCCGGTGGTAGCGGGCGAGCGCGTCGGGGTCCTCCACCCGGGTCGCCGTCCCGGTCACCACGACGCTCCATCCGGTCCGCGTCGTCGCGTCGATCTCGTCGGCCTCGTAGGCCACCACCTCGGACAGCAGCGCACGCCCCAGCAGGGCGGCCCCGCCGTGCGTGCGCACGATGAGGTCGCCGCCCTCCACGAGGTGGTTCACCGGACGGATCGCGGGCAGCGCCCGCTCGCTGAACGCCACCCGCCCCAGCTGGACGGTCCCCAGCAGCCTCAGCGCCTCCTCGTGGCTCAGCTCGACCATGCGCCGGGACGAACCGGACGCGGGGAGCTGCGGGATCACCACGCCCTCGCGCCCTGCGCCACGCGACAGGCTCCCTCGGGCCACAGGATCTCGACGTCCATGCCGCTGCTGCGGGCGAAGGCCACCAGATGGGCGGTCGCGTCACGGCCGCTGGAGGGGGAGCCGTCCCACACCGCCAGCAGGCGCCCGCAGGAGCGCAGCAGGCTCTCGTCCGCGCCGACGCACGCGTCGCGGTCGGACGGGTCGTACTCCAGCAGCCGCACCTGCTCCGAGAGCAGCAGCAACTCGCCGGCCGCCTTGCGATCGCCCGGCCGCAGCACCTCGGGCACGCCGTTCCTGGAGGGCAGGACGGTCACCAGGGCCAGTCCCGCGGCGCGGGCGGCCCTGCCGAAGGCGACCGGCAGTCCCTGCCCGGCGCGCACCAGCCCGGCCCTGCCCGCCCTCGCGAAACCGGACAGCCGCTTGCGCAGCTCTTCCTCCAGCATCGCCAGCGTGGGCGCGGTGAGGTCGGAGTGTCCCACCACAGCGATCACTTCGGGCAGTCCTTCCGGGCTTGTGCGGGTGGCGGTAATTGTCCAATTGGGGAGAGTCCCCCTTGAACGCCGCACAGCGTGCCAGACCGCACGCGACCGGCACCAGGGCCGGTCGGCCCTACCCCCGGGGGTTTGTGCCTGCCCTACCCCTGGGGGTTGTTCCCGCACTACCCCCGGGGGTTGTTCCCGCACTACCCCCAGGGGTTTGTTCCCGCACTACCCCCAGGGGTTTGTTCCCGCACTACCCCCAGGGGTTTGTTCCCGCCTCCGCCGGCAGGCCGAAGCGGACGAGGACGATCTTCCCGTCGTGGTCGACGGCGGGCTCCGCGCCGACGCTGCCGCCGTGACCGGCGGCCAGCTCGGCCACCAGGCGCAGCCCGGCGCCCATGCCCTCCTCGCTGAGGTCCGGCAGCCGGGGCTCGGCGTCGGCCACGCCGACGACCAGTTGCCCGGCCGCGACCGTCAGCCCCACGTCGATCACCGGGGTGTGCGGGGCGTGCCGCAGCGCGTTCGCGACCAGCTCGCCGGCCGCCAGCAGCACCGCGTCCGCGAACGCCGACCGCGGCGCGACACCGACCGCGGGCAGATGCCCGGTCAGCGCCTCCCGGGCGCGCCGCACCGTCTCCGGGCCCGGCGTGAGGGAGGCGACGTGCCGGTGGACCGCCCGTGGCGCGGGTGCGACGGCCGCCCGCTGTCCGCCCTGCCGCCACGGCAGCCGGAACCGGCCGCCGACGGTCAACGCGCCGGTCCCGTCGCGCGCAGTTCGTCCAGCAGGTCCTGCCTCCCGGTCAGCAGGGTGGCCAGGATCCGCCGGGCGGCGGCGAGCAGTTCGGCCACGTCGCCGCCGGCCAGCTCGTACACCACCGTCGACCCGGTGCGGGTGGCGGTGACGATGCCCGCGCGGCGCAGCACGGCGAGTTGCTGGGACAGGTTCGACGGCTCGACCTCGATCGCGGCGAGCAGCTCGCGCACCGGTTTCGGCCCGTCCTGCAGCAGCTCCAGCACGCGTATGCGGACGGGGTGGCCGAGCATCCGGAAGAACTCGGCCTTCGCCTCGTACAGCGGAACCGGCATCCCGGTCACCCTCCTGTCACCTAGTGAATTGAAGAACTCTTCAAGTCTAAGGCCGCGCTGCGTGAAGTGGAGACGCAGGTCACACCCGCCCGCGTCACACCGCGCCCGGCCGTTCCGTCAGAGAAGTGCAAGCACCGACCATTACAAGGGAGTTCATCATGGAAGCTCGCCTGAACCTCTTCTCCAACGCGGTCGCGGGCCGGTTCTTCAAGCACCTCAACGCGGCGGGCGGCACCGTCACCGACTCGCCGTTGCCGCTCGCGACGCAGGAACTGGTGAAGCTCCGCGCCAGCCAGATCAACGGCTGCGGGTTCTGCGCCGACATGCACAGCAAGGAGGCGGCGCACGCCGGGGAGAGCCAGACGCGCCTGAACCTGGTGGCGGCCTGGCGGGAGGCCACGGTGTTCACCGACGCCGAGCGCGCCGCGCTCGAACTGGCGGAGCAGGGCACCCGTATCGCGGACGCGGCCGGCGGTGTCACGGACGAGGCGTGGGCGAACGCCGCCGAGCACTACGACGAGGACCAGCTGGCCGCCCTGGTGTCCCTCATCGCCGTCATCAACGCCTACAACCGCCTGAACGTCGTCGTCCGGCAGCCCGCCGGCGACTACAAGGTGGGCCAGTTCGGCTGACCCGGAGCGGCGGGCCGGGCGCCGGACCGGGCGGCGGCGTCACCGTCGCCGGGCCGTCGTCATCTGCCCTCAGCCGTACGGCGGCCGTGGCTGTTCCGGGGCGACGAAGGGCCGCAGGTGATCGGCGGCGATCCGCAGCCCGGTCTTCGTCCGGTCGGGCGTGCCGCCCCACACGGGGTCCTCGTGCTCCACCGCGACGGCGCCGTCGTAACCGGCCTCGTGGAGCCTGTCGACGAGGCGGTTGAAGTCGATCGAGCCCCGCCCCGGGACGCGGTAGCGCCACCATCCCACGTCCGTGGGCGAGCGGCGTCCCACCGTCCGGCCGAAGACGCCGTAGCGGGTGCGTGCGGCCTCGTCGATCTCGACGTCCTTCGCCTGGACGTGCGCGACCATGCCCCGGTCCAGGGCGTGGTCCAGAGCGGCGAGCGGGTCGATGCCCAGCCACACCAGGTGGGAGGGGTCGTAGGTGAGGAGGAAACCGCGGCCCTCGCCGCCGAGGTCGGCCATCCAGTCCCACAGTTCCGGGGAGTAGGCCAGGTTGCCCGGATACCCGTCCGGATGCCATCCCTCCATCGGGCAGTTCTCGGCGAGCAGCCGGACGCCGCGTTCGGCCGCGTAGTCCAGCAGCGGCGGCAGGATCCGTTCGGCCAGTTCGACGCTGTCGGCGACGGGCCGTGTGACGTCGCGGCCGACGAAGGTGTTGACGTACGGGACGTCCAGGGCTCGCGCGGCGTCGACACAGGCCCGCAGGTGCCGGTGGACGCGGTCGCGTTCGGCGCGGTCGGGGTGCAGGTTGTTGTCGCAGTAGGTGACCGCGGAGACGGTGAGGCCGTGCCGGTCCAGCAGCTCGCGCACGCGCGCCGCGTCGTCGCCGGAGAAACCGGCGACGTCGAGATGGGCGGCGTGATGCGGATGCGTGCCGCCGGCCGGCCAGGCCGCCACCTCCAGGTCCTGGTAGCCGGTGCGGGAGGCGAAGGCCGCGACCTCGTCGAGGGAGAGCCGGGGCAGGCACGCGGTGAGGAGTCCGAGTCTCACCGGCCCGCCGCCGATCCGGTGAGCGTCGCCAGCCACTGCCGGGTGTCCTCGGTGTTGAGGTGGCCGGGGCCGTGCCGCCGCGTCTGCGCCCGTGCCACGCGCCGGAGTTCACGGACGGCCCCGCGGTGCGCGAGGCCGCTGCGGCCCGGACTCGCCAGGGCGCGGGCGACGGCGAGGTACTTGCGGGTCTCCAGGGTGTCCGGATGGCGGCGCCCCAGGATCCGTGCGCGGTCGGCCAGCAACGGCCGGAGAACCGCCTGCGCTCCTGCCGCGTCCCCGGACCGCACCAGCATCTTCCCCTGGGAGTGCCGGGCGTCGAGGGTGTCGGGATGGCCGGCGCCCAGCTCGCGCGACCTGAAGGCGATCACCGAGTCGTAGGCGTCCTCCGCCTCGTCACGCCGGCCCTGGCAGGCCATCGTCCAGGACAGCATGCACTCGATGTGCAGCCGCAACGGCAGCTCGTCGGCGGGTACTTGGGCCGCCAGTGACCGCAACCGCGCCTCCGCCTCGGCGAAGCGGCCCTCGCCCACCAGGGCCCAGCCCAGCAGGCGGCGCGTCCGGAACGTCTCGGGCGCACCGGGGCCGAAGATCCGGACCTCGTCCGCGCCGAGCTCACGCAACAGCGCCTCCGCCCGCCGGAAGCGGCCCAGTTGGAGCAGGGCGTGGGCATGGGCCCGGCGGATGCCGAGCACGGCCGGATGGCCGGGATCCAGGCTGTGCGCCAACGGGCGTGCGGCGACCGCGAGTTCCTTCGCGGTGTGCTCGTCCCGGTCGTCGATGCACGCCTCGCAGGCGGTCACCGCGGCCGTGAGCAGTCCCACTGCGGTGTCCGGGTCCGCCGGACGCTCGAGCTGTTCGCGCAACCGCGCGGTCAGCGCCGCGAACTCCCGGCGGCGGCCCGGGGGCAGCGCCCGGACGTCCTCGAAGCCGTCCAGCCGGACGGGAGTGACCGCGGCGAGCGCCTCGGCCATCTGCACACCGCCGCGCCTGAGCCACAGCGACAGGGCGTGTCCGGTGGCCCTGGCCAGCCGGGTGAGCGGACCCGCTTCCTCGTCGCGCAGGATGTAGTGCAGATCAGGCAGCCACGTCTCCTCGTAGATGTCGGCACGCTGGTCCGGCGGCAGCCGGCGGGCGGCCAACCGCAGGAAAAGGAACGGCAGCCGGAAGAGACGGGCGCGGATCTCCTGGCTGAACAGGTCGCACACGACGAGGTACGCGAGCGCCCCCACCAGGGCGACCACGAAACCGGCCGCGGCGGGGGCCGCGTTCACGAGTGACCTCCCTGCGGGTGCGGGAGAGCGCGGCCCGCCTCGACGGGCGGACGCAGTCGCTCGCTGAGCGCGGCGAGTTCCAGCCGGGCCGACTCGGTCCCGTCGGGGCTGAGCCGGTACATACGGCGTGGAGGACGGCCGGCCACCGAGGGGTCGATGTCCTCCTGTTCCTTCACCAGCCAGCCGGCCGCCTGCAGCCGGGCCACGATCGGGTACAGCTTGCCGCTGGGGAAGCCGGTCACTCGCATCAGTTCGTAGCCGTAGCGGGGCCGGCCGACGTCTTCGAGGAAGACCCGCAGCACGGTCGCCACGGCGACGGTCATTCGCACAGGGGGCACGGTAAGACTCTTACATAGGGGGTCTGGGCCGTCCAGGCGCCGGCGGTGACCCCCGCACGATTCCGGCCAGCCGCCGGCAGGAGTCCGGCGGCGCCGCGCCGGGCGGCGCGGCGGCCGGCGATGCGGCGGCCGGCGCCGCGCCGCGGGGTCAGCCGGTGGTGCAGGAGACGGTCGGCCAGGTCCAGTTGCCGTTGTGCTGGATGGTGACGCCCCAGTTGTTGCCGTTGCCGTTGGGTTTGGCGGTGAGTACCTGGGCGCTGGGGTAGTTGGCGGTGATGTTCCAGGTGGAGAGGATCTTGGCGGGGGAGGGGACGTTCATGGTGACGGTCCAGTTGTCGGAGCCGGTGACCGAGACGTCGAGGTTGTAGCGGTCGCTCCAATGCTGGCCGGCGGAGAGCGTCGCGGTGCAGCCGCTGCTCCCGCCCCCGCCGCCTCCGCCCGAACCGGTGTCGCCCACCGTGATGCTGGAGTTGCCGCTGCTCTGGTATCCCTCGGTGGCCATGATCATGTAGTTGAAGCTGCCGAGGTTCATCCCGTGACCGGCCCACGCGTCGAAGTGGTTGCCGGTGGTGATGGTGCCGCCGGTCCGCCTGGTCTGACGCACGCTCCAGTACTGGTTGAAGGTCTTGGTGCCCTCGATGGAGGGGGCGTTGTAGCGCGTCGTCTCGTAGATGTCGTAGGTGCCGCCGTCGCTGGTCACCGTGCCCTTGTACGCGCCCGTGGGCCGGTAGGTGCCCCAGTTGTCGACGATGTAGTACTCCACGAGCGGGTTCTGCGACCAGCCGTACAGCGCGAGGTAGGCGTTGCCGGACGGGTTGAAGCTGCCCGAGTAGTTCACGGTCCGGCGTCCGCCGGTGCTCCAGCCCTTGCCGGCGACGAAGTTGCCGGTGTTGCTCCAGGAGGTGCCGTAGCCGCCGCCGGAGCCCAGGTTCATCGAGACCGACCCGGGCGAGTCGGTCCAGAAGGAGTAGAAGTAGCCGTTGTTCGTACCGGTCTGGTTGCTGGTGACGACCGTGTCCGCCTGCGCGGTGCCGGGCAGGACCAGCGCGGCGACGGCGACCAGCAGCAGGGTGCAGACGCTGCTGAGGAGCAGCCGGAAGCGGCTGCGTAAGCGTACGTCTCTCATGGGCGTGCTTCCTCCTCGTCCTCTGGGGCCGGTGGTGAGGCCGTAGGTGCCGGGGCCCTCTGCCAGTGGCGAACAGTGTTGGTCTGCCCCTGTCAACTGTCAACAGTTTCGGAAGCTGTTGCGAAAGATGCGGGGGGCGGACCTGTTCTCCTCTGAGATCTTTTCCGCTGGTCAGGTGGGTGGTTGTGGTGATCCGGCCATTGAGGGCGAGGAGGGGTGCGTCGATGTGGGATCGTTTGACGAATTCGATCTTTCGAATGTTTCGAAGAGCTTCCGGGTCACTCGCTTCCGATGAGCATCCTCACCTCGAACTCCTCCTCCACGACGGCCTCCTGACGCGCCGTCAGCGCTGTGCCGAGCCAGCCCAGCAGGAAACCGGCCGGAATGGAGACGATGCCGGGGTTCTGCAGCGGGAAGAAGGCGAAGTCGGCGTCCGGGTAGATCGAGGACGGCGTCGAGGAGACGACCGGGGAGAACACGACGAGGAGGACGGAGCACGCCAGTCCGCCCCACAGGCTGAGCAGCGCGCCCTGCCCGGTGAAGCGCCGCCAGAACAGGCTGTAGACGATCGTCGGCAGGATCGCGGACGCCGCGATGGCGAACGCGAGGAAGGCGAGGTTCGCGGTGTTGGCCTGCCAGGAGAACAGCGACAGCAGGATGCCGAGGACGCCGATGACGACCGCGGACAGGCGGGCGACGGTGAGCTCCTCGGCCTCGGTCGCCCGGCCCTTGCGGATCACCTCGCCGTACACGTCGTGGGCGAGGGAGGAGGCGGCGGCCAGGGTGAGCCCGGCCGCGACGGCGAGCAGGGTGACGAACGCCAGGCAGGACAGCAGCGCGGTGAGGACGCCGCCGCCCAGGGCGTGCGCGAGCAGCAGGATGGCCGCGTCCCCCTTGCGGTCGGTGGCGGCGATGGTGTCCCGGCCGACGACGGCGGTGGCGCCGAGGCCGAGCACGCCGGCCGCCAGGCAGACCAGGCCGACCAGGGCCACGGCCCACACCACGGAGGTGCGCAGTACGGCGCCGGTGCGCGGGGCGAGCAGCCGCATCAGCACGTGGGGCAGGGCGGCGAGGCCCAGGACGATGGCCAGTTCCAGGCTGAAGAAGTCCAGCTTGCTGGAGGTGCTGGCGCCGTAGCGCAGTCCGGGCTGCAGGAAGCGCCGGCCGTCGCCGCTGCCGTCGGCGGCCGCGGAGAGCAGGGCGCCGGGGCTCCAGTGGTAGTGGTGGAGCACCATCACCGTGGTGATCGCCACCCCCGCCAGCAGCATCACGGCCTTGATGATCTGGATGACGGTCGCTCCCGGCATGCCGCCGATGGAGGCGTAGGCGATGACGATGGTGCCGATGACGACGATGCACAACGTGCGTGTGGTGGCGCCGGGTTCGCCGGTGAACTGGGTCAGCAGGGCCACGCTGCCGAGCAGTTGGGCCACCAGGTAGAGGGTGGTGAGGGTCAGCGTGCACACCGCCAGGGCGATCCGCACCGGCCGCTGCATCCGGGGCAGACGCAGGGCGATCATGTCGCCGGGCGTGAACCTGCCCGCGTGGTGCAGGGGTTCGGCGATCAGCAGCACCACCATCATCCAGGCCACGGTGGTCCCGCCCAGGTACAGCAGTCCGTCGTACCCGGTCAGGGCGACCAGTCCGGTGGTGCCCAGCAGCGTCGCCGCGGACAGGTAGTCGCCGCACATGGCCAGGCCGTTGCGCAGCGCGGACATGCCCCGGTTGCCGAGGTAGAACTCGCTGATCTCGTCGCGGTGCGGGGCGGTCAGCAGGGCCATGAACAGCGTGACGACGACCACGGACAGGAACAGCAGGAACGTCAGCTGCATGCTGAACCGGTCGACCGCGCCCGCGGAAGTGGTCACCACGTGCGGTACCCCCTCGGCCCCTGGTCCGGCTGCTGCCCGGCGGCCTCGTGCGCCGCGGCCGTGTGGGCGCGGCGGGCCGTGTGCTGGTGCAGGTGCGCGCGCACGCCGCGGGCGAGCGGGTCGACGCGGGTGCGCATGTGCCGCGTGTACGCCCACACGGTCACCGCCATCACGGCGAACTGGCCCAGTCCCAGGGCGAGTCCGAGGGTGAGGTGACCCGCCAGGGGCTGGTTCATGAGGCCCGGCGTGAAACTCGACAGCAGTACGTACAGCAGGAAACCGCCGACCGACCACACCGTCGCCCGGACGCCGAACCGCCGGTGCGCATGGCGCAGCGAGCGGAATTCGGGATGGGCGGAAATAGGGGGCGGGTCCACCCGGCCGCCGTGTGCGCGTTGGTAGGCGGGCGAGTCGTCGGGCCATGCGGACTGCTCGGGCACAAAAGCACCTTCTTCGCTGCTTCGTGCCCGCACCGGCTCCGGGGGAGCCGTCGGGCGTCCTGCTTCCCTGAGCGGTGGGAAGGGACGGACGCGCTGGTGAGGTGCGGGCTCAGTCGGGGGACCGTGAATCCGAATTACTCGGTCTCTGAATTCACGGGGGTGTTCTCGGGGATTTGGTGTGAAGATCCCGGGGCCTTGTCGGAGGGTGAGGACGAGGCCGGAAGCGGAGTATGACAGTGACGTCTTTGCGCAATCAACAGCGGGGGTCAATTTGTTGGGCATCTGGCATGTCCGAGTGCGGGACGGGGATTCCTGGATGACCTTCCGGCTGTCCGCGGGGCGACTCCCGGTGAAAAGTCCGGACCAATTTCCCGGTCAAAGTATCTCGAATACGACGCCCCACTCGGAGGGCGGCGCGTAGACCCACTGGGACGGGAGTACGACGGGCACGGGGGCGGGTGGGCCGATCGGCGTGGCTTGTGCCCGTTGGACCCATGAAACCCGGGTCGCGCCGCACAAGGCTGGACGTGACGGGAGGGGTGGACCAGCACACCGGGAGCCGCGACGACACGGGCGGCGGCGACGGCCCGGGGCGAGGAGTGGACATGACGTACGAGCACAAGACCCTCTGGGACTACGGCAAGTACGCCCCCCGGACGCCCTTGAGCGGACACGTCCTGGTCGGCGTCGACGGATCGGCCGAGGCGGCACGCGCGCTGGACCGCGCGGTCGCCGAGGCCCAGGTCCGCCGGGCGCCGCTGGAGATCCTGCACGGCTGGCCGTGGGCCAGGCACGGGACCCCCGAACCGCCGCCCGGCGCGGACGAGGGCACGCACTCCCTCCTCGACCGGGCCCACGGTGTGCTGCAGAGCGCCGTGGCGCAGGCCCGCGAGCGCGCTCCCGGGCAGCGCGTGACGGCGACCCTGAGCCCGCAGCCCGTCGCGGCGGAACTGGTGCGCCGGGGCCGCAACGCCGCGCTGACCGTCATCGGCAGCCGCGGGGGCGAGATCACCGGACTGACGGCCGGGTCCGTCGGCTGGCGGGTCGCCGCCCACTGCGCGAGCCCGCTGCTGGTGGTGCGCGGCGAGGCGGCGTACGGATGGCCGGAACACGGCACCGTGCTGGTGGGCGTGGCCACCGACCTGGACACCGAGGCCACGCGATTCGCCTTCGAGGAGGCGCGGCTGCGGGGCGCCCGGGTGCGGGTCCTGCACGCGTGCGCCGTGCCGGTGCCCGCGGGAACCGCTCCCGCGGCCGGCGCGGACGCCGTCGTACGGAGGCGGGCGGCCGTGCCGGGGCGGGCCGTCGCCGCGCTGCGCGGGAAGTACCCCGAGGTCGAGGTGGAGACCGACACGGTGTGGGGCGGCGCGACCCAGGCGCTGGTCGAGGCCACCCGCGCCGCCGACGCGGTCGTGATCACGGCGCACCGGCGGCACGGCCGGCGGCTCGGTCCGCGGCTCGGCCCGGTGACGCACGCCCTGCTGCACCACGCGCACTGCCCGGTCCTCCTGGTGCCCGCCCCTTGAGCGCGGCGGCGTCCGCCGCCGCTCCGACCCGGACCGGCTCCTGCTCCGACCCGGACCGGCTCCTGCTCCGACCCGGACCGGCTCCTGCTCCGACCCGGACCGGCTCCTGCTCCGACCCGGACCCCGACACGACCCGGACCCCGACTCCGACCCGGACCCCGACTCCGACCCGGACCCGGAAGGAACACGAACACGACGATGAGGCAGCGCAGGATCACCGACGTCATGACCCGCGAGGTCGTGCGCACCACCGGCGACACGCCGTTCAAGACGGTCGCCCGCCTGCTGGCGGACCATCGCATCAGCGGGCTGCCCGTGGTGGACGACGAGGAGAGGGTCCTCGGGGTGATCTCCGAGACCGACCTGCTCCAGCACCAAGCGGCGCAGGACCGGGAACGCCGTGGCCGGCGCTTCCGCCTGCCGCCGCTGACCCGGTCCGCGCGCGCCGCGGCGGTCAAGGCCCGCGCGCGGACCGCGGAAGACCTCATGACCCGGCCCGCCGTCACCGCGTCCCTCGGCCAGACCGTGCGGGAGGCCGCGCACACCATGCAGTGGCACGGCGTGGAACGCCTGCCCGTGGTCGACGCGCAGGACCGCCTGGTCGGCATCGTCACCCGCGGTGACCTGCTCCGGGTCTTCCTGCGCCCGGACGAGGAGCTCCGGCGCGACGTGCGCGACCAGGTGGCCGGCGCGCTCTCCCGGCCCCCCGCCACCGTCGAGGTCGGTGTCCGCGGGGGAGTGGTCACCCTCACCGGACAGCTGGAGCGGCGCAGCGACGCCGCGCTCGCGGCACGGGTCGCCGGTGGCGTGGACGGCGTCGTGGCGGTCGTCGACGGCCTCGCGTACAGCCTGGACGACACCCAGCCGCAGCCGACCGGGTTCTCCCCCGGCCACATGTGAGGGGCTTCGCGCCCAGGTCCGAGGGGCTTCGCGTCCCGGTCGCCGGCCGTGTGGGACCAACGGCCCCGTGACGCGGGGCCGCCGCCGTCCGATCATGAATACGGGAGCGAGAGCCGAAGCTCCCGGGCCGGATCAGGGTTCGGCCCCGACCGTGTCGGCATCGGACCGTGTCGGCATCAGGAGGAGACCATGCCGCACACCAAGGAATGGAAGGTCCGTCTCCACCTCTTCGAGGACGCGGGGACGACGAAGGCGCACGCGGTGCTGGAGACCGGCACCACGTCACTCACCGGCCGCGGGACCGCGCACTGCAACCCCGCGGACACGGACGTGCCGGAGATCGGCGACGAACTGGCGGTCGGCAGGGCGCTGGGCGACCTGAGCCGGCAACTGGTGGCCATCGCCGAGCGGGACGTCGAGGGCATGGGCGCGTCCGGGAACGAGCGGGACAGCCGCCCGGCCCCCGGCTGGTCCATCTGAACACCGATCACGTCCTGGCGGGCCGGCCGGCCCCCGGCCACCGGCGCCACCAGGCGTGACGGCGACGTCGCCGGTCCGGGAACCGGACCGGGAAGGAGACGGGCCCCGGGGCCGTGGTGCCGTCATGCCCGCGGGACGCGGAACACCGGGCAGGCCGCGTGGCGTACGGCGGAGTCGACGACCGCGCCGAGCCGGGACCCGGTGCCGGACCCCACCCGGTGGCCGAGCACCGCGAGGCCGGCGCGACGCGTCTCGGGTTCCGCGTCCTGCGCCGGGCGCAGTGTCGGCGCGGGCCTCCTCCGCGGAACGGGACCGCGTCGACTCGCGGTTCGCGGCGGGGGGCGGCGCGGGAGCTCTTTCGCCGAGTGGGGCCGCGTCGCCCTGCCGCCCAGGGGGCGCGGACGCCAGAGCAGGAGCAGGCGCAGGGCGCGGGCGCCCGGTGCGCCAGCCCCCTTCGGTCCGGCCGCGTTCCCGCCCGTCTGGAGTGACACTGGGTGCGGAGGGCCGCGCGCACGCCGTTCGGCACGCCGGTTTCGCGTTCCGGCGTCGCGGCGGGCCCGCGGAGAGGACCGGACGCGGGAGGCGGAGCCATGGCCGTCACCATCGCCCTGGCGGGCGACACCATGCTGGGCCGCGGGGTCGCCGAGACACTCGCCCACAAGAAGCCGCACCACCTGTTCAGCCCGGCGATCGAGCGGATCGCCGGGGGCGCGGACCTGTTCCTGCTCAACCTCGAGTGCTGCGTGTCGGACCGGGGGTCCCGCATCGACGTGCCCGGCAAGCCGTTCTTCTTCCGCGCCCCGCCCCGGGCCGCCGCCGTGCTGGCCGACCTGGGCGTGGACGTGGCGTCCCTGGCCAACAACCACGCCCTCGACTACGGCCCCGAGGCGCTCCTCGACACCCGGGACCACCTCGGCCGGGCCGGCATCCGGACGCTCGGCGCGGGCGCCGACGTCGGGGAGGCCCGCGCCCCGCTCGTCCTGGAGGCCGGCGGGCTGCGCATCGGGATCCTCGCGTTCACCGACCATCCCCCCGAGTACGCCGCGGGCCCCGGCCGGCCCGGTGTGGCGTACGCGAACCTGTGGGACGAGGACGTGCCCGCCTGGCTCAGCGACGCCGTCCGGGCCCTGGCCGCCCGGACCGACCTGGTCCTGGTCAGCGTGCACTGGGGCCCCAACATGACCAGCCGGCCCGTCGCACACGTCAGCGGCGCCGCACCCGTCCTCACCGCGGCCGGCGCCGATCTCGTCGTCGGGCACTCCGCCCACGTCTTCCACGGCTTCACCCGGCACGTCCTGTACGACCTGGGCGACTTCATCGACGACTACGCCGTTCACCCGGCCCTGCGCAACGACCTCGGCCTGCTCTGGCTGGTCACCCTGGACGAGCACGGCCCCGTGCGCACGGAGGCCGTTCCCGTCGCCCTGGACTACTGCCACACCCGCCTCGCCAACGATGCGGAGTACGCCTGGATCGCCGACCGGCTCGGCGAAGCCTGCGCCGAGCTGGGCACCCGCGTCACCGACGAGGGCGACCGGCTGTCCGTCGACTGGTCCCGTTCGCTGGCCCGCGCGAGCTGACAGCACGGAATTCCATTCCCGGACAGGGCCGAACGGCACCATTCCGAAGGTGCTTTGCTCCCTTTCGCAGGGTCTGTCGGCAGCGCCCCGGCCATCCTTTCGGGTGATGTGATGCGATCACGCCCTCTGGCCTCGTCCCGATGGCGTATGCACCCCCGGAGCCGAAGGAAAAGTGCCGATGTTCCGCCCAGTTGTCATCACCCCGATCGTCTGTGCCCTGGCCGCGGGCGCCGCGGCGGTGTCCTTCGCACGGGGATCCTGGCTGGGGGTGGTCTGGCTGCTGCTGGCCGGGCTGACGTCCAACATGGCCCTCTCCTACGCCCGCCGGGCCAGGTCCGCGACGCGGGCCGCCGTCGCGGCCGGCGCCTGCGCGGGCGGCGGGGCGGACGGCGGGGCGGACGGCGGGGCGTGCGGCACCTGCGTGAAGAAGGTCTGCGCATGAGCGCCGACTACCACGCCCTGCTCGCGCGCCGGGAGGCCATGCGCCTGCGTGACCGGCTGCTCGCTCCCGCGCCCGGCGCGGCACGTGCCGCCAGGGGATCGCGGACGCCCGCGCCGCGCCCTGCCGCCCGTCGGTCCTGTGCCTACGACGGGGCCGCCGACCAGGAGGTGATCACCCGGAACCTGGTGCACGTCACGCCGTTCGACCGCCTCATCGCCCACCTCTACGAGGTCATGTTCGAGCGGCACCCGTATCTGCGGAAGCTGTTCCCCGACTCGATGGAGTTCCAGCGGGTCCACCTGGAACGGGCGTTGTGGTACCTGATCGAGAACCTGCACCGCCCCGAGGAGGTGGCCGACTTCTGCACCCGGCTCGGCCGTGGCCACCGCAAACTCGGCGTGCTGCCGGTGCACCACCGGGTGTTCGAGGAGGCACTCGCCGACGCGCTGCACCGGTCCGCGGGCGGCCGGCTGGGCGTGGACGTGGAGCAGGCGTGGCTGCGCATGGTCCGCTTCGCCACCACGGCGATGGCGGAGGGCGCCGACGAGGCGCTGGCGGAGCCGGCCTACTGGAGCGGCACGGTCGTCGACCACCAGCGCCGCCGCCCGGACCTCGCGGTGCTGCGCGTGCGGCCCGCCGAGCCGTACCCGTACCGCCCCGGCCAGTACGCGACCCTGGAGACGCCCCTGCTGCCGCACACCTGGCGCCCGTACACGCCGGCCGGCCTGCCGGGCGCGGGTGGCGAACTGGAGTTCCACGTCCGGCGTACCGGCCCCGGCGGGGTGAGCGACGCCCTCGTGACGGGGACCGGCGTCGGCGACACCGTGCGGCTGGGACCCGCCCAGGGGACGACCACCCTGGACGACGGCGTCCCGCGCGACGTGCTCATCGTGGCCGGGGGCACCGGCTGGGCCACCGCCAGAGCCCTGGTGGAGGACATGGCCGAACGGCGCGGGCCGGGCCGCACCGTCCACCTGTTCCTCGGCGCCCGCACGGTCGACGACCTGTACGACGCGCCGGCGCTGACCCGGCTGGAGGGCCGCTGCCCGTGGCTGCGGGTGATCCCGGTGATCGACGACGGCCCCGGCCTGTCCGGGCACGCGCCGGTCACCGAGGCGCTGGCCGCGCACGGCGACTTCAGCGGCCACACGGCGTACGTCAGCGGGCCGCCCGGCCTGGTCACGGCCGCCGTGCGGCGGCTGGCCGGGCTGGGGCTGCCGGCGGACCGCATCCGCCACGATCCGGTGGCGGCCGGGGCGCCCGCGCCGCCCGCGCTGCCGTCGACGGGTATGTCGGCGTGACGCACCGGGCGGTTCTACAGTGGGCGCCGTGACCGACAGCAGCCCACGCCCACTGGCCGTGTTCGACCTGGACAACACCCTCGCGGACACGGCACACCGGCAGTGTTACCTGGAGCGGAGACCCCGCGACTGGGACGGCTTCTTCGCCGCCGCGCCCAAGGATCCGCCGATCCCGGAGGGCGTCGCGCTGGCGCGGGAGAGCGCGGAGGAGTGCGAGGTCGTCCATCTGACCGGCCGGCCCGAGGGCTTCCGGCGCGACACGCTCGACTGGCTCGCCGCACACGGGCTGCCGGAGGGGCGGGTCCACATGCGGCGCGACGGCGACCGGAGGCCCGCCCGCCGGACCAAGCTGGAGGTCCTGCGCCGCCTCGCCGGCACCCGGGAGATCCGGGTGCTGGTGGACGACGACGAGCTGGTGTGCGAGGACGCGGAGCGGGCGGGCTTCACCGTCGTCCGGGCGCGGTGGGTCGCGCCCTCCGCGGAACTGGAGACGGCGCAGGAGCAGGAGGGACGCACCTGACGGCCCCGACCGGTCTCACCGCTCCGCCCGGTCGTCCGTCTGGTCCGTTCGTCCGACTGGCTCGCCCGGGTCGTCGGCCCTGGTCGGTCCGTCCGGGGCGTTCGTCTGGTCCGTCCGTGTGGTACGTCGGTCTGGTCGGCCGGTCTGGTCGGCCGGTCTGGTCGGCCGGTCTGGTCGGCCGGTCTGGTCCGTCGGTCTGGTCGGTCGGTCTCGTCGAGCCGTCTCCCGGTCGCCTCCGTCAGTCCGTCTCGTCCAGCCGGAAACCCACCTTCAGGCCGACCTGCCAGTGCGCGATCTGCCCCTCCTCGATCCGGCCGCGCACCTGCGTCACCTCGAACCAGTCCAGGTTGCGCAGGGTCTGCGAGGCGCGCTCGATGCCGTTGCGGACGGCCTCGTCGACTCCGTCCGGCGAGGTGCCGACGATCTCCGTGACCCGGTAGGTGTGGTTCGACATGCGGGTTGCTCCTCTCCGCCGCGTGACGGACCTGCCACGCCTGATTCCACCGTGCCGTACGGCGCGACCGGGCGCGACCGCGCCGAGGGCGTCCTCGGCGCGGCCGCGCGGGGCAGCGGGCTCAGTGCGCCCGGCTCAGCGCGCCAGGCTCAGCGACAGCGCGAAGCGGCCCTCGCCGTCCGTCCACCAGTGGGACAGCTCCAGCCCCGCGGTGTCGAGTTCGGCGCGCACACCCTCCTTCCGGAACTTCGCCGACACCTCGGTGCGCAGTTCCTCGCCCGCCGCGAAGTCGACGGCCAGGTCGAGCGCGGGCACCTTCACGGTCTGCGCGCGGCGCGAGCGCAGCCGCATCTCGATCCACTCGTTCTCCGCGTCCCACAGAGCCACATGGGCGAAGGCGCCGGGATCGAAGTCGGCGCCCAGCTCGCGGTTGACGACGGCCAGGACGTTCTTGTTGAACGCGGCCGTCACCCCGGCCGCGTCGTCGTACGCCCGGACCAGCACCCGCTCGTCCTTGACCAGGTCCGTGCCGAGCAGCAGCGCGTCGCCGGGCGAGAGCAGGGCGCGGACCGAGGCGAGGAAGGCGGCCCGTTCGACGGGCAGCAGGTTGCCGATGGTGCCGCCGAGGAAGGCCAGCAGCCGGGGGCCCGGTGTCTCCGGCAGGGCCAGACGGGCGGTGAAGTCGGCGATGAGCGCGTGCACGTCGAGTGCCGGGTGCTCGGCGATGAGGGCCTGGCCGGCCTGGGTGAGCGCGCTCTCGCTGACGTCGACCGGGACGTAGGTGCGCAGTCCGGTCAGGGCGTCGATGAGGTGGCGGGTCTTGTCCGAGGAGCCCGAGCCCAGTTCGACCAGGGTGCGGGCGCCGGTCGCCGCGGCGATCTCGGCGGAGCGGGCGAGGAGGATCTCCCGTTCGGCGCGCGTCGGGTAGTACTCGGGCAACTCGGTGATCTGCTCGAACAGTTCGCTGCCGTGGGCGTCGTAGAACCACTTCGGCGGCAGCGTCTTGGGTGTGGCGGTCAGGCCGCGCTGGACGTCGGCGCGCAGGGCGGCCTCGGTGGCGTCCTCGGGCAGGGTGCGGGTGACAAGGAACGGGCTCACGAACTGGGCTCCTTCTGTGGTGCCGGTGTCACGGCGTCACTCGGCTCCTTGAGCGGGGTCAGCAGCACGTCGGTGCGGGTCGCCGCGAGCAGGGTGCGGTCGGGGACCTGCTGCCAGTGCGGGTCGTCGTCGTAGGGCTCGGAGGCCACGACGGTGCCGCGGCCGGGCGTCCACAGGTAGTGGAGCGCGTCGCCCCAGACGGTCGCGGTGATCGTCTCGCCGTCGGTGAGCAGCAGGTTGAGGCGGGAGCCGGGGGCCGCCGCGGCGACCTCCAGCACCGTGCCGGCCATGGCCTCGCCCGGGTCGTCGCCGCCGCGCAGCCGGGCGAGGACCAGCGCCCACACGAACGCCGAGTCGTTGCGGGCCTCCAGCGACAGCAGGTCCTCGGCGGGCAGCGTCCGGGCCAGCGGCGCCAGCGAGCCGGGCCAGCCCGCGACCGCGCCGTTGTGGCTGAACAGCCAGGTGCCCGCGGCGAACGGCGCCGCCGCGGCCTCGGCGTCGGCCCCGGCCAGCGTCGCGTCCCGTACGGCGCCCAGCACGGCGCGGCTGCGCACCACCCGGGCCAGGTCGGCGAAGGACAGGTCGGCCCAGATCGGCCCGGCCCGCCGGTACCGCGCGGGCACCGGGTCGCCGTCGGCGTACCAGCCGACCCCGAAACCGTCGGCGTTGACGCTGCCGTACCGCTGGTGCCGGGGCGCCCACGACTGGCGGTACAGGCTGTGCGGGGGTTCCACGAGGAGTCGGCCGAGCGGCTCCTCCGGTCCCAGGTAAGCCACGTGACGGCACATCAGGCGGTCTCCGAACGGGCGGTGCGGAAGCCGCTGAAGATCTGCCGCCGGATCGGATAGTCCCAGTTGCGGAACGTGCCCCGGCAGGCCACCGGGTCCACGGCGAACGAACCGCCGCGCAGCACCTTGTACTCCGGCCCGAGGAACACCTCCGAGTACTCCATGTACGGGAACGCCTCGAAGCCCGGGTACGGCAGGAAGTCGCTCGCCGTCCACTCCCACACGTCACCGATCAACTGCCGTACGCCGTGCGGCGACTCGCCCGCCGGGTAGCTGCCGGCCGGAGCCGGGCGCAGGTGCCGCTGGCCGAGGTTGGCGTGCTCGGGCGCCGGGTCCGCGTCGCCCCACGGGTAGCGCCGCGAGCGGCCGGTGGCGGGGTCGTGGCGGGCGGCCTTCTCCCACTCGGCCTCGGTGGGCAGCCGCCGCCCGGCCCAGCGGGCGTAGGCGTCGGCCTCGTACCAGCACACGTGCACGACCGGCTCGTCGGGCGGCACCACCTCGGTGACGCCGAAGCGGCGCCTGAGCCACTGCCCGCCGTCCCGGTGCCAGAACAGCGGGGCGCGCAGCGAGGTCCGGCGGACGTGGGCCCAGCCGTCGGCCGTCCACCACCGCTCGTCGTCGTAGCCGCCGTCCTCGATGAACGCCTGGTAGGCGGCGTTGGTGACCGGCGTGGTGTCGATCCAGAACGGTGCCACCTCCCGCCGGTGCGCCGGGCGTTCGTTGTCCAGCGCCCAGGGCTCGGTGCTGGTGCCCATGGTGAACGGGCCGCCCGGGACGAGGACTTCGGCCGGTCCGGTGAACGGGGGGAACGGGTCCGGGTCGGGGGCGGTCAGGACCGGCGGGCCCTTGCGGAGCTGATGGGTGATCAGCATCGTCTCGTCGTGCTGCTGTTCGTGCTGCGCGATCATCCCGAAGGCGAAGCCGGCCCGGGTCAGCCGGGTCCGGTGGAAGTCGGCGTTCTCCAGCACGTCCAGCACCCGGCCGCGCACCTCGGCCGCATAGGCGCGGGCCTCGGCGGGCGGCAGCAGGGGCAGCCTGGGCCGTTCGGAGCGCGGATGCTCGAAGGCGTCGTAGAGACTGTCGATCTCGGGGCGCATCGCCTCCCGGCCGGCGACGGCCCGCAGCAGCCACAGCTCCTCCTGGTTGCCGATGTGCGCCAGGTCCCACACCAGCGGCGACATCAGCGGCGAGTGCTGTGCGGTCAGGTCGGGCTCGTCGACGCAGCCGGTCAGCAGCGTGGTGCGGGCGCGGGCCGTGGTGAGGGTGAGCAGGGTCCGTTCCCGCAGCGCGTCGGCGTCGAGGGAGGGGTCGGTCATGTGCGGCTGTCCTTCCCGTGGCTGCGACGGCCGGTGCCGTGCAGGTGGTCGAGCAGGTCGTCGGCGGGGCAGCGGCCCGGTGCGACATAGCGCTCCAGGTAGTCCGTGACGGCGTGCGTCACCTCGGCGCCGGCCCCGAGCCGGGGCAGGGCCTCCAGTGCCGCCGTGAAGCAGCCGACGGCCGCCTCGTGCAGTTCCGGGTCGGCCAGGCCCAGGCGGGCCGCGTCGCTCCACAGCGGGTTGTGCGGCGCGGGCCGGGCGGTGGCCCGTTCGGCCAGGGGCTTGACCATCCGGTAGGCGGTCTCGGCGGTCTCCGGGTCGTCGAACAGCGCGGCCGTCACGGCGAGCGGGACGATCCACCCGTCGTCGCCGGGCTGCGCGTCGATCATCCGCAGCTCCAGGTGGCCGCGCGGTCTGACCGGCGGGAACAGGGTCGTGATGTGGTAGTCGAGGTCCTCCCGGGTCGGCGTCCCGGATCTGGTCCATTCCCGGAACGTCAGTCCCTCGGGGACGTCCCAGGGCCCGCCGTCGCGGCGTACGCACATCACCGGCGCGTCCAGGACGTGCCGGGCCCAGGCGTCCCGCGGGTCGCCGTTCAGGCGTGGCGCGCCCGCCCGGCCGGGGCCGATCTCCATCCACCGCAGCTGACGGGTCGACCGCCAGCCGGTGGGCCGGCCCGCGGCCAGCGGGGAGTTGGCGAACGCGGCCAGCAGGACCGCGCCCAGCTGGTGCGCCAGCCACCAGCGCCGCCCGTGCCCGAGCGGGCCGGGCTCCTCGTACCCGGCGTCCAGGCAGACCTGGACGGAGGCGGAGGCGCACATCATGGCGCGGCCGGCCGGACCGCCCCGGTCCAGGCAGGCCTCCATGGCGTCGTAGCGCGGCTGGCGCAGGAACCGGCGCGGCGGGTGCCAGGGCTCGTGGCCGATGCCTAAGAGACCGAGGCCGTGTTCGGCGAGGACCGCGCGAACGGCGTCCAGGTCGGCGGAGACGGTGGCGATGCACTCCGTCAGCGAGCCGGCGGGAGGCGAGCTGAGCTCCAGCTGGCCGCCGGGTTCGACGGTGAACGCCGACCTGAGGGGCACGGTCCGCAGTGCGGCGTAGGCCGCCGTGAGTCGTTCGGGTGTGACGGGGAGCTGCGGTGCGCGCAGCTCGTGGACGAGCCATTCCACCTCGACCCCGAGGACACGTGGTGGGCCGGTCTTGAAGCAGATGCCCCGGACCAGGGCCTCCACCTCGGCGTCGGTGACTGCGATGCGGTCTTCCGGACAGTCACCGCAGTCGCTCACTGAGTCGGACATGTCGGGATTCCTCCTGAGATTCCACGGTGCCACCGATCACCCCGTGAGGCGTCCGGGTGGCGGCACCCGTCCTACCCAAAACCGTCGCGTCTATTCGCACAAGAGTGTGTCCCCGTGTGTTTCCGGCCCGGTAATCTCCGCCTTCCCGCCGTTTCCCACGCCTTTCCCCGGCGTTCTCGGGGCCCCGGAAACCCGGTTGCCCCGCATCACCAGCATCACCCACGATGCCTGCATGAGCACGACGGGGGAGCGCGCGCGGGGCGTGGTCATGGCGTCCACGGGGGTGGCGCCATGAGCGCGCGCCTGCGCGGCATCGCGCGGCAGACGGAACAGATCGTGGCGGCCGGGGCCTACCGCGCGCAGGGCGGGCACGAGGTGCCGCTCGCCGCGGCCGTCGAGGCCGCGCGGGCCGGCACCCGGATGTACGGCCCGGGGCCCGTGCCGGTGGCGCCGGCCGCCGGGACCGGCACGCTCGTCGAGGTCACGGGCGAGAGCAGTCTGGAGGCCGCCCGCCGCCTCGGCGCGGACACGGCCGTGCTGAACTTCGCCTCGGCCCGCAACCCCGGCGGCGGCTACCTGGGCGGCGCGCAGGCGCAGGAGGAGGCCCTGTGCCGGGCGTCCGCGCTGTACACCTGCCTGCTGCGGGCGCCCGAGTACTACGAGCACCACCGCGCCCACCGTGACCCGTTCTACACCGACCGGGTCATCCATTCACCGGCCGTGCCCGTCTTCCGGGACGACCGCGGCCGCCTGCTGGACGAGCCGTACACCGCGGGTTTCCTGACCGCCGCGGCGCCGAACGCGGGAGTCGTCCTGCGCAGGGCGCCGCAGCGGGCCGGTGAACTGCCGCGGGCGCTGGCGGTGCGGGCCGGGCGGGTGCTGGAGACGGCCGTCGCGCACGGCTACCGGCGGCTGGTGCTGGGCGCTTGGGGCTGCGGGGTGTTCCGCAACGACCCGGCGCAGGTCGCGGGCGCGTTCCGGGCGCTGCTCGGGCCGGGCGGCCGGTTCGCGGGGGCCTTCGAGCACGTGGTGTTCGGCATCCTGGACCGCACGCCGGACCGGACGGTCCGTGCGGCGTTCGTCCGGTCCTTCCCGGAGCGTCAGCTCCAGCCATGATCGGGCGTCAGCTCCAGCCGTGATCGGGCGTCAGCTCCAGCCGTGACGAGCCTCAGCCATGGTGATCGGGCGTCAGCTCCAGCCGTAGCGCTCGCGCAGCCGGTGCCGCACCAGGTCGAACCGCATCCGGTCCAGGGCGCAGGCCTCCCGGCGCATCCCGTCCTCGTGCAGCCGCAGCACCCGGTCCACGCCCACCCAGGAGTCCCGCCCGGACCGGTCCCACGGCCCGCTGCCGATCGCCACCCACTCCCGCTCGCCGTCGTGCCGCTTGCTCGTGAGCTGCACGGCGAGGAAGGTGCCGGCGGCCTCGCGGGCGACGACCAGCACGGGCCGGTCCTTGCCGCGGCCGTCGTTCTCCTCGTACGGCACCCAGGTCCAGACGATCTCGCCGGGGTCGGGGTCGCCGTCGTGCGCGGGCGAGTACTCGGTGCGCACCCTGCCGACCTGACGGGGGTCGGCCTCGGTGGTGGCGGCGGGGCCGTGGCGGCCGGGGACGTTCTCATCGATAGACGCGGTCACGGGGGCACCTTAGAGGGTGCCCCCGTGACCTGTGCGCCGGTGTCCCCGTAGGTCAGGCTCCGTCACTCCTCGTCGGAGTCCACCGGCACCTTCCGTGCGGGCGGGGACGCGGTCCCGTTCAGGGCCGAAGTGCCGTTCGCCGGCTGCCCGTTCTGGTTCATCGAGGCCAGCAGTTGGCGGGCGAGGCCGAGTCCGGTGCCGCCCATGGTGAGCGCCTTGGCGAACATGTCGGCCATGCCGTCGGCGCCGTTGAGCAGCACCATGTTGTCGACGTTGCCGAAGGCGGACGCGCCGGCCTTGACGATCTCCGGCCAGTTCTCGGCGAGTTGCTGGGCGACCACGGCCTCCTGGTTCTCGGCGAGGGCCGCGGCCCGCGCCTTGATGGCCTCCGCCTCCGCGAGCCCCCGCGCCTTCGTCGCCTCGGCGGCCGCCAGGCCCTTCGCCTGCGCCGCCGCGGCCTCGGCCTCACCGGTGGCGCGGGTCGCCGCCGCCGTGGCGGCACCCCGGGCCTTGGTCGCCTCCGCCTCGGCGCCCGCGGCCGCCTTGACCCGGGTCGCCTCGGCCGCCGCCGCGAGCTCCGTCTCCTTCGCCTTCGCCTGCGCGGCCGAGATGCGCGCGTCACGCTCGGCCTCGGCCAGCGTGCGCTTCTCGTACGCCTTGGCGTCCGCGGGCTTGCGGACGTCGGCCTGGAGCTGCTGCTCGCGCCGGTGCGCCTCCAGTTCGGCCACCCGCGTCTCCTGGACGACGACCTCCTGCCGGGCGCCGGCCTCGGCGAGCGGGCCCGCCTGCCGGGCCTTCGCCGCCGCCTTGTCCCGCTCGGCCTGGTAGCCGGCCTGCAGGATCTCGCTGTCCCGGGTGGCCTCCGCCATCCGTGCGAACGACTGCTGCTCCGCCTCGGTGGCGAGCCGGTTCGCCTCGGCCTGCGCGATGCGCGCGTCCCGCTGGACGGCCGCCGCGTGCGGCATGGCGAGGTTCTGGATGTAGCCGGTCGGGTCCTCGATCTCGTGGATCTGCAGCGAGTCGACGATCAGGCCGAGCTTCTCCATCTCCGTGCCGCAGGCGGCCCGGGTCTGCCCGGTGAGCTTCTCCCGGTCGCGGATCATGTCCTCGACCGTCAACCCGCCCACGATGGACCGCAGATGACCGGCGAAGACGTTGTGCACCCGCTCCGCCATCAGCTTCTGCTGGTCCAGGAAGCGGCGGGCCGCGTTGGCGATCGACACGAAGTCGTCGCCCACCTTGAAGATGACCACGCCCCGCACCTTGAGCGGAATGCCCTGGTGGGTCACGCAGTCCACGTGCAGTTCGGTCTCGTTCAGGTCGAGCGAGAGCTTGCGCACCGCCTGCACCCCGGGCAGCACCAGCGTGCCGCGCCCGGTGACGATGCGGAATCCCATGCCCTCCTCGAGGCCCTCGGTGCGGTGCTTGGAACCCGAGATGATCAGAGCCTCGTTGGGCTCCGCGACCCGCCACATGAGCTTGAACAGACCGATCAGGACGAGGACGGCGCCTGCCGCCACCCCCGCCACGACGCCGACGATCATCGGCATACGCCCCCTTTGCATGGTGCCCTGTCGGCACCGAACGAGGGGGAGTGTGCTCCCGCTTGAGGCCGGGGCGGAAGACACCGAAGGACCCTTGTAGCAATCTTGACGCAGAGACACACGCGCAGGCACACGCGCAGGCACACACGGCCACACGCACGGGCCCGCGCGCCGCCCTCACCCGGGCGGCAGCCGGCTCGTCCGACGGCCGGTCCGCGGCTCAGCCGTCGTACGCCTCGGTGACGTAGACCGTCCGCGGCGGCAGGTACTCCACGACCATCACGACCGTGCCCGGCTCGATACGGCCGCTGCCGGGGGCGGGATGGGCGAGGAAGTGCTCGGCCCCGCCCCGCACCCGCACCATCACCTCGCCGACGAGCCCGGGTCCGACCGTTCCGGTGACCCGCCCCACGAGCCCGACCATCGACGCATCGTCCATGGTCACAGGGTACGGGTCATCGGGTACGGGTCACCCGTTGCGGGTCAACGGGTACGGGTCACCCGTTGCGGGTCGCCGGGTATGGGCCGAACTCGCTCACGCGGCCGGGGAGTCGGCGTCGAGGGCGGCGGGCGGCGGCCACGCCTCGTGCCAGCGCAGCTCCGCCTCCAGCTGTGCGGCCAGCGAGATCAGCAGCGGCTCGCTGCCGCCGGGGCCGAGCAACTGGGCGCCGACCGGCAGGCCGCCGGCGACGAAGCCGGCCGGGACGCTGACGCCCGGCCAGCCCAGGACGTTCCACGGCCAGGCGTACGGGCAGGCGGCGATCATCGCCCGGTCGGTCGCGAAGCCGCTCAGCGACAGCAGCGCGCCGATGCGCGGCGGGGGAGCGGCCGTCGTCGGCGCGAGGACGACGTCGTACGACCGGAAGAACCCGCCGACACGGCGCTGCAGGACCGCCTCCGCCCGCCGGGCCGCCCGCAGCGGCGCCCCGTCCAGCAGCCGGCCCAGCCGGGCGGCGTCGCGGGTGCGCCGGTCCAGCAGCGCGGGGTGCGGAGCGCCCCGCACGTGTTCGGCGATGCCTACGGTGGCGCGGGGGAGGAAGGCCAGCCCGATCTGCCCGTAGGGCGGGTCGGCCTCCTCGACCGTGTGACCAAGGCCGGCCAGTTTCCCGGCGAGTTCGACGACCCGCGCCCGCACGTCCGGCTGGAGCCGGGCCGGCAGGGCGGTGAACGGCGGCTTGAGGGAGAGGGCGATCCGGAGCCGGCCGGGGTTGCGGCCGGCCGCCGCGCGGGCGTCGACGGGCGCGGGCCGGTGCGGGTCGCGCGGGTGGTTGCCGCTCGCCGCGTCCAGCAGCAGGGCGGCGTCGGCGACGGTGCGGGCCAGCGGGCCGTTGACGGTGATGCCCTGGAAGGACTCGCCGCGCGGCCAGGTGGAGATGCGGCCGCGCTGCGGCTTGATACCCACGAGATGGGTCCAGGAGGCCGGGATGCGGACCGATCCGGCGCCGTCCGAGCCGAGCGCGGCGGGCACCAGACCGGCGGCGACCGCGGCCGCCGACCCGCCGGACGACCCGCCGGGGGTGTGGGCGAGGCTCCACGGGTTCCGGGTCGCGCCGAACGCCGGCCCCTCGGTGACGGGCCACTGCCCGAACTCGCAGGTGTTGGTCTTGCCGACGATCACCGCTCCGGCCGCGCGCAGCCGCCGTACGGCCTCGCCGTCCTCGGCGACCGGCGGGAAGGCGCCGTCGCAGCCGAACGCGGTCGGCTCGCCGGCCACGTCCATGTCGTCCTTGACGGCCACCGGCACCCCGAGCAGCGGTGCGCGGGCCCCGGCGGCCAACCGGGCGTCGGCGGCGTCGGCTTCGGCGAGGGCGGCCTCGGCCCGCACGATCCGGAACGCGTTGACGGTCGGCTGTGTCGCCTCGATCCGGGCCAGCGCCGCCTCCACCAGCGCCCGCGAGGTCACCTCCCCGGCGGCCAGCGCACGGGCGGATTCCGCGAGGCCGGGGGAACGGTCGGGCAGCATGCGGGACACCTCCGGGAGCGCGCTGTCTACCGAACAGTAACGTCTTGCGGCGCGCTCCGGTACGGGACGGCGAACGTCATCTGCTCCCAAGGGAGTTGGCGCGGAACGTGCGGACTGCCGGACCGCTGTCCGAACCATTGACGCACACCTGCCCCACCCCTACCGTCTGATCGACTTGGCGAACCATGTTCGACATGACGAACGTTCATCCCTCGGTATTCGGTCGCACCAAGGAGCCGCACGTGACCCCCCACCCCTCCACCCCGTCCCGGCGCAGCCTGTTGCGCGCCGCGGCCGCCGTCCCCGTCTCGGCGCTCGTCCTGCCCACGCTGCCCGGACTGCTCGGCACGGCCGCCGCTGCCGCACCCGCCGGCGGCTCCGCCACCCGGTACACCATCGTGCCGTTCCGCAACAGCGACGACGGCACGGTCGACGTCTACCAGTCCGACGACGCCACCGACTTCCGCCTCGCCCAGGCCTCCGCCTACACACCGCCGGGCAACCGGATCCGCGACGCCAGCCTCTTCCGGCACACCGACGGCTTCTACTACCTCACCTACACCACGCACACCTGGCAGGACGTCAGCACCACCATCGGCTTCGCCCGCAGCGCCGACCGCGTCGACTGGACCTTCCTGTACGACCACACCGTCCCGATCGCCGGCCTGTCCCGTGCCTGGGCGCCCGAGTGGTTCGTCGACGGCGACGGCAGCGTCCACGTCATCGTGTCCTGTTCCACCACGGACAACGAGTGGATCTTCACGCCGTACCGGCTGACGGCGACCGACTCCGCGCTCACGGCGTGGAGTTCACCGGTCGCCCTGTCCGGCCTCGGCGCCAACCACATCGACACGTTCGTGGTGAGGACCGGCTCGGTCTACCACGCCTTCACGAAGAACGAGACGACGAAGTACATCGAGTACGCCACGGCGCCGAGTCTCAACGGCCCGTACACCATCAGCCGGACGGGCGACTGGGCCGGCTGGGGCAGCTACCGCGAAGGCCCGTCCCTGGTCCGACTGGACACCGGCGCCTGGCGGATCTTCTTCGACGGCTACGGCGACGGCAGGTACTACTACAGCGACAGCTACGACACCTTCGCCACCTGGAGCGCCCCGACGGCCCTGCCCACCCTCTCCGGCACGGCCCGTCACTTCACGGTCGTCAAGGAGACGGTCTCCGGCGGCCCGGTCCTGCCGAAGAACGTCACCCGCTCCTTCCGGTCGGTCAACTACCCCACCCGCCACTGGCAGGAGCAGTCCGGCCTCCTCGACCTCCCGGTGGTGACCGCCGCCAGCACGACCGCCGAGAAACTGGCCGCCACCTTCACGGTCGTCGCGGGCCTGGCCGACGCGAACGCCTGCTCCTTCCGCGACGCCTCCGGCAACTACCTGCGCCACTACGGCTTCCGTGGCCGCTTCGACGCGAACGACGGCACGACCACGTTCGCCCGGGACGCCACCTTCGTCGCCCGCACGGGCACCGCGTCCGGCTCGGTCCGCTTCGAGTCGTACAACTACCCCGGCCGCTACCTGCGCCACTACGACTACCAGCTGCGGGTGGACCCGGCGGACGGCACGGACCTCTTCCGGCAGGACAGCTCCTTCACACCGGTGACCGCCTGGGCCTGAGCGGGCACCGTCGCGCCGGGCGGGGGACGGCATCCCCTGGGTCCCCGCCCAGGCCGGCCGCAGAATGGACGGCATGGGCTCTGTGAAGTACGCCGAACTGGGGGCATTCCTGCGGTCGCGGCGCGAACGCATCCGTCCCGCCGACGTCGGGCTGCCGGCCGGCCCGCGCCGCCGGGTGCCCGGACTGCGCCGTGAGGAAGTCGCCCAGCTCGCAGGGGCGTCGGTGGACTACTACAACGAGCTGGAGCGCGGCGCGGGATCCCAGCCGTCCGAGCAGATGATCGCCGCGCTGGCGAGGGCGCTGCGGCTGACCGCCGACGAACGGGACTACCTCTACCACCTGGCGGCCCGCCCGGTGCCGCCGCACGGCACGGCCGCCTCGCACGTGCACCCGGGCATGCTCGACCTGCTCGGCCGGCTGACCTCCACGCCCGCGCAGGTCATCACCGACCTGCACGTCGTCCTCGTACAGAATCCGCTCGCCGTGGCGCTGCTCGGCGACCAGTCCGGGTTCCGGGGCCCGCGGGCCAGCTTCGTCCACCGGTGGTTCACCGAACCCGACGCCCGGCGTCTGTACCCCGAGGCAGACCACGAGACGCAGTCCCGCGCCTTCGTCGCCGATCTGCGGGCGGCCGCCGCCCGCCGGGACGCGAAGGACACGGAGGTCAACGCGATGATCGCAACCCTGCTCGACGTGTCGGGCGAATTCGCCGCGCTGTGGGCGGACCACGACGTGGCGTTCCGGCGCGACGACCGCAAACGCCTCGTCCACCCCACGCTCGGCCTGATCGAGGTCAACTGCCTCAACCTGTTCTCCGAGGACGGCCGGCAGCGGCTGCTGTGGTTCACCCCCGCGGTCGGCACCGACAGCGCCGGCCTGCTCGACCTGCTCGCGGTCGTCGGCACCGAGGACATCGCCGGACCGGGCCGCTGACCCCGCCCGGCCCCGGCCGCACCGGCGGGCGGGGCCGGGCGGAGGGCGACGGCTCAGGCCGCCTTCTGCGAGGCCGCCGCCTCGGGGCGCAGGTCGTCGAGGGTGAGCGGGTGGGCGGGGGCGTGCGGCACGACGAGGTGGCGGGTGGGGCGCGGACCGGCGCCGACGTGGAGGAGCTCGCCGGGTTCCATCGGACGCCAGTCGGGGTTGTCGTCCATGCGTTCGCTGGCGACCACGACCGCGGGGTGGCCGGCCAGGTCGGCGGAGTGGACGCGCATGCGTCCGCCGGTGCCGCTGTGGTCGAGGTGGCGGGTGCCGTGGCGGCCGCCCGGCGGGCGCTCGAGGACGTACAGCTCGTGGGTGTCGGGGTAGCGCAGCGCCCACAGCCGGTCGGAGGTGATCAGCACCAGGTTGAGGGCGAAGAGGGGCAGGTTCCCGGCGATCCAGCGGGCGGCGCTCTCGATGCCGGCGCGGACGTCGCCGCCGTGGGCCCGGGTCTCCCGGGTGATCAGGGCGAAGAACCGCTCCGAGTCGGTGTCGCCCCGGACCAGTGACCGGTCCCGGCCGAGGTGGTCGTCGAGCGCGTCGAGGCCCTCGATGACGCCGTTGTGCGCGAACAGCCGCCCCTCCTGCGCGAAGGGGTGGGTGTTGCGGGCGTCCAGACTGCCCGTCGAGGCGAAGCGCACATGGGCGAGGAAGGTGGCCGACTCCACCCGCCGGGCGTCCTCGGCGAAGGCCCGGTCCGCGTAGGCGGCGATCGGCGCCTTGTCGACGCGCGGGGTGCCGTCGGGCGCGAAGTAGCCGAGGCCGGTGCCGTCGGGGTCGCGACGGCTCTGCAGGCTGAGACTGTCGGGGGCGTCCAGCAGCCAGAAGGTCGCGTGGGTGCGCCGGGGCGCGCTGCTGAGACCGAACAGGCGGCACATCGCCTCTCCTCTCCCGATGACTCCCGATGACTCCCGACGACTCCCGGTGATTCCCGGTGACTCCCGATGGCGGGGTCCCGCCGGGCGGCGAGCCGGGTACCTCGCCCCCGCCGGCCCACACCGCGCCGTCGGGCGAGGGGCCGCGGACCTACGGCGCGCCGGCTTCGTTTGCCCTCCGGGCAGGGGGAAACCCGGCTGCGTATGAACACAAGGCGACGCCACTCGCGGACGCGGCAGAACCGGCTCCTGAGCCTGCTGGACCGCCTGGAGCGGGGGCAGCGGGCCGACCCGGTGATCGACACACTCCAGAAGGGGGTACGGTCCCTGCCGCTGGGGCGCGGCCGGGACGTCCTGCACGGCCGGTGGCTCGGGCACCCGGTCCATCCGCCCATGGTGCAGGTGCCGCTCGGCAGCTGGCTGTCCGCCGCGGTGCTGGACCTGTGGCCGGGCCGCTCCCGCGAGGCGGGCCTGCTGGTCGGGGTCGGCCTGGCCACCGCCGCCCCCGCCGCCCTGGCCGGCGCGACCGACTGGGCGGAGCTGCACCGTCAGCAGATGCGCGTCGGGCTGGTGCACGCGGCGGCCAACGTGACGGCGGTCGGCCTGTACACGGCCTCGCTGGTCTGCCGGCTCACCGGCAGGCCGGACGCGGGACGGACGTACGGCTTCCTGGGGTTGACGGCGGTGGGAGCGGGCGGTCTGCTGGGCGGCCACATGGCGTACCGGCAGGCCGCGGGCGCCAACCATGCCGAAGAGGTGCCCCACGTCGTCACCCAGGGCTGGCACGCGATCGGGTCGGTGCACGAGTTCCCGGCCGGCCAGGCCGTGCGGCGCACGGTGGACGACGTGCCGGTCATGGTGGTGCGGGAGATCGGCGGGGAGATCCACGCGCTGGCCGACCGGTGCAGCCACCTGGCCGGACCGCTGTCCGAGGGCACCATCGACGACGGATGCGTGCAGTGCCCCTGGCACGGCAGTGTCTTCCGCCTCGCCGACGGCTGGAACGTCCGCGGGCCCGCCACCGCCCCCCAGCCGGCCTTCGACACCCGCGTCACCGACGGCCGGGTCGAGATCCGCCTGCGCCAGGAGGACGGCGAGGCCCGCACCGGCGACGGCCGGGCGTCCTGGTACCGGAGCGGTGCCGGGGCCGGGCCGGCCGCGCGGGGGCAGGACGGCTGACCGTCGCCGGTACGCGACGAGACGCCCGCACGCGCAGAGACGCCCGCACGCGCAGAGACGCCCGTGCGCGACGAGACGGGCGTCTTTGCGCGGGGACGACGGCACCCCGTCGCCGCTCATCTGCGCGGTGGTTGCGTCAAACGGGCGTGATCGCGCTTACGTGGGCCCGTCCTGGGCACCTGGGGGTGGCACACACTCGGGCAACACCTTCAAGGAGAGCGACCGTGAACCCTGGTCTCGGTGTGGAGGAGGAATTCCACGTCCTGGAGGTGGAGAGCGGGCTGCTGGTGCCGCGCGCCGACGCGCTGCTGCGGCGGCTGCCCCGCCGCAGTTTCCAGGCGGAACTGCACCAGTCCACCGTGGAGTCCAACAGCGGCGTGCACACCTCTCTGCACGAGCTGTACGCCGACCTCGCCGGTCTGCGCGAGCGCCTGGACGCGGCCGCCTCCTCGCTGGGCGTGGCGGTGGCGGCCGCTGGCACGGCGCCGCTGGCGCCCGCGTCCTCCGGACACCCCACCGCGGACGCCCGCTACCGCCGGATGGTCGAGGACTACCGCAAGGTCGCCGACGAGCAGCTCATCTGCGGCGCCCAGGTCCACGTAGACGTACCCGACCGCGACACGGCGGTGCGGGTGATGTGCGCGGTCGCCCCCTGGCTGCCGGTGCTGCTGGCGCTGTCCGCCAGCTCGCCGTTCTGGCAGGGCGCCGACACCGGGTACGCCAGCTGGCGCACGCTGCTGTGGCAGCGCTGGCCCACCGCGGGCCCGGCCGGCTGCTTCCCGACCGCGGCCGACTACGACGCCGCGGTGCGCGACCTCGTCCGGGCCGGGGTCATCACCGACCCGGGGATGATCTACTACGACGTCCGCCCCTCCGCCCACCTGCCGACGCTGGAACTCCGCCTCTGCGACGCCTGCCCGCGAACCGAGACGGTGGTCCTCGTCGCCGGACTGTTCCGCGCCCTGGTGACCTGGGCGCGGCAGCGGCTGCTGACCGGCGGCGCGCCGGAGTGCCGGGGCCGGCACGAGTGGCTGCGCGGCGCCTCCTGGCGGGCCGCCCGCTCCGGCCTCGAGGGCGCCCTGGTGGACCCCGAGACCCGCCGCGAGGCGCCCGCCGCGCAGGTCGTCCGCAAGCTGCTCACCCGGCTGCGCCCCGCCCTCGAAGCCCTCGGCGACCGGCAGACCGTCGAGGCACTGACCCGGGAGGCCCTGGCCGAGGGCAGCGCCGCTCAGCGCATGCGCCGCAAGGCGCAGGAGGATGACCTGCTCGCCTGCGTCGACATGGTGATCGCCGAGACCCGCGGCGAGCGCCGGCACTGCGGGCCGCGCCCGGCCGGCCACGGACGCGTCCCGTCCCCCGGCACCGGCGCGCCCGGCGCGTCCCCGGGCACCGGCGCGCCCGGCGCGTCCCCGGGCACCGGCGCGCCCGGCGCGTCCCCGGGCACCGGCGCGCCCGGGGACTCCTCCGGTTCCGAGGCCGCGGAGATCATCGGGACCTGACAGCCGCGCCGCAGCGGCCGCGGCCGCAGCCGCGGCTCCGTGCCCGGCCGGTCGCCCCCCGTCCGGCTCATCCCGCCCGCAGGTGACGTACCGCGGGCGGCGCGTGGCGGTGCGCGGTGGTCGCGGGCGTGGCTTCGAAGCGGCTCGGGAAGGGGTACTTCCGCTCCAGGAAGGCGTGGATGGCCGCCCTGGCCGCCGCCCTCGCCGCCGGGGCGGTGTCGACGTCGTTGAGGCAGAAGAAGTCGACGTCCTCGCCCGCCTCCAGCCTGGCCAGGCGCCGCCGCATGTCCGGCGTGCCCAGTTCCACGTAGCGGAAGCGGTAGTCCGCCGGGACGGCCCGGCCGGTCGCGATCGCCCAGTGGTGGTGCAGCGTGGACGCCGGGGCGACGTCACGGACCGAGCGGAACCGCGAGGCGGCGGTGTGCTCCAGCTCCTCGATGCCGAAGCTCTCCATCTCCCGCATCACGGACAGCAGCTGGGGATGCGGGGTGTGCAGCGACTTGTGCCTGGCCTGCCGGCCGTGGAAGCGCCTGATCACCTCGCGGGCGTTCTTCCCCGCGGAGTTCGGGGCGGGCTCCAGCGGATGCGGGGCGCCCACACCGAGCTTCAGCGGGGACAGCGGGATGCGGGCGATGCCGTTGCCGTGGAAGAAGCACTCGGCGCGCACCGGGCGGTTGATGAAGACGTCGTCGTTGAAGTAGAGGTAGCGCTCCGACAGGCCCGGTATGTGGTGCAGCCGGCTCTCTATGGCGTGCGAGTTGAAGACGGGCAGCGCCTCGGCCGGGAGGATGTCCCGGTGGTCGACCACGGTCAGGCCCTCTGCCTCCGGATCCAGCCAGTCCGGCACCTGCGAGTCGGTCACCAGGTAGACGTGCCGGACGAACCCGGCGTACATCTCCAGCGAACGCAGCGCGTACTTCAGCTCGTCGTGGCTGGTGTAGCGGGAGGCGCCGGTCTCGCGCGGGGCGATGCCGCTGTCGGCCGGGTTCAGATGGGCCCGGCGCTTCGCGGCCATCGCCGGGTCGTCCCCGTCCACCCACGTGTACACGGCGTCCACCGGGAAGCGCACCTCGTCCAGGCCCGGCTCGGCGAACGCGGCGAACGTCGGCACGCTGCGACGGCGGCCCGCCACCGTGGCGGGCAGCTGCGCGGTCGCCGGGACCACCTCCGACACGGCGTTGCGGCGCGGGGCCACCAGCGCCGGGCCGAAGACGTCCCCCAGCCGGCTGCCGGGCACCGTCAGCCAGGACGGATCCGTGCGCATGTCGCGGCCGCGGCGCCAGAACTCGACGTCGCACCCCGCCTCCAGGCCAGTGAGCACCTGCCCTCCGGGCCCGAGGCGCACCACGCCCGTGCGCAGCACCGTCGCCCGGCGCAGCGCCCGCGGCAGCTTCCCGTCGGCCCACAGCGCGGCCCGCGCCACGGTCCCGTCCGGGCCGACGGCGCCGACGTAGCGGGGCGTGCCGGCGAAGCGCTCCGCGGCCCGGGCGAGGACCGCGCCGCGGTGCGTCTCCTCGACGCCGATCACCCGGCGCGGCACGCCGTCCGTCTCCTCGACAGGCACCAGGAAGTAGGGGACGCCGGCGGCCTCCAGCAGGGCGCACACGTCCTCGAGGTCGGCGTCGGCGGCGTCCGCGGCGGTGTAGCCGGCGACCGCGCGCCCGTACAGCGGCAGCGGTCCGCAGGACACGCGGCGCAGGCCGGGCACGGCGGCCCGCAGGCGCCGGCGGGCCCGGGCGGAGCGCAGCACCCAGAGCCGGGCCCACAGCCAGAGTCTCAGGCGGGCCAGGAGTTCCCGGGCGGCCCGCAGCCCCTCGGAACCCGTGAAGCGGTGGCGGATGTCCATGGACGCGGCCCCGTCAGTTCTGCTTCTCGAAGCGGCTGGGGAACGGGAAGTAGTCCTCCAGGAACTCGTGCATCCGCACGCCGACCCGCTCCCGCTCCTCCGGCGGCACGTCGACGTCGTTGAGGCAGAAGAAGTCGAAGCGGCGGGTGCGGCGCAGGTCGGCCAGGCGGGCCTCGGCGTCCGGGCGGCTGATGTTCACGTACCGGAAGCCGAACCGGCCCGGCACGCCGCGGCCGGTCATCAGCGCGTACTGGTAGAGCAGCGGCGCCGTCATCGCGATGTCCTCCGGCGAGCGGAAGCGGGAGGCCGTGGTGCGGGCGACGTCCTCGGCGAAGAGCTCCTCCAGCTCCTGAAGCGTCGCGCGCTGCTGCGGCAGCGGAGTGTGCATGAAGTTGTTCGTCGTCATGCGCCCGAACTTCTCCAGCAGCAGCCGCCGGACGTTCTTGCTCGCGGAGTTGGTGGCCGTCTCCTCGGCGTGCGGCTTGCCCACGCCGATCTTGAGCGGGGACACCGGGATCCTCATCAGACCGCTGCCGTGGAAGAAGTGCTCCGCGGTGACCCGGCGGCCGACGAACACGTCGTCGTTGAAGTACAGGTAGTGGTCCGACAGGCCCGGTATGTGGTGCAGCCGGGTCTCGATCGCGTGCGAGTTGAACACCGGCAGCACGTCCTGCGGGAAGATGTCGCGGTGGTCGACGACCGTGATCCCGTCGGCCCGGTCGTCGAGCCAGTGCGGCTTCTGGCCGTCGGTCACGAGGTAGATGTGCCGGACGAAGTCGGCGTACATCTCCAGCGAGCGCAGCGAGTACTTCAGCTCGTCGTGGCTGGTGTAGCGGGAGGCGTTGGTCTCCTTGTCCAGGATCTCGGCGGTGCCGCGCTCCTGGTACCGGGCCCGCTTCGCGCGCATCCCGGGCTCCTCGCCGTCGACCCAGGTGTAGACGACGTCGACCGGGAAGGTCACGTCGTTCACCGTCGGCAGGGTCAGCGGGGCGAAGCTCGGCAGCTCCCGGGCGCCGACCCGCACCGTGGCCGGCTTCTGCTCGGACGCCGGCAGCACGTCGGTGATCCCGTTGTTGCGCGGCGCGACCAGGGACTCGGCGAAGACGTCCTCGGACGCCTGCGGCTGCACCTTGGCCAGGCGCCGGGGCCCGTCGTCGGAGGCGAGGAGCTGCGCCCCGTCCTCCCAGAACTCCACGTCGCAGGCCAGCTCCGGCCCGGCGAGCAGCTGGCCGGCGGGACCGAGGTGGTTCTCTCCGACGCGCAGCGTGGGCGCCGTGCGCAGCGCGGCAGGCAGGACGCCGTCCATGAACAGGGCCGGGTGCTTGAGCTGGCCGCCGGGCAGCGGCCTGCCGATGAACACCGCCTTGCCCGCGTTCCGGGCCTCCAGGGCGGTGAGGAAACGCTCCCGGTCCACGGCGTTCACCCCGACCGTGTGCCGTACCCGGGACGACGGCACGAGGAAGTAGGGGATGCCCTCCTGCTCCAGGGCGGAGATCACCAGGTCGAGGTTGGCGGCGGCCGCCTCGGCGGCGGTGAACCGGGTCACCACCCGTCCGTAGAACCGCTGGCCGCGCACCGCCACCGGACGCAGCACCGGATCCGCGACCGCTGCCCTGCGGCGCCGCCGCATGGTGCGCAGCTGCCACACTCCCTCGGATGCCTTCCGCTCGACTCGCGGCCGCATCCTCCGGGCAAAAGAACGCACGGTCACGCTCGGTGCTCCTCTTCCTCACTACTGAACATCCCTGCGCTAACCAGACAGCCGCGCATGGGGAATGGTTGTAGAAGATTTCCCCGAGAATTAACGATTGTGGGGGGGGGCGCACACAGTTGATTCATCCCCGGTTGTGCTATGCGACGGTCTCGGCGGCCGCCCCGGAAACGCCGGCCGCCGCCCCGGCGGAGGAGCGGCGGCCGGCGTTTCCGGAGCGGCCCGGCGCAGGAGCGGCGGCCCGGCCGTTGCCGAAGACCTCCTCGTCGCGGTTGCCGGAGGCGTACCACATGACGACCTTGTCGCCCTCCTTGATCCGCTTGCCGCCCAGCTCCACGTCCCGGGTCGCGGTGCGCCGGAAGTGGTAGACGGGGGAGGCCCAGCGCAGGAACTCCTCGACCGCCGTGGGGATCAGCGGCGGGTCGTCCCTGAGGCGGCCGAGCTGCTCGGGGTGCTGCAGCAGGGCCAGCATGGAGTGGCTCCCACAAGGGCGCGATCGTCCGCCCCGAGGGCTGCAAGTGGCTCAACTACGAGGGCGAGGTCGCCATCGTCATCGGCCGCACGGCGCGCAACATCGCGCCGGCCGAGGCGGGGGAGTACATCGCGGGCTACACGATCGCCAACGACTACGGGCTGCACGACTTCCGCGACACCGACGCCGGGTCGATGCTCCGGGTGAAGGGCTCCGACACCCTCTGCCCGCTCGGCCCGGGTCTTGTCACCGACTGGGACTTCCAGGGCAAGAGCCTGCGGACGTACGTCAACGGCGAGGTCGTGCAGGACGGTTCGACCGACGAGATGAAGTGAGACATGCACTACCGCGTCGCCGACATCGCCCGCACCATCACCCTGTACCCCGGAGACGTGCTGCTGTCCGGCACCCCGGCCAACTCGCGGCCCGTCCGGCCCGGCGACGTCGTCGAGGTCGAGGTCGAGGTCGAGGGCCTGGGCCGCCTGACCAACCACATCGTCACCGGCCCGACCGCCGTCCGCACGGACGTCGGCGCGCAGCCCACCGAATCCGAGGAGGTGCTGTCCACCGCGCTCGGCGGCGACTGGGAGTTCCGTGGCATCCGGCCTCCGCGCCGCTGAGGCGGCCCGCCCCGGTAGGGTCGGGCGCATGACGGAGTCCGCCGAGACCTCGCAGCAGCCCCGCTCCCGGTCGCGCAAGAAGCGGCTCGGCTACGGAGAGGGGCGCGAGGCGCTGCTCAAGGCCGCCGTGCGCGTGGTCGCGCGGCGCGGACTGCGCCACCTCACCTACCGGGCAGTCGCCGAGGAGGCCGGCGTCACGCACGGTCTCGTCGTCCACCACTTCGGCTCCCGCGACGCGCTCGTCGAGGAGTCCCTCGCCTACGCCGTGCGCATCAGCCTGAGCAGCAGCCTGCTGGAGCCGGGCACCGGACGGCCCGAGGACTTCGTCACCGGCGTGCCGGAGATGATGGAGCAGGACGCGGACGGTCAGGCGTACCAGTACGAGCTGCTGCTGGAGGCCCGCCGCCGGCCCGAGCTGCTGCCGTGGGTGCGCGAGCGCTACGACGAGTACTTCGAGGCCTCGCGGCGCGAGCTGGCCCGCATCCTGCACGACGGCGCCTCCCCGGCCTTCAACCGGCTCGTCTTCGCCGCTCTGGACGGCCTCGTGCTGCACCAGCTCACCGGTCTGGGCGACCGCGCCGACACCGAGGCCGCCCTCGCCGAGCTGCGCTCCCTGCTGAGCGCGCTGGCCCAGCGGCCGTCGGCGGTCCGCGACTGAACGTGCCCGGCACGACACCCTCCGTCGCGGCTCGCGGCGGGGGTTTCAAAGCAGTCCGGCAACGGCCGCGACAAGTCCGCCCACGCCTTGGAGAAGTACACCGAACTCAAGACGACCCGGATCCAGTTGTGACCCGCCCGCTCATCGCCGTCCCCGCCCGCTTCTCCGCCACCGCCGCCGCCCTGCGCTTCGCCGCCGAGGTCAACGCCCGCGCCCTGGTCGAGGCCGTGTGGCGGGCGGGCGGCGAACCCGCGTCCATCCACCCCGCCGAGGACGGAGTGGAGCAGCGGCTCGCCCGGTTCGACGGCGTCCTGCTGCCCGGCGGCGGCGACCTCGCCCCGCACCGCTACGGCGCCGCCGACACCCACGACACCGTCTACGACGTCGACGACCTCCAGGACTCCTTCGACCTCCAGGCCGCCCGCCACGCGCTGACGTCGGGCCTGCCCCTGCTGGCGATCTGCCGCGGGCCGCAGGTCGCCGACGTCGGGCTCGGCGGCACCCTGGAGCAGGACATGGGCGGCCCGGACCTGGACCACCGCCACCGCGTCCACCCGGTCCGCGTCCGGCAGGGCACTCTCCTCGAAAGGGCCCTGGGCACGGACAAGCTGGACGCCTCCTGCTACCACCACCAGCGGTTCGACCGACTCGGCAGCGGCCTCACGGCCGTCGCCACGGCCGCCGACGGCACCGTCGAGGCCCTCGAAGCGACCGCCGCGCGGCTGGTTCGTCGCCGTCCAGTGGCACCCGGAGGACACCGCCGACCAGGACCCCTTGCAGCAACGGCTGTTCGAGGCGCTGGTGGAGGCGGCGCGTATGCGCGGCGGCGCCTGACGGGTGGCCGGGTCAACCGGACAGCGTAAGCCTGATGGTTGACCCCGCGAGGCCGACCTGGCGGACGCCGGCCGGTCCGGAGCCGTCGGCCGGAACGGACGGTCGGAGCTGACTGGTTCGGTGCGTTCGGTGCGTTCGGTGCGGTACGGACGGCCGGGCGCTGACCGGCCCGGCGCTGACCGGTCCTGAGTCGACCGGCCGGAGCCGATTTGTCGGAGCCGACTCGTCGGAACTGACCGTCGCGGTGCGACGGGTCGGAACTGGGCGGCGCGGGGTGGCCGGTCGGAGCTGACCGGTCTGGGGTGTTCGGCGTGCGGCGGCCGGTCGGAACTGGCCGACGCGGGACCGACCGACCCGGGCGACGGTCGGAGCCGGCCGAGCGGCCGGGGCGTTGCCGGTCAGGTCCTCGGGCGGCGGCCGCTGCGTCGCGGCGCAGGTTCCGCTCCGCCCAGCAGTTCCCGGCGGCGCTCCTCCCCGTGCCCTTCGACCTGCCGTACGACCTGCCGCAGCCCCTCCGCGAGGCCGCGGCACTCGGCGTCGCTCAGGCGGGCCGTGACGAAGGCCTCCTCCTCGTTGAACTCGGGGAAGACCCGCCGCATCAGATCCTCGCCCTTGTCCGTGAGGCTCAGCAGCACCAGGCGGCCGTCGCTCGGATGGGCGGCCCGCCGCAGCAGGCCCCGCGACTCCAGCGTGCGCGCCACCCCGGTGAGCGTGCCCTTGGAGATGCCGGCCTCGTCCGCCACGTGCCGGGTCTCCGACTCGCCGAACACCCACACCACCCACAGCACGACGAACGCCGTCCAGGTCAGGTCCGAGCCGCGCAGCACGGAGTTCTCCAGGTGCTGGCGCACCGCGGACGCGGCCCGGTAGATGTTGGCCACGGCCGCCATCTGCTCCCGGCGGATCGGGAACCCGCCGAGCTTCGCCGAGACGAGCGATTCGGTTTCCGTGATGGATCGCTGACCGGGCACGGGCGGCTCCTTCGGGTCCTGCGCCAAGAACCGCACGGCCGACGGGCGCCGTACGGTCGTTCGGCCTCAAATTGTACGGAGGCGATCGCGGGCGCCCGCCAGGGCCCGCGCGGGCGGCACTCTCACCCGTGTGGGTGATCTTGAGCGCTCGGGTCGCGGGTACTCGCGCACGGTGACTGATCCAGGTGGACCGCCGCCGGAGGTGCGGCTGCTGATCGAGCGGATCGTGTCCGCCGTGCGCAAGGGCGACGACACCCGCGTACAGATCCTGCTGTGCCGCTTCGCGCACCAGGCCGACATGGGGGCCGCCTTCATGCTGCGGCAACGGTTGCTGCACGACCCGCCGGACGGACCGGGCAGCGGGACGGGCGACGAGACGGGCAGCGGGGCGGACGACGAGGACGGCGGGATGCGCCCCGGCCGGGTCCCGCCGCACCCGGCCGATCACCTCAACTGATCATCACATGGCCGCGACGCTTCAGGGTAGACGGAGCCTGCGCGGGCCGGAGGGCGATCCGGTCCGCGTCTCCGGTGCCACGCACCGGGGACGCCCGGTGACCGGTCGGCGGGTCACGGGGCGGCGGGCCGTCGCCGGGGTCAGCCCCGGCGACGGCAGTCGGGCCGACGCCGCCCCTGCCTCACCGGCGACCCGAGCGGTTCGCGGTCCGTCAACGCCCCCTGAGTGCGGCGCGGTCGCTCGAAGACGCCCCGACCGGTGCGCCGGGTTCGACGAGCCTCGGCCGAGAGGAACTGAGAGTCCGCCGGATCGTGAACGTCCTGACCCGGGAAGGGGTGAGGGCCGCTCATCCCGCCGACCTGGTTACGGTAGCGTAGGTTACGGAACCGTAAGTACGGCTTCCGGAACCGGCGATCACACCTGCGAGGACTCATGCGCACATCCCGGACGACAACCGACCTGCCGTGGCTGATCCAGGGCGGAATGGGCGTGGGGGTGTCCGGCTGGCGCCTCGCCCGCGCCGTCGCGCGCACCGGGCAGCTGGGTGTCGTCTCCGGCACCGCTCTGGACACGCTGCTGATCCGGGTGCTGCAGAGCGGCGACCCCGGCGGTCACCTCCGGCGGGCGCTGGCCGCCTTCCCCGTGCCCGAACTCGCCGACGCCGTCCGGCGGCGCTACTTCGTCGAGGGCGGGATCGGGGCCGGGGAGCGGTTCGCGGCCACGCCCCGGCTCACCGCCGACGAGGCGTGCCCGGCCCGCTCGCTGACCGTCGTGGCCAACTTCTGCGAGGTGTGGCTGGCCAAGGAGGGCCACTCCGGGCCGGTCGGCGTCAATTACCTGGAGAAGGTCCAACTCGCCACCGTCCCGGCCATGTTCGGTGCCGTCCTGGCCGGCGTGGACTACGTCCTGGTGGGCGCGGGCATCCCCGCGCAGATCCCCGGAATCGCCACCCGGCTCGCGCGGCTGGAGCCCGTCACCGCGCGCGTGGACGTCGAGGGCGACGACCGGCCCGCCGAGCTGTGCTTCGACCCGGCCTCGGTGCTGGGCGGGGCGCGGCCCGGACGGCTGCGCCGCCCCGACGTCCTGGCCATCGTCTCGCTGCCCGCCCTGGCGTCGTACCTGTGCCGTTCCCCGGAGACCACGCCGGACGGCTTCGTCGTCGAGGGCCACCGCGCCGGCGGGCACAGCGCACCGCCGCGCGGGCCGCTACGGCTGGACGAGGACGGCGACCCCGTCTACGGCCCCCGCGACACCCCGGACTTCGCCAAGATGGCCGCGCTCGGCCTGCCCTTCTGGGTAGCCGGTGGCCAGTGCGGGCCGGAGTATCTGCGGCGGGCCCGCGCGGCGGGCGCCGCCGGCGTCCAACTCGGCAGCGTCTTCGCGCTGTGCGAGGAGTCGGGGCTCGACGCACGGCTGCGGCGGGAGCTGGTGGCACGCCGGCTCCGCTCCGAGCTGACGGTGCGCAACGATCCCGCGGCCTCCCCGACCGCCTTCCCCTTCAAGATCGCCGATCTGCCCGGCACGCTGGCCGACCCCGCCGTCGGCGCGGCCCGCCGCCGGGTCTGCGACCTGGGCTACCTGCGCACCCCGTACCGCTCCGAGCGCGGCACCCTCGCCTACCGGTGCCCGGCCGAGCCGCGCGCGGCCTACCTCCGCAAGGGCGGCGCCGCCGAGCAGACGGAAGGGCGCCAGTGCCTGTGCAACGGCCTGCTGGCCGCCGTGGGACTGGGCCAGCGCCGCCCGCACGGCGCGGTGGAGCCCCCCGTCGTCACCATCGGCCAGGACCTCGGCTTCCTGTCGCGGATCGCCCCCGAAGGCCGCCCGTACACCGCCGAGTCGGTGGTCCGCTGGCTGTCCGCCGGCCTGACCGCGACGCCCGTGTGAGCGCGACACCGGCCGGCCGCTGACGACTGGCGCCACAGGACGGCGGACCGCAACCTCCGTACCACGCAACCTCCGTACCACGCACCCGCCGGCCGGCCGCGGTGTCGGGCGGGTGCCGGCCGCGGTGCCGGCTGTGGGGGCGGCCGTGGTGCCGTCCGCGGGGGCTGACTCTCAGGGGCGGCCCGGTGTCGGCGTCGGCGCCGGCTCCGGCTCCGGCTCGTGGAGAGGCCCTGCCGCGCGGCGGGGGAGCAGCAGTGGGGTCGTCAGCAGGAACACGCCGGCCAGGCCGACGGCCGTACGCGGGCCGAGCAGGCTCCCCAACAGGCCCCAGACGGCCGTCAGCAGCGCGGTCGAGGCCTTGGTCGTCACCGCCCAGGCGGACAGTGTGCGGGCGGCCCGGTCGGTCGCGGTGCGCTGGAGGCGGCAGGTGGCGTGGACGGGGTTGAAGACCCCGCAGCAGAGGATCAGCCCGAACTCGACGCCCGTCACCAGCAGCAGCCCGCCGGCACCCGGCCCCAGGAACGCCAGGCCGACGGGCCAGACCGCGCGCAGCGTCCCGGCCGTGACCAGCACCCGGTGCTGCCCGAACCGGGTGACGAGTGGCCGGGCCAGCCGGGAACCGAGCAGCCCGCCGATCGAGGGCGCGGCGAAGGCGAGGCCGTACTGCCACGGTGCGAACCCGAGCCGGCCGAGCATCAGGACGGCCAGCAGCGGCTGGACGGCCATCACCAGGCCGTTGAACAGGGCGGTGTTGCACAACAGCGGACGCAGCGTCGCGTCGGCGAGGATGTACCGCCAGCCGTCCAGCAGGTCCCGGGCCCGCAGGCGCGCCGCCGCAGGGCGCTCGGGCCGCGGCTCCCGGCCGCCCATCGCGCGGATGCCGAAGGCCGAGAGCAGGTAGCTGACCGCGTCGGCCACCACCGTCGCCACCGGCCCGAGCAGTCCGGTCGCCGCGCCGCCCAGCGGCGGACCGATGATCGTGGTCGTCCAGGTCGTCGACTCGAAGCGGGCGTTGGCGACGAGCAGGTCCTCGGCCGGCAGCAGCGTCTTCAGGTACGCGCCGGAGACGGCGCGGAAGGTGATGTCGGCCGCCGCCACGACGACCGACACCAGCAGGAGCTGGAGGAAGGTGAGCACGCCGAGCGCGAACGCGGCGGGGACCGTCAGCAGCGCCGCGAACCGCACCAGGTCCATCGCGATCAGCACGGGCCGCTTGCGGCGGAACTCCACCCACGGGCCGAGCGGCACCGCCACGGCCGCGCCCACCGCGGACCCCACCGCGGAGAGCGCGGCGACCTCGGCCGGCCCGGCGCGCAGCACCCGGACGGCGATCAGCGGGAACGCCCCGAAGGCGAGCCAGGTGCCGAGCGCGCTGGTCCCGTACGCTCCCCAGAGCCACCCGAACCGCCGCCCCAGCCGGTGCCCGGGCGGATGCCCCACCCGCTGCCCGCTCCTCATGTCCGACGCCCCTCGTCACCCGCACAACCGATCCGCGATCGGAAGCATCAAAGCGAGCGCCGCGACCAGGGATCAAACAACCGCGGAGCCGCGGGACACAACCGACGGTTGTGTCCCTAGGGTGTCGGCATGGACCTCGACACCGTCCGGACCTTCGTCGCCGCCGCCGACGCGGGACAGTTCCAGGAGGCCGCCGCCGAACTGGCGGTCACCCAGCAGGCCGTCTCCAAGCGCATCGCAGCGCTGGAGCGCGCCCTCGGCGTGCGGCTGTTCGCGCGGACCCCGCGCGGCGCCGAACTCACCATCGACGGGCAGGCGTTCCTGCCCCACGCGCGCGAGCTGCTGCGCGTCGCCGAACGCGCGGTCTCGTCCGTGCGCACCGGCCACCGCCCGCTGCGCGTCGACATCATCGCCTCGCGCGGCGCGGCGTCGGGCCTGATGCGGGGCTTCCACCGCGCGCACCCCGAGATCGACCTCGACGTGGTGATGCTGTTCGACATCGAGACGGCCGTCGCCGCGATCCGGTCGGGTGAGATCGACGCCTCCTTCCGCGCCGTCGCCGCGCCCGGCCGGCCCTTTCCCGAGGACATCGCCTCCGTCCGGGTGCTCGACGAGCCGCTCCAGCTCCTCACCGGCCCCGCCCACGTCCTGGCGGGCGCCCGCTCGGTGCCCCTCGCCCGGCTCGCCGGGCACCGGATCTGGATGCCCGGCATCGTCCCCGGCACCGAGTGGGCCGCCTACTACGACGACCTCGTCGCCGAGTTCGGTCTCACCATCGAGGCGACCGGCCCCAACTTCGGTTCCGACGCGCTCCTCGACACCGTCGCCGACACCCCGGCCCTGGCCACCTTCATGGGCGGAGACACCCGGCTCGTCTGGCCCGCCGGCCACGGCCTGCGCCGCATCCCGGTGACCGACCCGACGCCGGTCTACCCGCACTCGTTGCTCTGGCACCGCGACAACCCCCACCCGGCGCTGGCCACCCTCCGCGCCCACCTCGCCGCCGCGACGCCCGGTCACGACGCCGCCGGCACCTGGATGCCGGACTGGGTGATCGCGCGCTGAGCGCGGCTGCGGCGAGACGTGCGCAGAGGCAGGGGGAGGGGGAGGGGCAGGGGTGCGCCTGCGGTCCTGGCCACGCCCGTGTACGGGGTGCCGTCCGCAGGTCCGGCCACGGGCGTGGCCGCCTCGCTCGGTGTCGCCGCGGGCCGCGCGGGCGGTGCCGTCCGTCCGCCCGGCGTCGGCGCCGCGGTCACCGGGAGGCGCACCGGCGGGCCTGCCGGGACGGACGTCCGCAGCGGCGGGGAGGGGCCGCTGTTCATGATCCCGGAGGTTAACCGGCGCCGGCGCCGTCCCACCCGGGCCGAAGATCCCTTCCGGGGCGGCCGTTAGGCCCTGTTCCGCGGGCCGAAGCGGGGGCCGGGGGGCCGGAGCCGGTGGACCGTCCGGCCCAGGACCCGGCGTGGGCGGCGCGATGATGCTGGTCACCGACCGGCCGGGAGCCACCGGACCGTCGGGTACGGCTGCCCGGCCACGTCTCCTCGTGTCCAAGGGTCGCGGCAGCGCGGTCCCGGCCCGGTCGCCGTCCGGGCGTCCCACCCGTCGTGCCGGATGGATGTCCGCCACGCCCCGGCGTCGGAGCCCCGCTCAACGCCGTCGGCGGGAGCGCCGGCCGCGTCGGGGCGTGGCGGACGAGTCGGCCCACCGCACTGGCCGGAAACTCCGGCCGTGAACCGCTGGAGGCAAGCCGTGAGTGCTCTCACCCTGGCGTCGGCGCCCGAGGACGCCGCCGCCCTCGAGGCGGCCGAGACACACCGCGCCCTCCTGGCCGGGGAGTTGGCCGGACGGGTGACGGCGCTGCTCGCCGCCGCGGACCACGAGCCGGGGGCCGCCGGGCGGATCCGCGCCGGTCTCGTCGCCTTCTGCGAGCGCGAACTGCTGCCGCACGCGGCCGCCGAGGAGGCCGTGCTCTATCCCGCCGCGCGTCGGCTGCCCGACAGCCGGCTGCTCGTCGAGAGCCTCATCGCCGAACACAGCTGCATGATCGTGCTCGTCGACGCCCTGCGCACCGCGTCCAACCCGACCGGCGCGGCGGCCGACGCCCGCGCCCTGCAGGTGCTCTTCGAGGAGCACGTCGCCAAGGAGAACGGTCTGGTGCTGCCGCTGCTCGCGGTGGCGCCGGGCGTCCGATTCGCCGCGCTGCTCGGCGAGTTGCACGAACGGCTCGCCGACGACACGACGCCCGACGCCACCCCCGCGCCCCGGGTCACCGAAACGCGCCCGGCCGCCGAAACGCGCCCGGCCGCCGAAACGCGCCCGGCCACCGAAACGCGCCCGGCCACCGAAACGCGCCCGGCCGCCGAGAGGCCGTCGGAGACGGCGGAGGCGGAGACCGAAGCCGAGACCGGGACCGAGGCCGACGCCGGGCAGCAGGGCGGTTGCGGCGGAGCGTGCCGCTGCGGCGGCGGTGCCCAGGACACCGAGGTGCCCGAACTGGACGTGCGGTCGGTTCCGCACGCCCTGTGCCACGCCACGGTCCTCGGCGCGCTCGACGCCGTCCCGGCCGGCCGCGCGCTGGTGCTCGTCGCCCCGCACGATCCGCTGCGCCTGCTCGCGCAGATCGAGCGGCGCGACCCGGGACGCTTCGCCGTGGAGTACCTGCAACGGGGTCCCGCGACCTGGCGGCTCCGCCTCGGCCGCGACTGACCCGGCACAGCACAAACCCGCGGACGCCGACCCGTCCCGGTCCGCACGCACTCACGGACGATCGGGTCGCCCGCAGTAGGGAGGAGACACCGTGCGCACCCAAGTCCTGGACGCCGCTGCCCTGGAGGCGCTGCTGGCGGCCGCCGTGGCGGCGCCGTCGATCCACAACACCCAGCCCTGGCGCTTCCGGCTCGACCCGGACAGCCGGGCGCTGGAGGTCCGCCCGGCGCCGGAGCGGTCACTGCCGCTGGCCGACCCCTTCCGGCGCGCCCAGTACCTGTCGGTGGGCGCGGCCGTGTTCAACCTCCGCCTCGCGGCAGCCCACATGGGCTGGCAACCGAGGGTGCGGCTGCTGCCGGACCCGGCCGACCCCGCGCTGCTGGCCGCCGTCCAGCTGACCGGCCCGTTCGACGAGGACGGCTACCACGCCCCCGAACCCGACCTCTACGACGCCATCGCGCGGCGGCACACCAGCCGGATGCCGTTCACCGGCCGCCCGGTGCCCGAACCGGTCGTCGCGGAGATGAGCGCTGCGGCGCACGCCGAGGGCGCCCGGCTGCACCTGCCGGACATCGCCGGAACCCGGCGGCTGCTGCGCCTGACCGCCGCCGCCGAGGCCCGCAACCACACCAACCCGCTGCGCACGGCCGAGAGTCGCGCCTGGATCACCGCCCCGGGAGCGGCCACCCCGTACGGCATCCCGGCCACCGCCCTCGGCCCGCGGGACGCGGCCGGACGGGTGCCGATGCGGGACTTCACGGGACCGCTGCCGCCCGCTCTGCGCCTGCCCGCCCTGCGCTTCGAACGCCACACCCACTTCGCCCTGTTGTGGACCACCCACGACCGGCGTGAGAACTGGCTGCGAGCCGGCCAGGCCCTGCAGCGCGTGCTGCTCACCGCGACCGCGCACGGGGTGCGCACCTCGCTCCTGCACCAGGCGATGGAGTGGCCGGACCTGCGGGCGGCCAGCGGCCCGGCGTGGCGTCGGTGCCACCCGCAGGTGGTGATCCGCTTCGGCTACGGCCCCGACGGCGCCCGCACCCTCCGCGCGCCCGGGCGCGCCGCGTACGGGGCAGGGCCGGACGGAGCCGACGCGCCGAACGCGTGACGTACCACCGTGCGGTGCCGCCTGGCGATGCCACCGGGCCGGGCTGCGGTGCCGGGCCCGGCGCACCGGCCGCGGTCAGACCGCGAGGAGGCTGACGCCCAGCACGAGCAGGGCGATCACCTTGACCAACTCCACGGCCACGTAAGCGAGATGACCACGTGAGCGGGGCAGCTCCTCCCCGGCCAGGACGCGGTCGGAACGGCGGTTGAGCCGGGGGCGGATCACGGCCAGCTGGCCGGCCAGCGAGACGGTCACGACGACGGTCAGCGCGACGATCGACGCCGTCGGGTCTCCCACGGCGACCGCGACGATCACCGCGACGGCCAGGACGGCCTCGACGGAGTTCAGCGCCCGGAACACCAGCCGGCCGATGCCCAGGCCGAGGGGGACGGTCACGCCGGGGGCACGGAACTTCAGCGGCGCCTCCAGGAAGGAGATCGCCAGCACCATACCGAGCCAGACGAAGGTGACTGCCCCAGCGGCGGCGGCTGACGTGGTGTTCATCGAGGTGTTGCCTTTCTCGGACGGCTCACGGATATCAGGAGTCTCAGAAGTCAGGGGGGGAGGAGGTGGTGTGCGCGCCGTCAGACCGGCGCGGGCCGGAGATGGGCGACGCAGGAGTCGGGGGTGGCGAACGGCTCCAGCCGGGCCGCGTCCAGCGGGGCGCGCAGTCCGGCCAACGCCCCTTGCATCAGGCCGAGATGGAGCGGGCACACCAACTGCCCGTATTCCTCTGCCAGTTCGAGGAAGGGGCAGTGCCGCAGCCGGATGCGCTCCGGCGCTGCGGCGCCCTCTTCCCCGTGTTCGGCGGTGGGGGCGAACCCGAGGTCGTCCAGCAGGGCGACGAGTCCGTCGGCGGCCTGCCCGGCGGTCGGCTGCCGGAGCGGCGGTGCCGGATCGACCAGGAAGGCGCCCCACGCCCGGCCGGCCTCCGTGGCGGCCCGGTGCGCCTCCGGCCCGGTGGACGCCAGTTGACCGAGCAGCATCTGTGCCAGGAGCCGGTAGCCGCGCGTGCCTCCCCGGTGCATGCCCGGCTCCGCGGCGTAGACGGTCCTGGGCCGTCCGCGGCCCGACGGCTCCTCGGTACGCCGCTGCACCAGGCCCTCGCTCACCAGCGCGTCCAGGTGGAAGCGCACGGTGTTGGGGTGCACCCGCATCCGCTCGGCCACGTCCGTGACGCCCAGCGGTGCCGCGGCGGCCCGCAACACCTCCAGCACCTCGCGACGGCGAGGGCTCTCCCGCCCGGTGGACATGTCGCTCCGGCCTCCCTGCACCCGCGTCCGTTCCCGCTCTCGGTCCCTGGTCCTGGTCCTGGACCTGGACCTGGACCTGGACCTGGAATTTTTCCAAATGGTACCTGTAATAATTAGAGCCGTAAGACCCGGCCCCCCAAGGAGTCCCATGCCATCCGAGCCACTCCCGCAGATCCTGTGCGACGCCCGGGCGCTGACCGGCCGGCCGCCCGCGTCGGTCGAGGTGGCCTGGAAGCTGGCGGAGAGCGGGCGCCAACTCGACGCCAATCTCGTACGGCTGCCGCCCGGCGAGCGCATCGCCACCCACACCGAACCCGACCTGGACGTGCTGGTCACGGTCGTCGCCGGCTCCGGAACGGTCGACGCCCCGGCCGCCGACGGGCCCCAGGACCTGACCCCGGGCACCGTGCTGTGGCTGCCCCACGGGTCCACCCGCAGCCTGACCGCGGGGGAGGAGGGCATCGCCTACTTCACCGTCCACCGCCGCCGCCCCGGGATGCAGATCCGCCCCCGGCCTGCCGCGACGCCGTGATGCCCGGCCTCAGGGGCGCGTCACGGAGCGGAATTCGGTCGGGGTCATGCCGGTGCGGTGGCGGAAGAAGGCGCTGAAGGCCGTGGCGTGGGAGAAGCCGATGCTTTCGCCGATCACGGCGGTCGGCAGTGGGGTGTGGATGAGGAGGCGTTTGGCCTCCAGCAGCACCCGGTCGTCGATGTACCGCTTGGCGCCGCAGCCGAGGGCGGCGCGGGTGGCCCGGGTGAGGGTGCGGGGGCTGTACCCCAGGCCGGCGGCGTAGTCCTCGACCCGGTGGGTGCGGCGGAAGCCCTCCTCCACGGCCCGACGGAACCGCTGGAAGGGCTCGTCGCCGGTGCGTGTCGCGCGCAGCGGGTCGGCCAGGTGGACGAGCCGGATGAGGATCACGGACAGCAGGTCGCGCAGCGTCTCCACGTACGCCTCCAGCGGCAGGTCGCTCAGCGCGGCGTGCTCGTCCGTCAGCGTGTCGAGCAGCCGCAGCAGGGCTGCCTGGCGTTCCTCGCCCGGCGTGATCAGCCGGTGCGGGACGTGCTCGCTGTCCCGGATCAGCGCGTCGGTGGCCGCGCTGGGGAAGCCCGGCGGGACGACCAGCACCGTTCCGTCGCCGCCCTCGTGTCCTGAGGGGAAATGGACCACCTGGCCCGGCCACACCCACAGCCAGTCCCCGGCGGTCAGGCGGTAGGCGGTGAAGTCCACGGAGCACTCCAGCCGGCCGCGGCGCAGCGCGATCAGCAGGTGGAAACCCGGGCGCGCGGGCGTCGTGAGCGGCAGCCGCCGCTCCCGGGCGCGCTCGGCCAGTCCCGGCAGGTCGAGGACCTCCAGGCCGGGCGGCCGGCCCGGACTCGGACGGTACGGCACGGCCGGGATGCCCGCCGCCCCGCCCTGCGCCGGGATCTGTCCGTTTTTCTTCATCGCGTGGCCGAGTGTATGCCGGGGGGCCCGCGCTGCCGGACCTAGGTTGTGCAGGAGCCGCAAGGGCCGCCCCCGCCGCCGGAGCCACCCGCACCCCGCCGTCCCCGGACACGCAGCCCGGCCACCCCGCGGCCCGCACACCCGGTCCGTGCACCGCGCCCGAACACCCGCCGGGAGCCGCCCGCCGGTACCCGCCCCGCCGGGAGCCGCCGGCCGGGGTACGCGCCGCCCGCACTGGGTCCCGATCAGAGAGGATCGCCGTGACCATCGAGTTCGCCACCCGCTACCGCAGCCGTTCGCGCATTCCGGCCGAGCCCGGCAAGCCGTACTTCGTGGAGAAGGGCATGGGCGACCGCGCCCACCTCTTCACCGACCTCTTCACCGTCTACGCCGGCGGTGAGCAGACCGAGAACACCTTCAACTTCTTCACCTGCGAGGGGCCCAAGGGCGACCTGATCCCCGCCCACTCCCACCCGGACACCTACGAGGTCTTCTACATCACCGACGGCGCCGTGCGCCTGTTCGCGGAGGACCTGGAGGGCGAGCAGCACGAGAAGCTGCTCACGGCCGGCGACTTCGGCTTCGTGCCCAAGAACTGCCCGCACGCCTACCGCATCGAGCGCCACCACAGCCGTATCGTCGGCGTGGCCGCGGGCCCGAGCGGCACCTTCGAGCGGTTCTTCGAGAGTCTCGGCACCCCCACCGAGGCACTGGGCCTGCCGCAGCGGCCGTACGTGCCGGAGCCGCAGAAGTTCGGCACCGTGCCGCAGCGGTACGACGTCACCTTCCTGCCGGATCACCAGTGGCGCACCGGGAGCTGAGCCGATGCCGTATCTGAGGGTCCTGCTGGCCGGCGTCCTGGTCGGCGTGGCCTACGTGGTGGGTGCGGGTGAAGTCGCCCGCGCCGCCGCCGGTGGCGCTGTTCGGCCTGCTGGGCATGGGGCTCGGCCAGGCGGCGCTGGGCGCCCTGTGGGACCGGTGAGAGGCCGTGACCGGTACGAGCCCTACGAGCCCTGTGGCCCCTGTGACCCCTGTGACCCCTGTGACCCGTGAGACCCCTGAGAGTTCTGTGAGCGGCGAGCCCGCCGCCCCGCGCGTCTTCCTGCGCCGGGCCGGTCTCTCGCTCGCCGCCGGACTGCTCATGGGCGGGCTGTACCAGGCGCTGGACCTGACCTCGCCGGCCCCGCCGCTGATCGGTCTGACCGGGCTGGCCGGCATCGTGCTCGGCGAACGCGGTGCCATCGCCGTACGCGACCGCCTGATGCGCGTACGCGAGCGCCTGATGCGCGTACGCGAGCGCCCCACGCGCCGCCCCGCCGCCTCACCCCCGCCGCAGAAGGAGGAACATCCCGTGTCCCTTGACACCCACGGCTACCTCGACGTCCACGCCCACTTCGTCACCGACTCCTACGTCCGGCAGGCGCGCGAGGCCGGACACGAACTGCCCGACGGGGTCCCCGCCTGGCCCGCCTGGTCGGCCGCCGCGCACCTGGAGCTGATGGACCGCTGCGGCATCGAGACGTCGATGCTGTCCGTCTCGTCGCCGGGCGTCCACTTCGGCGACGACGCCGCCGCCCGGCGCCTGGCCCGCGAGGTCAACGAGGCGGGCGCCGACACCGTACGCGAACACCCCGGCCGCTTCGGTCTGTTCGCCTCCCTGCCGCTGCCGGACGTCGACGGCGCCCTGGCGGAGATCGCCCACGCCTACGACACCCTGGGCGCCGACGGCGTGGTCCTGGAGTCCCACACGCACGGCACCTACCTCGGCAACCCGGACCTGGAGCCGGTGTGGGCCGAGCTGGACCGGCGGGGCGCGGTCGTCTTCCTGCACCCGACCTCGCCGGTGTGCTGGGAACGGTCCGCCCTGGGACGCCCCCGCCCCATGGTCGAGTTCATCTTCGACACCGCCCGCACCGTCACCGACCTGCTGATGTCCGGCACCCTCCGGCGCCACCGCGACCTGACGGTGATCGTGCCGCACTGCGGCGGCGCCCTGCCCGTGCTGGCGGACCGCATCAACGGGTTCATGAAGATGTTCATGCCCGCCGGAACCGAGGCGCCCGACGCCGTGGCGGAGCTCGGGCGCCTCTACTACGACCTCGCCGGGCCGGCCCTGCCGCGCCAGCTGCCCGCCCTGCTGAACCTCGTCGCCCCCGACCGGCTGCTGTACGGCAGCGACCACTGCTGGACCCCCGCCGCCGGAGTGGAGGCCCACGTCGCCGCTCTCGACGCCGCACCCGCACCCGACGGCGCCGCGAGCTGGCGCCACCTCACCACCGCCAACGCGCGCCGCGTCCTGCCGCGTCCTGCCGCGCCCGGCCCGCTGACGGACGGACCACCACGATGACCCACCCGGCACCCGCGCCGTTCCCGTTCCACCTGCTCGCGCCGCCCGACCCGCTGGCCCTGCCGCTGCCGCCCGCGGCGCGTCCCGCCGACGGCGTGCGGCTGCTGCGCGGCGCCGTCTACGCGGTCCCCGACGGCAGCCGCCCGCTCACCGTCGACCTGTGGCTCCCCGACAGCGCCGCCGGACCGGTCCCGCTGATCGTCTTCGTCCACGGCGGCGCCTGGCGCACGGGCCTGCGCGACGACCTCGGCCCCCGTTTCCGCCACTGGCGGCCCGGCCCCTTCGCCCGGCTGGCCCGGGCCGGTCTCGCCGTGGCCTGCCCCGACTACCGCCTCACCGGCGAGGCGCCCCACCCGGCCCAGACCGACGACCTGGCCACCGCGCTCGCCTGGCTGCACGGCCGGGCCGGCGACCTCGGCGTGGACACCTCGCGCACGGTGCTGTGGGGGGAGTCCGCCGGCGGGCACCTGGCCGCACTGACCGCGCTCACCCAGCACACCCGTCCCGGCACGGCCACCGTCACCGGCTGCGTGACCTGGTACGCGCCCACCGACCTGGCGGGCCTCGCCGAGGACTGCCCGCCCGGCCGGTTCGACGCCCACGACCCGGCCAGCTTCGAGGCGCTGCTGCTCGGCGGCCCGCCCGCCGACCGGCCCGACGCGGCCCGCGACGCCAGCCCCGTCGGCCGGGTGGGCCCGGAGGCGCCGCCGTTCCTCCTGCTGCACGGCGCCGACGACACGATCGTCCCCGCCCGCCAGTCCATCCGCCTCGCCGACGCCCTGCGCCGCTCGGGCCACCACCCCGACCTGCGGCTCCTGACCGGCGCGGACCACCTGTGGGTGGGCCTGTCCGAGGAGGGGGTCGAAGAGTGCTTCACCCGCACCGCGGACTTCGCCCGCGCGTGCGCGAAGAACGGCGGGAGGGGCTGAGGGAGGCGCCGGGAAGACGGGCCGAGGACGCGGCCCGGCTCCTGTTCCCGCGCCGCCCGGGGCAGATACGGGGTGACCAGGTACCGGTACACAGCAGAACAAACCGGTACGAATCGGTGCGGCGTGGGTACCGAGCCCGTACGGGGGCGGTGTCCCGGTGACCGCGATGTCCTGGAGGCGGACGTGCACGTGACAGTGAGCCGGCTCGGCCTGGTCGTGCACAGCGGGCGTCCGGCGGCGGTGGAAGCGGCCGGTGTCGTCCGGGGATGGTGCGCGGAGCACGCGGTGCGCTGCGCCGACATCGACGTCTGGCGCGACGGCGGGCGGCGCAGCGCCTGCGACGAGGTCGAGGCAGCGGGCGACCCCGACCTCATCGTCACCCTGGGCGGCGACGGCACGTTTCTGCGCGGTGCCCGGCTCGCCGCCGAGAACGACGCCCTGGTCCTGGGGGTCGACCTGGGCCGGCTCGGTTTCCTGACGGAGGTGCCTGCCGCCGGGGTGCGTTCCGCACTGGACACGGTGCGCGAGGGACGGCTGCGGATCGACAGCCGGATGCTGCTCACCCTGCGTGCCTCCCGGCGCCTGGAGGTGCCGCCGGGAGTGGACGCGCTGGTCCGCTACGGCAGGGGACCGCTGCTGCCGCCTCCACCAGTGCGCGCCGAGTGCGCGGCCGACGACGAGTGGGGCATCCCGCTGCACGTCACCGCGCTCAACGACATCGTCCTGGAGAAGCTGGCCCGCGACCGCCAGGTCTCGGTCGGTGTCTACATCTCCGGCCGGCTCCTCGCGTCCTACTCGGCCGACGCGGTGCTCGTCGCCACCCCGACCGGGTCCACCGCCTACAGCTTCGCCGCCGGCGGGCCCGTCGTCTCGCCGCGCGCGGAGGCCCTCGTCTTCACGCCGGTCGCCCCGCACATGGCCTTCGACCGGTCGGTCGTCACGGCGCCCGACGAACCCATCGGGCTGCGGGTCCTCGAGCGGTCGGGCCAGGCAGCGGTGAGCATCGACGGCCAGCTGCGCGGCGTGCTCGACCCGGGCGACTGGATCGGCGTGTACGCGGCCCCGCGCCGGCTGCGGGCCGTCCGGCTGGGCCCGATGGACTTCTACGGCCGTCTGCGCGAGCGGATGAACCTGACCGACGCGCCGGCCGCGGTCGCCTACGGTTCCCCGGCGCCGCTGTGGTCGATGACGACGCCGCCACCCGGCGACCTCGCCCACCTGGCCCTGCTGACGACGGAGGCCCCGCCCCGGCACTGAACGGCCACCGGGCCCACCCGCCCCGCCTCCCGGCGCGGGTCAGGGCACCAGGATCGCGCGTCCGCGGACCCGGCCCGCGTCGAGGTCGTCCAGGGCGTCCTGGAAGCGGTCGAGCGGGTACTCGGTGGTGTGCAGCCGGACCCGGCCCCGCGCGGCGAGCACCATCAGCTCGCACAGGTCGCTGTAGGAGCCGACGAGGTTGCCGATGAAGCTGATCTCGGCCGAGATGATGTCGATGGTCGGGACGTCGATGTTCTCCCCGTACCCGACCACGTGGTAGTCGCCCGCCCGGCGCAGCATGCGCACCCCGTCCCGGGTCGCGCCGCCCTCGCCGACGAAGTCGACGACGGTCTCGGCACCCCGGCCGCCCGTCAGCTCCAGGACGTCCTCCACCTGCCGTCCCCCGGCGAGCACGGTGTGGTCGGCGCCGACGGACCCGGCCAGCTCCAGCGCGTCGGGACTGCGGTCCACGACGACGATCTCGGCCGCCGTGAGGACCTTGAGCACCTGGACGCCGATGTGCCCGAGCCCGCCCGCGCCGATGACCACGCACCGGTCGCCCGGCCGCAGCCGCCGGGCCGCCCTGGCGGCGGCGTGATAGGCGGTCAGGCCCGCGTCGGCGAGGGCCGCGACGCCGGCCGGCTCCAGGGAGTCGTCGAGGCGTACGACGCTGCGGGCGGAGGTCCGCAGGTACTCGGCGTAGCCGCCGTCCGTGTCGATGCCGGGGAAGGCGCTCTGCTCGCAGTGCACGTCGTCGCCCCGCCGGCACGCCCGGCACAGCCCGCAGGTGACCAGCGGATGCAGGATGACCTTGTCGCCCTCGGCGACGTTGGTGACGGCGTCGCCGACCGCGTGCACCCAGCCGGCGTTCTCGTGCCCGATGGTGCAGGGCAGCGTCACGCCGGACTTCTCGGCCCACTGCCCTTCGAGGATGTGGAGGTCCGTACGGCACACGCCCGCGCCGCCGATCCGGACGATCACGTCGTGCGGGCCGGTGACCTCGGGAGCGGGGACGTCGGTCATCTCGGGGGCGCGGCCGTAGCCGACGACCTGGACTGCCTTCATCGCACGTTCTCCTTCTCGGGGGACGCGGCCCGGTCGGTCGCATTCCGTCGGCTGCGGGCTTCCGTCGGCTGCGGGCTTCCGCCTGCCGCGGACCTCCGCCGTCCGCGGACTCCGGCCGTCCGCGTCAGCTCTCCGCTTCCGCCGCGGTGAGGGCGGCGAGGGCGGCGTCCAGGCGGCTGGTGGCCTCCTCGGCCACGGGGCGCAGGGCGTCGAGTTCGGTGAGGGCGACCATGGTGCCGGGGTCCAGGACCTGCACGGCGGTGCGGTCGCCGTCGCGGCGGACGACGACGTTGCAGGGCAGCAGCAGGCCGATGCCGCGGTCGGTGTCCAGGGCGCGGTGGGCGAGGCCGGGGTTGCAGGCGCCGAGGATGACGTAGTCCTCCATGTCGTGGTCGAGCTTGGCCTTGAGGGTGGCGGTGACGTCGATCTCGGTGAGGATGCCGAAGCCCTGCGCGGCGAGGGCGTCGCGGGTGCGGGCGACGGCGGTGGCGAAGTCGGTGTCGAGGTGCACGGTGCGGTCGTAGCGCATGGTGTCGGCCTTTCTCGTCGGCGTGCCCGCGGGACGGGTGTCCTGCCGTGGGCGAGGTACTCGTGGAGTGTTTCCCCGGTTTTTCCCGTCCTTGGAAATACCCCAGGGGGTACTCATGTTACCTTCGTATGCATACCCCCCGGGGTAAGTGAATCACTCGAAGGGAGTACTTCGTGTTCTTCGTCGACACGATCGAGCTGTCCGGGCTCGGCAACCGCAGCTACCTCGCGGGCGGCGAGCGGACGGCCGTAGCGGTCGACCCGCCGCGCGACATCGACCAGGTGATCGCGGCGGCGGCCCGGCGTGGGGTGCGTATCGCGTACGTCGTCGAGACGCACGTGCACAACGACTACGTCACCGGCGGCCTGGAGCTGGCCCGGATCACCGGCGCCTCCTACCTCGTGCCCGCAGACGCCCGCGTCTCCTTCGAACGCGTACCGGTGCGCGACGGCGAGCTCGCCGACGTCGACCCCGGCGCCGGCCTGGTGCTGCGCGCCCTGGCGACGCCCGGCCACACCCCGCACCACACCTCCTACGTGCTGGAGGAGAACGGCACGGCCGTCGCGGTGTTCACCGGCGGCTCGCTGCTGATCGGCACGGTGGGCCGGCCCGACCTCGTCGAGCCGCGGCTGACCGAGCACCTCGCCCGGGCCCAGCACGCCTCCGCGCACCGGCTGGCCGCCGAGCTGCCGGAGGAGACGGCCGTGCTCCCCACGCACGGATTCGGCAGCTTCTGCTCCTCCTCCCAGGCGGAGGGCAGCTCCACGACCATCGGCAAGGAGAAGGCCACCAACGAGGCCCTCACCCGGGACGTGGACACCTTCGTCGCCGACCTGCTGGCCGGCCTGGACGACATCCCCGCCTACTACACGCACATGGGACCGGCCAACGCCGCCGGCCCCGCGCCCATCGACCTCACCCCGCCCGCCGTCGCCGACGCCGGGGAGATCGCCGCCCGGCTGGCCGCCGGGGAGTGGGTGGTCGACCTGCGCAACCGCGTCGCCTTCGCCGCGGGACACGTCTCCGGCTCGTTCAACTTCGAGGCCGAGGGGCAGCTCGCCACCTACCTCGCCTGGCTGATCCCGTGGGGCAAGCCGGTCACCCTGCTCGCCGAGTCGCCCGAGCAGCTCGCCGCCGCCCAGCGCGAACTGGTGCGGGTGGGCATCGACCGCCCGGCCGCCGCGGCCACCGGCGGTCCCGCGGACTGGCTGCCCGAGGGCGAGACGCCGGCCTCCTTCCGCCGCGCCGTGTTCGCCGACCTGGCCACCCGCCATCCGGCCGAGGGCGTCGTCGTGCTCGACGTCCGCCGGGACTCGGAGCGCGCGGGCGGCTACATCGAGGGGTCGGTGCACATCCCGGTCCACACCCTGCACCGGCGCGTCGACGAGGTGCCCGAGGGCGAGGTCTGGGTGCACTGCGCGGGCGGCATGCGCGCCGCCGTCGCCGCTTCCCTGCTGGACGCCGTCGGCCGCGACGTCGTCGCGGTGGACGACTCCTTCGACGCGGCCGAGAAGGCAGGGCTGGTGCTGCGCACCAGCTGACGGCGCCGGGACACCGCAGCGGGCCGGGCCGGCCTTTCGTACAGATCCGGAAACAGGAGTCAGACACCGAGATGAGCATCTTCCGACGCAGCAAGGGCGGCCCGGGCCGCGTGACCGTGCAGGAGGCCGCCGGGCGCACCGGCCACGGCGGCTCCACCGAGCGCGGCGACGCCGTGCTGCTCGACGTCCGCGAGCCCCACGAATGGCAGGCGGGACACGCCCCCCACGCCGTCCACCTGCCGCTGTCCGCACTGACCTCGGGGGCGGGGCTGCCCGCACGGGCGCAGGCCCGGCCGCTGATCGTGATCTGCCGCTCGGGCAACCGCTCCCGGCGGGCCGCCGAACTGCTGGCCGCCCGCGGCGCGGACGCCGTGGACGTCGTCGGCGGCATGCAGGACTGGGCCGGGGCCGGGCTGCCGGTGGTGGACTCGCGCGGCAAGGCGGGCACCGTCGCGTGAGTGCTGTGATACTCGCCCTGGCCGCCGGTGCCGTCATCGGCCTGGCGCTGGGCGCTCTCGGGGGCGGCGGCAGCGTCCTGGCCGTCCCCGCCCTGATCTACCTGCTCGGATTCACCCCGGTCGCGGCGACCACCGCGAGCCTGGTCATCGTCACGATCACCTCCGTCACCGCGCTGTCCGCGCACGCCCGCGACGGCAACGTCCGGTGGCGTACGGGGCTGCTGTTCGCGGCGGCCGGGATCGGCCCGGCGATGCTGGGCGGAGCGCTCGCCGACCGCATTCCGGAGCGCGTGCTCACGGCGGCTTTCGGTGTGGTGGCCGCGGGCGCCGCGGTCCGCATGCTGCGGCCCGCCAAGGCGGCGGGCACCGGCACGCACGTCCGTCCGGGCCGGGCCGCGGCGGCCGGCGCCGGGCTCGGCGCGGTCACCGGCGTCCTCGGTGTCGGCGGGGGTTTTCTCGCCGTACCGGCGCTGGTGGGCGTGCTCGGGATGCGGATGCGCAACGCGGTGGGCACCAGCCTGCTGGTCATCACCGTCAACTCGCTCGCGGCGCTGGCGACGCGCGCCGGCACGGTCGACACGCTCGACTGGGCGGTCGTGGGTCCGTTCGTCGGGGCCGCGATCCTCGGCGCGTGGGACGGCAAGCGGCTGGCCGGGAAGGTCTCCGGTCCCACGCTGCAACGGATCTTCGCCGTGGTGCTGCTGGCCGTGGGCGGTTTCATGCTGATCGACGCGATGCTGTGATGCGTTCCCCGCTTCCGCTTCCGCCGCGCGTTCCGCCCGCCCGGCCGGTCCCTACGCCAGGGACAGGAACAGCTTCTCCAGCCGGGTGCGGATCTCCTCGGTGCCGACACCGTCCGTGCGGCCGGACCCGATGCCCGCCATGCACTGCTGCAGACCGGTCGCGACGATCGCGAACCCGGCCCGGTCCAGCGCCCGGGACGCGGCGGCGAGCTGCGTGATCACGTCCTCGCAGTCACGGCCCTCCTCGAGCATCCGGATCACGCCGGAGATCTGACCCTGCGCCCGGCGCAGCCGGTTCAGCACGGCCTTCAGGTCCGCGGCCTCGAGCTCCAGTTCCATGACCCACACTCCTCACAGCAATACCCCTAGGGGTACTGTACGTCCCGGTTCGGGACACGTCGACCATAAGGATCACTTCTGCCATGAGCACTCCCACCCCCGTCACCCTCGGCACCGACCAGGCGCGCAGCCGGCTGCACGAGTTCACCGTCATCGACGTGCGGACCCCCGGCGAGTACGCCTCCGGTCACCTTCCGGGCGCCGTGAACATCCCCCTGGACCACATCCGGCGGGCGCTGCCGGAGATCCGCCTCGCCGCCGAGCAGGGCGACGTCCTCGTGGTGTGCGCCTCCGGCGCCCGCTCGGAGAACGCCTGCAAGCTGCTGGCCGTCGAGGGCATCGTCACCGCCACCCTCGCGGGCGGCACCGGCGCCTGGGCCTCCGAGGGGAACGACCTGCAGCGCCCGGTCGCCTGCGACACGCGCGCCTCCTGGAGCATGGAGCGGCAGGTGCGCTTCACCGCCGGCACCGTGGTCCTGCTCGGGCTCCTGCTCGGCGTGCTGGTGCACCCGGCCTTCCTGCTCCTCTCCGTCGGCATAGCGGGCGGCCTGGTCTTCTCCGCCCTGACGAACACCTGCGGCATGGCGGTCATGCTGGCCAAGCTGCCCCACAACCGCCCCCGTACCGCCGACCTCGACACCGCGCTGGCGACCCTGCGCGGCAAGCGCTGAGCCCCGCACACGGAAGAGCGCTGAACCCGTACACGGAAAGGGCGCCCGCACCGGCCATCGGTGCGGGCGCCCTTTCCGCGTGCGGAGCCCGCGTTGCCGTCGAGCGGCCGAGCCGGGAAAGACGGGGCGCCCGCACCGAGCCTCGGTGCGGGCGCCCCGTCATGCCGGGCCGTGGCCGTCAGCCGCGCCGGGCCGAACCCGCCGCCTGCCGGCGCACGGCGTCCATGTCGACGGCACGGATCTTGCCGATCAGTTCCTCCAGGGCCTGCGGAGGCATGGCGCCGGGCTGCGCGTACAGCACGGTGCGGTCCCGGATCGCCATCAGGGTGGGGATCGAGGAGATCTGGAAGGCGCCCGCGAGTTCGGGCTGCGCCTCGGTGTCGACCTTGCCGAACACGATGTCCGGGTGGCGTTCGGCGGCCTTCTCGAAGACGGGGGCGAACATCCGGCAGGGTCCGCACCAGGCGGCCCAGAAATCGATCAGCACGATCTCCGAACCGGTGACGGTCTCCTCGAAGTTGTCCTTGGTCAGTTCGACGGTCGGCATGGGCTCCGCGCTCCTCTCGTATACCCAGTGGGGTATCTGGTCCAACAGGCGCCCGGCTGGATTTGTTCCAGCGCCCCGGGTCACCCCTCCAGTTCGATGTCGACCGCGGGCGTGTGGTGCAGGGTGTTGTGCACCGTGCAGTGCGAGGCGACGGCCAGCAGGGCGTCGCGGCGCTGCTCGGGCAGCTCCGGCGGCGGGACGACCACCACGCGCAGCGAGGCGACGCGGGCCGGGCGGTCGGTGGCCATGGTGAACTCGGTGCGCACCCGCAGTCCGGCGCGGGGCAGGCCGTGGCGGTGGAGGTAGCGGCCCGCGTAGAAGGCGACGCAGGTGGCGAGGGAGGCGGCGAACAGTTCCGTCGGCGTGGGCGCGGTGTCCGTGCCGCCCACCGCGACGGGCTGGTCCACCAGGAGCCGGTGGCCGCGGATGTCGACGGCGTAGGCGTCCTGGTCGACGTGGGTGACCTCGAATCGCTGCACATCGGCCTGCTGCGGCCGGTTGGTGCCGGGGTCCTGTACTGCGGTGCCGGTCATGGCCGGGTCCCTCTCGTTCGCATGCGCTCTCGCTGACGTCTCCAGTCGACCGCACGCGGGGAGCCGGGACGTAGAGACGGACGGGCTGAGGTGGGGACCGTTGGTCCCCCGCGCGACAGGGCCGGTATACCCTGGCGGGTATCTCATCAGGCTGTTCGCGGCCGGCGAGGGGCCCGACGGTCCGCGATCGGGCCGCGGAACATACCCCGGTGGGTACCCGGACCGGGACCAGCGGCCCATGCCTGCGCCCCCCTGCCCGGCGCCACTGTGGAGGCATGGGCAAACACATAGTGATTCTCGGCGGCGGCACGGCCGGCACCATGACGGCCAACCGCCTGCGCCGCGCCTACGACGAGAGCGACCTCCGGATCACGGTCGTCGACCAGAACGACGACCACCTCTACCAGCCCGGTCTGCTCTTCGTCCCCTTCGGGCTCGCCCAGCCCCACCACCTCGTCCGGTCCCGGCCGCGGCAGCTGCACGCCGTCGACTACAAGCAGGCGCCGATCGAGCGGGTCGACCTGGACGCCCGCACGGTCCACCTCGACGGCGGCATCCGGCTGACCTACGACGTGCTGGTGGTGGCGACCGGAGCCCGGCTGCTGCCGGAGGAGACCGAGGGACTGACCGGCCCCGGCTGGGGCGAGAACGTCTTCACCTTCTACGACCTGGCCGGCGCCACCGCGCTGCACCGGGCGCTGGAGCGCTTCGACGGCGGCCGCGTCGTGATCGACGTCGCGGACCTGCCGCTCAAGTGCCCCGTCGCACCGCTGGAGTTCGCCTTCCTCGCCGACTGGTACTTCCAGCGGCGCGGCATGCGCGACGAGGTCCGGCTGACCTACGCCACCCCGCTCGACGCGGCCTTCACCAAGCCGGTCGCGTCGAAGGCGCTGGGCGGACTGCTGGCGGACAAGGGCATCGAACTGGTCACCGAGTTCACACTCGGCGAGGTCGACGGCCGGGGCGGCCGGCTGGTCTCCTACGACGAGCGCGAAGTGCCTTTCGACCTGGCGGTCGTCGTCCCGCTGCACGGCGGCGCCGCGTACGTCGGACGTTCCGAGGGCCTGGGCGACGAGCTGGACTTCGTGCCCGTCGATCCGCACACCCTCCAGCACCCGGACCGTCCCGAGGTGTTCGCCATCGGGGACGCGGCGGGTCTGCCGGCGTCCAAGGCCGGATCGGTGGCCCACTTCGAGGGCGAGGTGCTGGTGCGCAACATCAGCCGCTTCCTCGACGGGCAGCCGGTGGACGCCTCCTTCGACGGGCACGCCAACTGTTTCGTGGAGACCGGCTTCCACAAGGCCCTGCTGATCGACTTCAACTACGACACCGAACCGCTGCCGGGGCACTACCCGGCCGCGCTGGGGCTGCCGCTGCTGAAGGAGTCGCACGCCAACCACCTCGGCAAGCTGGCCTTCGAGTGGCTGTACTGGCACAGCCTCCTGCCCGGCCGGGACCTGCCCGGCATCGGCTCGGCGATGCCCGAGCACGGCAAGGTCCACCTCCCCGCCTGAGCGAAAGGAAACCGTCATGCCCACCGCCACCTACGACGGCACCGCCGTCCCGGTCGACGACGAAGGCTTCTTCACCGACGCCGGCCTGTGGACCGAGCCGATGGCCGCGCAGATCGCCAAGGAATGCGGCATCGACACCCTGACCGACCAGCACTGGACGGTCATCCGCTTCATGCGCGCCCAGTACGCCGAGAAGGGCACCGGACCCACCGTCCGCGTCCTCGGCAAGACCTCCGGCGTCAGCGTGAAGGAGCTCTACCAGCTCTTCCCCAAGGGCCCGGCGAAGACGGCCGCGAAGATCGCCGGAATCCCCAAGCCGCGCGGCTGCATCTGAGGAGGGGGCAGTCATGGGCGACGTCGCCACGATCGAGAAGGTCTCGATCATCGTCTCCAAGGGTTCCCTGGAGGGCATCTACCCGGCTCTGATCATGGCCAACGGCGCCCGCGCCGAGGGCATCGAGGCCGATCTGTTCTTCACCTTCTTCGGGCTGGACGCCATCACGAAGAAGCGCTGGGAGCACATCAAGCTGGCCACGGTCGGCAACCCGGGCCTGCACCTGCCGACCCTGCTGGGCGGCCTGCCGGGGGTTCCCGACATGGTCACCCGGTACCTGGAACGCAAGATGGAGAAGCTCGACATCCCGCCGATCCCCGAGTTCATCGAGATGATCTCCGACACCGGCGCCGGGATCTACGCCTGCAAGGCGTCCGTCGACCTGTTCGAGCTGGACAAGGACGACCTGGTGGAGCAGGTCCAGGGCGTCATCACGGTCGGCGAGTTCTACGAACACGCGGCCGGCGGGCAGATCATCTACACCTGAGAGGAAGCGTGAGCGGCTCACGGCGAGAGCGCCCCGCCCGGCCCACCGGGCGGGGCGCTCTCGCCGTGAGCCGGCGGCCGTTCTCCGGGAGCACCAGCGGATCCTTCGTCGGCGGTGCGGTGGTGCGGCGGTGCTGCGGCCCGCCCGTCGGCGGTGCGGCCGTCCGGTCAGGAGCGGCGTTCCGCCAGGCCGGCGTGCAGCAGGAGCAGGCGGGCCAGGTCGCGGGCCTCGTCGGCGGTGAGCGCCGCCCAGGTGCCGTGCTCGTCCCCCTGGTCCGGACCGATGTCCAGGGTGACCCGGCTGATGGGCCGGTCCGCGGGCGCGAGCCGCAGGCACCGTACGGCGATCCTGCGTCCGCAGCCGGTCACGAGCGAGGTGTCCTCGGCCGCCGCGGGCCGGATGCGTTCTGGGGTCGCCATCGTCCTCACACTCCTACGACCAGTCGGATCACGGGCCCGGCGGGCGCCTTCAGTGATACCTGACGGGGTATGAGGAACAGCGCCGCGCGCACCCGGATTGTTCCCGTTTGCCGACGCCGGACGGTTCGCGGGCGGGGAGGTTCGTGCCGTCCCGGGGCTCAAGGGGCGAACGGGGATGCCGGCAGGGCCGTACGGCCCCCGACGGGCGGTCGTACGGCCCTCCAACCGGGCGGGACCGGGAAAATACGTTAAAGGGGTATACAGACATCTGTGATCGCCCTGGAGGGATCCTCCGATGACCGTCTCCGACCAGCCGACCCAGCCCGCCCCCGCCGGCCTGCCCCTCATCGGTGACAAAGCACCGTACTTCGAGGCCGAGTCCACCCACGGCCCGGTCCGGCTCACCGACTACTCGGGCCGCTGGCTGGTGCTCTTCAGCCACCCGGCGGACTTCACCCCGGTGTGTACGACGGAGTTCGTCGCCTTCACCGAACTCGCCGACGAGTTCGCCGCCCGCAACACCGCCCTGCTCGGCAACTCCGTGGACTCCGTCCACAGCCACCTCGCCTGGACCCGGGCCATCCAGGAGAAGCTGGGTGTGCGTGTTCCGTTCCCGATCATCGCCGACCTCGACACACGTGTCGCGCGCGCCTACGGCATGCTCCACCCGAACACCTCCGGCACGGCCGCGGTGCGTGCCGTGTTCGTCATCGACCCGGAGCAGACCGTGCGGGCGATGCTGTACTACCCGATGAACGCCGGACGCATGATCCCCGAGATCCTGCGGCTGGTCGACGCCCTGCAGACCTCCGACCGCGACGGCGTGTCCTGCCCCGCCAACTGGCGTCCGGGCGAGGACGTGGTCCTGGGCGCCCCGCGCACCGAGGCGGAACTGGAGGCCCGCCTGTCCCAGGAGGGCGTCAAGCTCACCGACTGGTACCTGGCGACCAAGCCCGGCAAGCCGGCCTCCTGAGCCGCGTGAGCGCGCGGTACGGCGTCAGCGCCGTACCGCGCGCACGAGGTCGACGGCGTCAGCGCCGTACCGCCCGCACCAGCGTGTCGACGGCCGTGCGGCGCTCGCCGTCCGCGTCGGTCACCGCGCGGGTGACCGGCTCGGCCCGCAGGATGTCGGCGTACGGCCGCCACACGTCGGCGACCTGCTCGGCGGTGTAGAGCACGCGCGGGTCCTGCGGCCCGCCGTGGCCGTGCTCGCGATTGGCCGCGTCATGGCCGACCAGGAGCAGCGTGCCGCCCTCGGCCACCGCCTGCGCGGCCTGCCGCAGCACCCCCGCCATCCGCTCCCAGGGCAGGTGCAGGTACGCGATCAGCGCCAGGCCGTACGTCGCCTCGGGCGCCGGCCACGTGGTGAGGTCGGCGCGGACGGTACGCAGCGGCACGCCCCGCTCGGCGGCCAGCCGGGCGGCCTTGTCCAGCGCGACGGCGGAGAAGTCCACGGCGTCCACCTCCCAGCCCTGCCCGGCGAGCCAGACCGCGTTGCGCCCCTCGCCGGCGGCCAGGTCCACCGCCCGTCCGGCGGGCGGCAGCCCGGCCAGTTCCTCCTCGACGAACCGGTTGGGCCGCGCCGTCCACACCAGCTCGCGGCCGCGGTACCGCGCGTCCCAGTCCTCTGCGTCCATCCTGTGTGCCTGTCCCTTCGTGCGGAGGTCGTACGGGTGAAGACCGTACGGCTGGAGGTGGTACCGGTGGAGGCCGTACCGGTGGAGGGTCCGGCGCCGGCCTGCCGCGGCCCGGCCCCGGCCGTCTTCGGCCGGGGCGCGTCAGGCCAGCGTCAGGAACAGTTTCTCCAGTTCGGCCTCGGACAGGGGCGGGGTGTGTCCGCGGTGCCGTTCGGTGAGGCACTGGCGCATCGCGCCCGCCACTATCTTGAAACCGGCCCGGTCCAGGGCCCGGGAGACCGCGGCCAGCTGGGTGACCACGTCCTTGCCGTCGCGCCCCGCCTCGATCATGGCGATCACCGCGGCGAGCTGCCCCTGGGCGCGGCGCAGCCGGTTGAGCACCTCCGCCGTCGCGTCGGCTTCCTCGCGCTGTTCGCGTTGCTCGCGTTCTTCGCGTTCCTCGCGTACGACTTCCGACTCGTCCACCGGGCACCTCCTCCGGGCGGGTTCCGGGCTTGCCGGCGCGGGGGTACCGCCCCGGCTTGTGGTCAGACGGGGGTTCCGTCGCCCTGGTGCACGGCGTCCTCCGGCGCGGAACGGGCAACCGCCGTGTCCGGCCCGTCCGCACCGCGCGCGGCCCGCCCGGCCTTGCGCAGCGTGTACCAGCTGAACCCGACGCCCGCCGCCGCGGCCGCCGTGGCCCACGTCCAGGGGCTGGCCAGCAGGGTGTGGCGCAGGTCGGCGCTGATCTGCTGGCCGAGGACGAAGACGCCCATGACCGCGACGAACCAGCCGAAGGACTTGCGCAGCGCGTTCTGCGGGATGCGTCCGGCCACCAGCCCGCCGATCACGCTGCCGACGACGGCCGCCGCCGTGACGAGCAGGGCGAAGCCCCAGTCGATGTGCACGCTGGCCAGGTAACCGGCCAGTCCGGCGAAGGACTTCATGGAGATGACCAGCAGGGAGGTGCCGACGGCGACGGTCATCGGCAGCCCGCCGAGCAGCGCGAGCGCCGGGACGACGAGGAAGCCGCCGCCCGCACCGACCAGACCGGTGACCAGGCCGACCACGATGCCGTCCAGCAGGACGTGCATGACGGGCAGTTCGTGGTGGACCTTCTTCGGCTGCTGCTTGCGGCCGCGGATCATGGCGAAGGCGGTGGCGATCATCATGAGGGCGAACGCGATCAGCAGGACGGTGCCGGGGATGAACTCGGCGAACCGTCCGCCGGCGTAGGCGCCGGTCATGCCGGCCAGGCCGAACAGGAGCCCGGTCCGCCACCGGACACGGCCCGCGCGGGCGTGCGAGACGACACCGGCGGCGCTGGTGACGCCGACGACGAACAGGGACGTGGCGATGGCCTGCTTGGTCTCCATCCCGGCCAGGTAGACCAGGATGGGCACGGTCAGGATGGACCCGCCGCCGCCCAGGATGCCGAGGCTGATGCCGATGAGCAGGGACGCGGCGATGATGACGGCGATCATGAGGCACCCCGCAGGGCGGCGACGACCGAGTCGATGTCGGTGCGCGGGCCGCGGTTGTAGGGCAGCTTCGACAGCAGCATGCCCATGGCGCAGGTGTTGCTCAGCGCGGCGAAGGTCAGTCCGGCGCCGACGGCGGTGCCGATCAGGTGCAGTCCGGGCACGAACACGCCCGCGATGCCGGTGGCCAGCACCAGGCTGCCCGCGACGAGCCGGACCTGGCGTTCCAGGTCCCAGCGTTCGGGACCGCGGGTGAGGGTCCCGCCGGCGGCCTCCCAGGCCATGACGCCGCCCTCGAGGACGCGCAGGTTGGGCAGTCCGGCCTCGGCCAGCGCCTTCTCGGCCTGGGAGGCGCGGGCGCCGGAGCGGCAGACGAGGACGACGTCCTCGTCGAGGTGGTGCAGCAGTTCGGCGCGGTGCTCGCGCAGCGTGTCGAGGGGGACGTTGTAGGAGCCGGGGATGTGCGCGGTGCGGAACTCGCCGGGGGTGCGCACGTCCAGCAGGCGGGGGCCTTCGCCGGTGCGGGTCAGCTCGCGCAGAGCGGCTGGTCCGAGTCGTGGCTGGTCGGCATCGGTGGCCATGGGGGTACCTCGTTGTGGCTGGAGGGGAGGGGGAGAGGTGGGGACGCTGTAGGGGGAGAGGCCGGGGGCGGGGGGGGGGGGGGGGGGGGGGGGGCCCGCCCCCCGCGGGGTGGGTCAGGCGCAGCTCGTGGCCGGCTCGGCGAGCCAGGCGCCGTAGCCGCCGAGCAGGTCGGAGACGTCGGTGCGGCCCTTGTGCCGCAGCAGGCTGGAGCCGATGGAGGAGCGGTGGCCGCCCGCGCAGTGCACGACCAGGGGCCGGTCGGTGGGGACTTCGTCGATACGGCGGGCCAGTTCGGCCAGCGGGATGTGCAGCGAGCCCTCGATGAAGCCCTCCTCGCGCTCGGAGCCGTTGCGCACGTCGATCACCAGCGGCGGCTCGTCGCCGTCCAGGGCCTTGCGCAGCTCGTTCACGGTCAGGCGGCTGGCCTGCGCCATCTCGTCGGCCAGGGCGGGGAAGGCGCCCTCGGGCTCCCGCAGGTAGCCGGCGACCTTGTCGAAGCCGATGCGGGCGAGCCGGGTGACGATCTCCTCCTCGCGGTCCTGCGGCGCGACCACGATGACGTCCTCCTCCGGGCCGACGACCATGCCGGCCTGCTCGGCGAAGCGGCCGTCGGCGGGCACGTTGACCGAGCCGCGCAGGTGCCCGGTGGCGAAGTCCTGCGGCGAGCGGGCGTCGACGACGACCGCCCCGGCCGCGCGCCGCTCCATGAAGTCCTCGACCGACAGCGGGCGCGGCGCGGCGGTCGCGTCGAACAGGCCGTGCTCCTTGCGGTTGAGGATGGCGTCGTAGACGAAGTAGGCGGGGGCGGAGGGCTGCCCCTCGGTCACCAGCTCGACGAACTTCTCCTCGCTCATCGGGCGGCACGCGTAGTTGGTGGCGCGCTGCTCGCCGATGGTCGACTGGCGCTGCGTGGAGAGGTTCTTGCCGCAGGCGGACCCGGCGCCGTGGGCGGGGAAGACCCGCACCGCGTCGGGCAGGGCCATCAGCTTGTTCTGGATGCTGTCGTAGAGCATCGAGCCGAGCTCGTCGGCGGTGACGCCGATCGAGGCGAGCAGGTCGGGACGGCCGACGTCGCCGATGAACAGCGCGTCGCCGGTGAGCACGCCGTAGGGCACGGCGTCGTCCGCGTGCTCGTACGCCAGGATGCTGATCGACTCCGGGGTGTGGCCGGGGGTCTCCATGATCTGGAGCTGGACGTCGCCGAGGCTGATGCGCTCGCCGTCGGTCAGCTTGCGGATGGGGTACTCGGCCTCGGCGCGCTGCCCGTAGCCGATCCAGGCGCCGGTGCGGTCACGGAGCTCCAGGTGACCGGCGAGGAAGTCGGCGTGGAAGTGGGTGTTCAGCACGGCCTCGATGGTGAAGCCGTGCGCCTCGGCGTCGGTGAGGTACTCGGAGACGTCACGGCGCGGGTCGACGACGACGGCCTTGCCGGTGGTCTCGTCGGCGATCATGTACGAGGCGTGGGAGAGGCAGTCGAGGTAGTACTGGGCGAAGAACATGGTCGGGTGACCTCCGTATCGGATCGGTATTGATACCCAGGGGGGTATATAGAAGGGTCTGGTCCGCCCTTGGCGGGGGCGGGGGAGAGAGGGGCCGGGGCCGGTGGCCGGCCCGGACCGCGAAGGCCCGGGCCCGGCCTGCCGGTCAGAGCCGGCCGGTGAGCATGCCGTGCCAGTACACCGGCGGCAGCAGGTACCGCTTGAACACCCACATGTCCCGCCGCTCCTTGAACGTGTCGATCAGCGGGAAGGAGGGCTGCGGCTTCAGGTCGTAGTCGAACTCGGCGAGCAGCATCTTGTCGCGGGCGGTCACCAGCGGGCAGGACGTGTAGCCGTCGTACCGGCGGGACGGGGAGCGGCCGTTCATCACGTCGAGCAGGTTGGCCGCCACGACCGGCGCCTGCTTGCGCACCGCCGCGCCGGTCTTCGACGTCGGCAGGTTCGCCACGTCGCCGAGTGCGAAGACGTTGCCGTACACCGGGTGCCGCAGGGTGTGCTTGTCGGCGGCGACGAACCCCAGCGGGCTCGCCGGGTCGGCCAGCGGACCGGTCTTGATCCAGTCGGGGGCGCTCTGCGGCGGCACGGCGTGCAGGAGGTCGTAGCCGATGGTCTCCTTGGTGCCGTTCGCGTGGTCGGTGATGACGAGCGTGCGGGCGTCGCCGTCGACGGCCGTCATCTCCGAGCTGAGCCGGACCTCGATGCCGTACCGGGCGGCGACCTTCTCCAGCACCTGCGCCCAGGCCGGCACCTTGAACATCACCGGGTCCGGGATGACCATGATGACGCGGATCTGGTCCAGGACCTTCTGCTTGCGCCAGTAGTCGGCGGCCAGATAGGCGATCTTCTGCGGGGCGCCGCCGCACTTCAGCGGAGTGGCCGGGTGGGTGAACACGGCCGTGCCCGACTTCAGCTGCTTGACCAGCTCCCAGGTGCGCGGGGCGTACTGGGGAGCGTAGTTGCTGCTCACCCGGTCGTGGCCGACGGCCTCCGCGAGGCCGGGCACGCCGTCCCAGTCGAGCTGGAGGCCCGGCGCCACCACCAGGTACTCGTAGGTGAGCTGCTCGCCGCCGGACAGGGTGACCGTCCGGGCCTCGGGGTCGACGGACTCGGCGCGGCGCCGGACCCAGCGCACCCCGTCGGGGATGACGGACCCCTCCGGACGGCGGGAGGCGCCGAGGGGGGCCTGGCCGCCGCCGACCAGCGTCCACAGGGGCTGGTACCAGTGGGTGTCGGACGGTTCGATCAGGGTGATGTCGGTGACGCCGGCGCGGCGCAGGCGGGCCGCGACGCTGATGCCGGCGCTGCCGCCGCCGATGACGACGACGCGGTGACGGCCGGTGAGCGGCTCGTTCGCGGGGGAGGGGGTGGCGGCCAAGGCGGGACTCCTTCTCGTCAGCAGGCCTGGGTGCGGGTGTCGGTAAGGTGGGTCAGGCCGCGTGCTCCGGGGCACCGGCCGCGATCGGGCGGCCCGCTCGGGCCCAGCCACTGGTGCCGCCGGCCACCGAGAAGGCGTCGACGCCACGGGAGTTCATCCAGTCGGCGGCGGTCTTGCTGCGGTTGCCGCTGGCGCAGATCACGTAGACCGGCCGGTCGCCGGGCAGTTCGCCGCACCGGTCGAGCACGGTGCGCAGCGGCATGAGCCGGGCGCCCGGCACGTGGCCGGCCACGTACTCGGCGGGTTCCCGGACGTCGACGGTGAGCGCGCCGTCCGCCCATGCGGCGGAGAACTCCTCCTGGGTGACTTCGCGAGCCATGTGGTTGCCTCCTCAAATACCCCCGGGGGTTTCTTGTTAGCGAGAGTACGGCCCTCTCGGGGGAAGCGTCAAATACCCCTGGGGGTATTTGCCTATCGGGCAACGTCAGGGCTCTGACCAGGGCCGCGAGCGGGAGCGGCGGCCTACGTCGGGGCGGCCGGCGTCGCGGCGGCCCGCGTCGCGGCGGTCGGCGTCCCGGCGGTCGGCAGGCGCAGTGTGATCCTGGTGCCGCCGTCCGGGCCGGACGCGGCGCCGACGCTGCCGCCGTGTGCGGTGACGAGTTCCTTGACCACGGCCAGACCGATTCCGCTGCCGCCGGTCGCCTGGGCGCGCGTGCCCCGCCAGAGCCGGTCGAAGACGTGCGGGAGTTCCTCGGCGGGGATCCCCGGCCCCGTGTCGGCCACCTCGACGACCGCCTCCCCGGCGCGGCAGGATGCGCCGACGGTGACGGTGTCGCCCGGACGGCAGTACCGGGCCGCGTTGGACAGGAGGTTGCCCAGGGCCTGGTGCAGCCGGTCGGCGTCGGCGTACACCAGGAGTGGAGCGGACTCCGTGCGGGTGCGCACGGTCAGCCCCGCGGTGCGCAGCTCGGCCTCGCGGTCCGCCACCGCCGCCCGCACCACGGCCGCCAGATCCACCTCGGCGCGCCGCAGGGACAGCCGGGCCGACTCCGCGTCCGCCAGCTCGCCGAGGTCGCCGACGACGCGGCCCAGCCGCAGGGTCTGGTCGTGCAGGGCGGCCAGCCGCTCCGGGGACGGGTCCGCGTAGCCGTCGCGCAGCTCCTCCAGCCCCGCCTGCAGCGCCGCCAGCGGGGTGCGCAGTTCGTGCGCGATGTCGGCGGCGAGCCGGTGGCGGGCCTGCTCGGCGCGGGTGACCTCGTCGGCCATCGCGTCGAACGCGCGGGCCAGATCGCCCAGTTCACCCGGAGCGTCGATCCGGGCGCGGGCCTCGCGGTCCCCGGCGGCCAGCGCGCGGGCGGTCGCCGCGACCCGCACGACGGGAGCGGTCAGGCGCCGGGTGACGAACCAGCTGACGGCCAGCGCGAGGACGAGGGCGCCGACGGCGGCGACGGTCACCCAGCCCCAGGCCACGGACAGCCCGCCGGACGTGGCGCCGGACGGGAAGCGGAGCAGGACCGAGCCGACCGCGGCGGAGTCCACGAGGACGGAAGCGGTCGCGGTCGGTCCGGACGAGCCGCCGTGCCCGTACGAGCCGTGCTCCTGTCCGGACATGCCGTGCCCGGCGGTGCCGGCGCCGGTGCCGGCGCCGGTGCCGGCCCCGGATCCGCCGGTGACCGCGTGGCCGTCCGCGTCCCGCACGGTCAGCTCCGCCCCGGCCCCGGCGGCCAGCGACCGCGCGGCGGACAGGTCGGCCGCCGGCCAGCCGTCCGCGGCCCGGTAGGCGTCGGCGGCGGCCGCGGCCACCCGCGAGGCGGTCTCGAGCCGGTCGGCCTGCCGGGCACTGCTGAGCCCGCGGTCGGCGCCGACCAGCGCCGCGGCCGTCAGCAGGGCCACGGACGCCAGCGCGACCACGACGAACGCCGCGAACAGCCGCCGGCCCAGCGGGCCGAGCCCGCCGGGCCGCCGCGGCGGCGCAACCGGTGCGGCCGGTGCGGCCGGTGCGGCCGCGGGTCGCGCCGGGGAGCGGTCACGGATCACGGGGCCACCCCAGCCGGTAGCCGACGCCCAGCACCGTCTCCACGACACCGGAGCCGGCCGGCCCGAGCTTGCGCCGCAGGTTCTTCACATGCGAGTCCACGGTCCGCTCGTAGCCGGCGAACTCGTAGCCGCGCACCCGGTTGACCAGCTCGTAGCGGGAGTACACCCGCCCGGGCACCGACGCCAGCGTGGTCAGCAGACCCCACTCGGTGGGCGTCAGCTCGACGGCGACGCCGTCCAGCACCGCCTCGTGCCGGGCCTCGTCGACCCGCAGCCGGCCCCCGCCGTACGACGAGACCGGCGCGTCCGCCGTGCCCGTGCCCCGGGCCCGCTGCAGCACCGCACCGACCCTGAGCACGACCTCGGTGGGGCTGAAGGGCTTGGTCACGTAGTCGTCGGCGCCCAGCCGCAGCCCGCGGATGCGGTCCTCGACGGCGGTGCGGGCGGTCAGCACCACCACCGGCACCCGCCCCTGCTCCCGGGCCTCGCGCAGCACCTCGTCACCGTCCACGTCCGGCAGCCCCAGATCGAGCAGCGCCAGGTCGACCCGCCGCTCGCCGAGCAGCCGTACGGCCTCCGCGCCCGACCCGGTCGTCAGCACCCCGTGACCGGCGCGCTCCAGGTAGCGGCGCAGCAGCTCCCGGATCTCCTTCTCGTCCTCGACGACGAGCACCGTGGTGGACATGCCCCACTCCTACGTGCTCCGGACACGTCCCGGCGAGGGCCGAACAGCCCAACCTTCCCCGCCGTCGTCTCCATCCCGTCTCCACATCCCCGGCACGCCGAATGCAGGGCCCGGCGCGACCGTGACCGTGCGGGAACGAAGCCACGTCCCCGCGGATCCGAGGAGGCCGGACATGACACGCAACCGCAGAATCGCGACGATCCTCACCGTGGGCGTCCTCGCCGTCGGCGGCGTCGCGGCGGCAGGACCGGTGATCGCGGACTCCGGCGGCACCCCCGCGTCGGCGGCCCACCAGGGCATGCACCGCATGTCGGAGCCCGCCAACCGGCACGGCGGCCACGGCGACGACGCGCCCTGCACGCGGACCGCCCCCGCCGGGCAGGGAACCCTCACGGCCGCCCGGAAGGACACCCTGGCCGGCATGGCCGAGGAGGAGAAGCTGGCACACGACCTCTACACGGCGTTCGCCGAGCGCTACGACGTACGGATCTTCGACCGGATCGCGGCGGCCGAGACGCGGCACCTCACCGCCGTACGGACCCTGCTGGACCGCTACGACGTCAGCGATCCGACCACCGGACAGCCGGCCGGCGAGTTCGCCGACCCGGCCGTCCAGGCCACCTACGACCGGCTGCTGAAGCAGGGCGAGGGCAGCCTGGACGCGGCGCTGAAGGCCGGCCGCACCGTCGAGACCGACGACGTCGCCGCGCTGACGAAGGCGCTGTCCGGCCTCACCGCCCCGGACGCGCGCCAGGTGTACACCCACCTCCTCGCCGCCTCGGAGCGGCACCTGGCCGCGTTCGAACACGGGATCGCCGACGCGTAGCCGACCGCGTGGCCGGCCGCGTGGCCGGCCGCCCTGTGGTCCGCGTCATTGCGGACGGAGGCGGACATGTGATGACAGTGGGGACCCCCGGCACACGCGAGAGAAGGCGCATCCCATGAGTCAGCACGTGCACGTCCGCCTCCGCGACGGTCTGGCCGTGTCCGAAGAAGGCGACCTGGTGGAGCTCTCCCGCTGCCGCTGCGGCGCCACCTGGACGAGGACCTACCGCGTCGACGACGGCGAGCCCGAGTAACGCCCCAGGCCGCCCGCGCGGCAGGCGCCCGACGCGCGCGCCCATCCATGACCCTTGCATATCGCGTCCATCACCCGATCGGCTCACATCCTCTGGCCGACCCCGCACTCCGGGCCGACTGTCGAAGCAGGCGGCCGGGCGACCGGCGCCCGCTGCCGCCGCCCCACGAGAAACGGAGTGCGACCATGACCGCACCGTCCCACTCGGGCGCCCCGTCCGGTGACTACCGATCCGCCCCCGCCGGCGGCAGCGCCTGGGCCAACGGCGGCGCCGTCTTCGCGGGCGTCCTGATGATCGTCAACGGCTTTCTGGCCGTCTTCCAGGGCGTCGCGGCGATCTCCAAGGATGATGTCTACGCCCGCATCGGCAACTACGTCTACAAGATCAACCTCACCGGCTGGGGATGGATCCTGCTCGTTCTCGGCGTCATAGCCGTCATCGCCGGCGCGGGCATCCTCTCCGGCGCCGGTTGGGCGCGCGGGGTCGGCATCGTGCTGGCGTCGCTGAGCCTGATGGCCCAGTTCCTGTTCCTGCCCTACGCGCCGGTGTGGTCCGTCATTATGATGGCCATCGACGTGTTCGTGATCTGGGCGCTCGCGACCTACGAACCGCAGACCACGGGGAGATGACGCCCCCCGCCCCCGCCCGCACGCCGGACTCCCCTACGCTTGGCGCACCGCCGCCGAGACCGAGGGGGACACCGGTGAACGAGGACCGCGAGGGCGTGGTCGTCCACTGGCGGCCCGGGTGCGTGTTCTGCATGAAGCTGCGACTGGGACTGCGCCTGACGGGACTGCGGTACACCGAGGTCGACATCCGGCGCGATCCTCGGGCGGCGGCGTTCGTCCGCTCGGTCGCGGACGGCAACGAGACCGTGCCGACGGTGACCGTGGCGGGGAGGGCGATGGTGAACCCGTCGAAGAAGCAGGTGCTGCGGGCCGTCGCAGCCCACGCACCGTCCTGCCGTTGGAGTCCGGTAGGGCCCGGTGAACCGTGCTCGTAAGGCCGAGGCGGTGAGGGCGCCTCGGCTCCGGGTGCGGGAGCCCCGCGGCGGCGTCACCGATCGTCGCCTCACCGCCGCGCCGTGCAGCGGTCCGGTGGCTCGGGGCGTGGGTCAGCCCGCGCGCAGGGTGGGGGCCGTGTCGTCCGGCTCGGGGCGGGACGTGGCGCCGGCGGGGGACCCGGCCGGGACGTCCTCCGACTGCTGGAGGGTGGTGCCGCCGGGCACCCCGCGGCCCTGGCGGGGACCGGTGGACAGGTGGGACGCCGCGGACAGCAGCAGCACGACCGCCGCCACGGTTCCGAGCACCCGGCACACCCGGCGGCGCCGGCCGGGACCGTCCAGGTCGCGCCAGGCGGGGCCGGCCGTCAGCTCCTGCGGCTGCCACAGTTCGCCGACCGCGTCCGACGGGGCGTGGCCGGCGCCGCGTTCCCGGTTCGCGCCGTCGGGCGCGAAACGCACGGACGCCCCCGACAGGCGCTCGCGCGCCGAGGGCTCCCGGGGAGCGGAGCGGCGGATGGCCCGTTCGCTGTCGGCCGCGAACCGTCGCCAGACGTCCTCGGGCACGGGCGCCGCGTGGTGTCCGTCGCCCGCTGCCGTGCTGTCGTCCGGTTCTCTGGTGGCCATTTGCACCTGATCATGCCATGCGGGCGGCCTCCGCGCCGCAAGTACCGCGGCACACCGACCGTTTGGCACGGAACCCGGCCGCCGGCCCCCGTCAGTTCCCGTCGGCGCCCGCGCCGCTGATCCGCCGGGCGACGTCGCGCAGTTTGAGGTTGTGGTGCTGGGAGATGCGGCGCAGCACGTCGAACGCCTCCTCCTCGCTGAAGCTGTGACGTTCCATCAGCATGCCCATGGCCTCGCCGATGGCGTGCCGGCTGTCCATGGCGTGCTCGAGCTGGTCGATGGTGCGCGCGCTGGACAGGGCGACGGCGGCGTGCGAGGCCAGCAGCCAGACCGCCGTCTCGACGTCCTCGCCGAAGGTTCCGGGACGGCGCGCGTACAGGTCGAGCGCCCCGAAGTCCTCGTCCTGGGCGTAGAGCAGCACCCCGCTCATGCTGCCCACGCCCAGCTCGCGGGCGCCCGCGGCGAACCGCTGCCAGGACGCCTGGGGCCGGCTGAGGTCCTCGATGCGGTACGCACGCTCACCGGCGGCGCCGGGCGAGGTCGAAGCAGGGTCCCTCACCCAGCTCCCCCTGCAGCCGGTCGCAGTCCCGGACCACGTCCCCGCACGCGGCCAGGGTCACCGCCCGGCCCTTGCGCACCGCGAGGATCCCGGCCGCGTCACAGCCGTCCACCAGCCGCACCGCCGCCGCCGCGATGGCGTCCAGCGTTCCCTGGACCGAATCCTGCGCCAGCAGGTCCCGTGCGAGCCGGGCCATCTGCTCCGCGTACTCCCGCCATTCCACCGGCACACCACCCGTCTCGCTCGCCGCTCGGGCCACAGGGCCGCCGGATGTCCCGGCCGGCCGCCGCGGGGAGGAAGGAGCCGCGACGTCGCGGCCTGGCTCCGGCGTCACCGGCCGGACCCCCACGGCCCTTCGTGGCCATGCCGGCCCGCACCGGGCGGTGCGGGCCCCGTCGGGCAGGAGGCCGCCGCGCGGCCGCGGCCGGCCTCCCGCGCCGTGTGTCAGCCCGCGAGGCCGGCCGCGGCCCCGTCCCGGCCGTCGTGTCCGCCGCGCTCGCGTACCCGGGCGAGGAACTCGTCGCGCCTCATCGTCACCTCCGCTGTCGTACGTGCCGCGCGGGGCCCCGGCTGCGGTGCCCGCTCTCCCGGTACCCGGCCCGCCGGGCAATCCACATCCGCCGACCGCCGGGCCCGCCGGTCCCCGCCCGGCCCGGCGGTCGCAGAAGGAACGGCCGGTGGGTGAACATGGGGTGAGACGCCCCGGGGCGCCACCTGGGGCGGGTGATGTCCCCGGGCCGGGGCATACGAAAACACGCAGAGCCCGAAAACGCTCAGAGAGCCAGAAAGCACCCAGAGCCGGACAGCACTCGGAGCCCGACAGCACTCGGAGCCCGACAGCGCTCAGAGCCCGATCACCGAGGGAGGCGTGGAGATGGCGCGGCCCCAGCATGCGGAGACCGTCGAGGAGCCGTCCCGGCCGGGCGGTCACGGTCCTGACGCGCGCAGCCGGGCGCTGGAAGCCATCGGGACCGGCGCCTACCTGGTGGACGACGAGGGCTGCATCCTGGCCGTCAACGCCCGCGCCGAAGAGCTGCTGGGCCGGTCCGCCGAGGACCTCGTCGGCCAGGACGCGCACGACCTGCTGCACCGCGGGCCGCACGGCCGGTCGCTGCCCCGGACCCAGTGCGGCATGCGGCAGGCGTTCCACGCCGGACACACCGCCCAGGCCGACGTGGACTACTTCGCGCGGGGCGACGGCTCCCTGCTGCCCATCTCCTGGCTGCTCACCCCGTACGAGATCGGCGACGGCCGGCGCGGCATGCTGGTGATCTTCCACAGCTCCGGTCCGCTGAGCAAGCCCGGCGAGCGGTTCGGGCAGGGCGTCCAGCCGATGACGGAACTGGCCCGGCTGGCCCTGCTGGCCGAGACCACCACGCAGCTGTCGTCGACGCTCGACGTCGGGGAGGCGCTGCGCCGGCTCGTCGCGCTGGTCGTGCCGCGGCTGGCGGACTGGGCGGTCGTCGATCTGATCACCGACAGCGACGAGGTGCAGCGCGCCGTCGTCGTGCACGCCGAAGGCGCGGCCCTGGTGCACCACGAGGAGTTGCAGGGCCCGATGCCGCCGGTGTCGGAGGAGTCCCCGCTGCCGCTGTCCAGAGCCCTGCGCGGGGTAGCCGCCGCCCTGGCCGGGCCGCAGACCTACCGGGGGGAACCGGACTCCGGCATCGCCGTCGAACAGCACCGCCTGTTCGAGGCCACCGGCATGCACTCCGCGGCCATCGTGCCCATCCGGAGCAGCCGCGAGGTCGTGGGCGCCCTCACGCTGGGCCGCGCCGAGAACCCGGCGGCCTTCACCGCCGCCGACCTCCCGCTGATCGAGGACGTCGCGCGCCGCGCCGGTCTCTCCCTGGACAACGCCCGCCTCTACCAGCGCCAGCGCAGGGTCGCCGAGACCATGCAGAACCACCTGCTGCCGCAGATGCCGAGGGTGCCGCGGCTGCAGATGACCGTCCGCTACCTGCCCGCGCCGGACGCCTCGCAGGTCGGCGGCGACTGGTACGACGCCTTCCCGCTGTCCGACGGCGCCACCGCCCTGGCGATCGGGGACGTCGTCGGGCACGACCTGGAGGCCGCGGCGGGCATGGCGCAGGTGCGCAACATGCTGCGTGCCTACGCCTGGTCGCAGCAGGAACCCCCGAGCCAGATCGTCGGACGGCTCGACGAAGCGATCCAGCACATCACCGACGTCACCATGGCCACCATGATCTTCGGCCGGATCGAGGCGTCCGACGACGGCCCGTGGCAGCTGTTCTGGACCAACGCCGGCCATCCGCCGCCCCTGCTGATCAGCCGCGACGGCCTGGCCCAGTACCTCGACGCCGGGCACGGCATCCTGCTCGGCACCGGGGTGCGCACCCCCCGCCCCGACGCCACGGCCCTCCTCCCGCCCGGCTCTACCCTGCTGCTCTACACCGACGGCCTCGTCGAGGCCCCCGGCCACACCCTGGACGAGGGCCTGAACCGGCTGCGCCGGCACGCCGCGGCCCTCGCCCACCGGCCCCTCGCGTCCTTCACCGACCTGCTGCTGCGCCGGGTCCGCCCGGCGGGCAACGACGACGACGTCGCCCTGCTGGCCCTGCGCACCCCCACCCGCCCGGCCACGGGGCAGACGCCGCACGCGCCGAGCCGGTGACCTGCCGTCGACCAGTTACCTCCCGGCGACCGCTCACCTCCCGGCTACCGATGCGTCCCGGCGACCGATGCCTCCCGGCTACCGATGCCTCCCGGCGACCGATGACTCCCGTCGAGGTGGGGCGCACCCGCCGGCTCATGACCTCGTGCGCGGATGGGTCTCGTACATGCGCACCGCCACGACGAGCCCGGACGCCGCGGTGAGCGCGGCGACGGCCCATGTCGCCGCGGCCAGGCCGTAGGCGTCGGCGACGGCGCCGGCGAGCAGGGCGCCCACGGCGAAACCGCCGTCGCGCCACAGCCGGTAGACGCCCACGGAGCGGGCCCGCCAGGCGGGGTGGGCGACGTCGCCGATGGCGGCGAGGAGGGTCGGGTAGACCAGCGCGGTCCCGGCGCCGAGGAGCACCTGGGCCGCGGCCCAGACGGGGAACGTGGTGCCGGCCGCCACCAGGGCGAGGGCCGCGGCCTGGACGAGCATGCCCGCGGTGATGAGGTGCTTGCGGCCGATCCGGTCGGACCACCAGCCGGTGAGCAGCTGCCCGAACCCCCACACCGCGGGATAGAGCGCGGCGAGCACGCCGATCCGGGCGACGGACAGTCCGTGGGCGGCGAACAGCAGCGGGAAGATGCCCCAGGCGAGGGCGTCGTTGAGGTTGTTGACCAGGCCGGCCTGGCTGGCGGCGGACAGCGCCTTGTCGCGGAAGCTGGTGATGCGGGCGACCTGGCCGGTGGTCAGCTCGCCGTGGTGGTCGGGGTTCCTCGGGGCGGGTATGGGGGTCCCCCCTGCTCGAGCGGAGCCGAGAGCCTGGGGGAGGGCGGCCTCGGCGCGGGCGTGGTCCCGGGTCTCGCGGACGGCGAGGGTGGACAGGCCCAGGGCGAGCGCGGCGTACGCGGCGCCGAGCAGGAACGGGGCGGGGCGCAGCCCCCAGTGGGCGGCGAGGGAGCCCGTGGCCATGGCGGTGGCGGCGAGGGCGACGTAGCCGGAGGCCTCGTTGAAGCCCATGGCCAGGCCCCGGCGTTCCGGACCGACCAGATCGATCTTCATGATGACCGTGGTGGACCAGGTCAGGCCCTGGTTGACGCCGAGCAGGACGTTGGCGAGGACGATCCAGCCCCAGGTCGGCCCCCAGATCAGCAGCGCCGGCACCGGCAGCGCGACGAGCCAGCCGGCGACCAGTACGGGCTTGCGGCCGTACCGGTCGGACAGGGTGCCGGCGAAGAAGTTCGTGACCGCCTTGGTGGCGCCGAACGCCACGATGTAGGTCAGCGCCGCGGTGTACGCGGACAGCTGGAGGACCTCGCGGGCGAGTAGCGGCAGCACGGTGCGCTCCTGGCCGAGCATGCCGCCGACCAGCGCGTTGACTGCGACCAGCAGGGAGAACTGGGCCAGGTTGGCGCGCAGCCCGAGGCGCACGTTCTCGCTGCGGGCGGCCGTTCCGGCGCTCACGTCTCCTCCTGCGGACGGCGGCGTACGGCCGCGCTGGCCGGGGCGGTGAAGCGCATCAGATTCCTCCAGGTGCCGGGACGGGACGGGATGGGGCGGGACGGGGCGCCGGGGCCGCCGCGTGCTCACACGGGCCGCCCCTATTCCTCTACACTATTCCATGGATTATTGGATAAAGAGGAGGCCGATGCCATGGGAGACCCCACTCGCAAGGCCGCGCTCTACGACGCCTTCGCCCGCACCGGGAAGGCTCTGAGCAGCGGGAAGCGCCTGGAACTGCTCGATCTGCTGGCCCAGGGCGAGCGCACCGTCGACGCCCTCGCCCGGGCCGCCGGTCTGAACCTGACCACCGCCTCCGCCCACCTGCAGACCCTCAAGCAGGCCGGACTCGTAGCCACCCGGCGGGAGGGCGTGCGCATCCACTACCGGCTCGCCGGGGACGACGTCGCCGCCCTGTACGCGCTGCTGCGCCAGGTCGCCCAGGCCCACCAGGACGCGGTCGAGCCCGCGCGGACCGCCTACCTCGGTCCCGCCGACGGCGAGGAGGTCGGCCGTGCGGAACTGCTCGCCCGCGCGGCGGCCGGCGATGTGGTCGTCCTGGACGTGCGGCCCGCCGAGGAGTACGCGGCGGGCCACATCCCCGGCGCCCTCTCCATCCCGGTCGAGGAACTCGCCGCCCGCGTCGCCGAGTTGCCCGAGGAGACGGAGGTGGTGGCCTACTGCCGGGGCGCCTACTGCGTGCTCGCCCACGACGCCGTACGCCTGCTGACCGCACGCGGACGCCGCGCGGTCCGCCTGGTGGACGGGATGCTGGAGTGGCGGCTGGCCGACCTGCCGGTGGAGACCGGTGACGCCGCGTGACCCGCGTGACCCACGGACGGCGGTCCGCGCACGCCCGTGGGTGTCCGCGCACGTCCTAGTACTGCAACGACACTCCGTGATGCCCTCTGCGTTGGTAATGACTGATGCGGGCTCGTGCTTGGCTTCTTCTTCGCCATAGTGACCATGCGAGTACGTGCTGGGTTCGGTGGCGGATCGGAGAGGAGATGCGGTTGAAGAGCCGCCGGGCTTCGTTCATGGTCACGGGTATGAGCGATTGATTTCCGCCGGTGCTCGGATCCCCCTTTTTGCCTCTGCCCGCAAGATGGCGAGGAAGGCGAGAGCGGCCATGGACAGGGTTATATGCCGGTACCACGCGGTGTACCCGCGGACCTGGTAGTGATCGAGCCCGGTCTCGTTCTTCGCGGTCTGGAAGCACTCC